>DATKQO010000288.1:0-2123 GCA_035532715.1 Gaiellaceae bacterium | reverse complement strand
GTGGCGAGGGGAGCCTCTGAACCGGCTGAGGGGGCGCTTCCGCGCTTCTACGACCTGCTGAGAGTGCTCTGCGAGCACGACGTCGAGTTCGTGGTCATCGGCGGCTTCGCGGTGTCCTTGCAGGGTTACGTGCGCACGACCGAGGACGTCGACATCGTGCCCCGTACGACACGGGAGAACGTCTCGCGTCTTCGGGCTGCGCTCTCGGCGGTGGACGCCCGCCCCGCGGAGGCCGGTGAGTTCGCCGCGCAGGAGCTGCCGATGCCCTTCACGCTCGAAGGTCTGAGCGAGGGCGCCGGTAACTGGGCGCTCTATACGACCCTGGGGCGCATCGACCTGATGCCGTATGTCGAGGACGCAGAGGGCGAGCTCACGTATGACGAGCTACGCGAGAGTGCCGAGCGAGTCGATCTCGAAGAGGTCGGCCGTCCGTTCTGGGTTGCGTCACTCCAGCATCTGATCGCGATGAAGGAGCACGCGAACCGCGATCAGGATCGGATCGACATAACCGCCCTGCGGATGGCCCACGGCCTCGAAGCGGAGTAGTCGAGCGTGCTCAGCTCGACGAGGTCGGCGCACGGCGTCTTCACGCCGACGCCTCGCGGAGCCCCGCGAGCACGACCGGGTCGATCGCCTCGGCGCCGTCGACGCGCTCCTCGAGGTTCTCGATGCCCGCCCAGCGCAGGAGCGCCTCCGCGAGCTCGCCGTCGTAGCCGAGCCGCGCGAGCCGGTCGCGCACCTCGTCGCGGAGCGCGCCCGCGAGCGGCAGCCAGGCGTCGCGCGGCGTCTTGCCGAAGAGCCGGTCGTGCAGTGCGTGGATGCGCCGGAGCTCGTCGATCGGCCGCTCGTGGTCGTCGACCCGCAGGTCGACGAGGAGGTCCGACATCGCGGCGTAGCCGCCGTCGCGCTCGACGACGAGGAGCGACGCTGACTGCTGCCCGCGCCGGTCGCCGCCCGCGTCCTGCGCGGCGGCGAGGCAGGCGAGCAGCCGCCGCTCGAGCGGCAGCTGCGCCGTCGCCTCGAACGTGTCCGCGAGCGCGTCGACGGTCTCTGCGCCGACGAGGATGTTGCCCTGCGCGGCGTAGCAGGGGCCGGTGCGGTGGCCCGCCCACGCGTGGCACTCCGAGCCGGTCCAGGCGGCGGAGCCGCCGCGCGCGTCGACGATGCCGAGCTGGCGCTCGTCGCGCCCGTCGTCGGCTGCGACGAGCCGGTCGACGACCTCGGCGGCGGCGAGCCCGTCGCGCAGGAGGGCGAGCCCGTCCGGCCCGTAGCGGGGGTTCGCGTACGCCTGCGTCGCGAGCGCGCCGGCCCCCGGCTCGGCCCAGGGGACGACCGAGCCGACGGCGAGGAACTTCGACTGCACGGCGACGCCCCACTGCGCGGCGTCGAGGTCGCATGCCGCGATCGAGTACGTCGCGACGATCATCCGTAGGTGAGCTCCGTGAGGTCGAGGGCGAGCAGGTCGGCGCGGTCGGTGGGGACGAGCACGCACGCGACCTCGGGCCGCGAGAGCGCGGCCTTGATCTCCTCCGCGGAGGCCGCGCGTACGACGACGGGGCGGCCCTCCTCGAAGGCGGCGTGCAGCTCCATGCCGTCGCCGACGGCGTCGAGCACGAGCGCGTCGTCGAGGTCGACGGTGCCCTCGAGTGCGACCTCGTCGACGCGCCGCCCGGTCGCCCCGAACCAGCGTTCTCTCATATCGTCACCGACTGGCCGGGCTCGAGGCGCTCGACCTGCACGCCCGGCGCGAGCGCTTGCAGCGCCTCGGGCGTGCCGGTGAGCACCGGGAAGGTGCCCCAGTGGCAGGGGACGCAGCGTTTGACGCCGAGCAGCTCGAGCGCGACGGCGGCCTGGCGCGGGCCCATCGTGTAGTGGTCGCCGATCGGGATGATCGCGACGTCGGGCTGGTAGATCCGCCCGATCAGCTGCATGTCGCCGAAGACGCAGGTGTCGCCGGCGAAGTAGAGCGTGGTGCCGTTCTCGGTCTCGATCACGTAGCCGGCGGCCTCGCCGGCGTAGCCGCCGTCGGGCGTCGAGCTCGAGTGGTGGGCGTTCACGAGCGTGAACGTGATGCGGTCGAGCGTGAAGCTGCCGCCCTTGTTCGGGTCGATCACCCAGCCCTT
>DATKQO010000287.1:0-5789 GCA_035532715.1 Gaiellaceae bacterium | reverse complement strand
GGCCGACCCCTCGAGGGTCGTCGCCTCGTCGCCCGCGTGCAGAACGGCGGTGAACTCCTTGAAGCCGCCGCGGAACGTGTTCACGCCGGCGTACTCGACCTCGAACGAGACGTTCGAGTGAACGGGATCCGCGGCCCACGTACCGGCCGGGGCGAACTGCTTCGTGTGCTCGATGACGGACATCTGGGTCTTCCTTCCTGTCAGGACTTGCGGTATACTTGCGACATCAACCATCTTAGCGAGAAAAACTTGTCTAGTCAAATATTGTCGGCGCAACAGACTGTCGAGCCCGATCTGAGCTCCTGGCTGCGCTTCCTGCGGGCCCACGCCGCGGTCACCCGCGAGCTCTCCAGCCGGCTCGAGCTCCAGCACGGGCTGACGTTGAGCGACTTCGACGTGCTCGCGCAGCTCTTCCATGCGCCCGAGCACCACCTGCGGCGGGTCGACCTCGCCCGGACGGTGCTGCTCAGCGCCTCCGGCATCACGCGGCTCCTCGACGGGCTCGAACGCGCCGGTTGGGTCGAGAAGGGCAACTGCGCGAGCGACGCCCGCGTGACCTACGCCGTCCTGACGAACGCGGGCGAGGCGAAGTTCGCCGAGGCGAGCACGTCCCACCACGCCGACATCGACGAGCTGTTCGCGTCGCGGTTCAGCGGGGAGGAGCGGGCCACGCTCTCGGAGCTCCTCGGGCGGCTGCCGATGACCGAGGCCGTCTGCACGGGCGAGGAAGCGACGGCGTGAGCCACGCGTTCTCCTCGCTCGACGAGCTCGGCGAGGGTCACGGCTTCCGCAAGATCCGCCAGGCGCTCGGAGTCACGGCGTTCGGCGTCAACGCGATCGTGTTCCCGCCGGGCCACGTGGGCTTCGCGCACTACCACGACGAGCAGGACGAGCTCTACTTCGTGCACCGTGGACGCGTCCGCGTCGCGGTCGGCGGCGAGACGCGCGACCTCGGCGAAGGCGGCCTCTTCCATGTCACCTCGACGACGCCGCGCACGATCTCGAACCCGTTCGACGAGGAGGCCGTGATCTTCGCCGTGGGCGGCAAGGACGGCCACGTGGAGCGCGACGGACATCTCGTCGACCCCGAGCGCGACGCCGAGCGCCGCGCGTCGTTCGGCCGTTAGAGCTGCACGACGGTGCGGACGCCCTTCGGGGCGTACAGCTCGTCGAGCGCGTCCGGCACCTCGTCGAGCGAGATCGTCCTCGTCACGAAGCGGTCGAGGTCCAGCCGGCCGTCGAGCGCGGCCTGCGCGAGGAACGGGAAGTCCTGCTGCGGCATCGTGTCGCCGCCGTGCGTGACGGCGATCGCGACCTTCGGACCGAAGAGATCGCGCTCGATGTCGATGTCGAGAGTCCGCCCGGGCGGCGGCACGCCGACGAGCGTGGCCGTGCCGCCGTACGCGCACATGCGCACCGCGTCGGCGAGCCCCGAGGGCGCCCCGATCGCGGAGAACGCGTAGTCGACGCCCGCGCCCGCGAGCGCCCGCACCTGCGCGACGGCGTCGGCGTCGCGGCCGTCGACCGCGTCGGTTGCGCCGAGTGAGAGCGCGAGCTCGAGCTTCTCGTCGACGACGTCGATCGCGACGATCCGCCCGGCTCCTGCGAGCCGCGCGCCCTGCACGACCGCGAGGCCGACGCCGCCGCAGCCGATCACGGCGACGCTCGCACCCGCGCGCACCGGCGTCGCCCAGAGGGCGGCGCCCGCCCCCGTTGAGAAGCCGCACGCGAGCAGGCACGCCTGCTCGACCGGCAGCTCGACCGGAACCTTCACGGCGCAGGCCTCGTGGACGATCGCGCGGTCGGCGAACGCCCCGCAGCGGAGCACGGGGCTGAGGAGGGCACCGTCGGAGGCGCGGTGCATGCGCCGCTGCGCGCGCAGGTTGTTCGAGCAGCGGCGCGGATCGCCGCGGAGGCAGGCCGGGCAGTCGTCGCCGCACGGCGCACGCCAGGCGATGACGACGCGGTCGCCGGGCGCGACGCTCGTCACGCGCTCGCCGACGGCCTCGACCGTCCCCGCGCCCTCGTGGCCGAGGAGGATCGGGAACTTCATGCCCCAGCCGTTCGTCTCGACGACGTGCAGGTCCGAGTGGCAGACGCCGCACGCCTCCACGCGCACGAGCACCTCGCGCGCGCCGGGGGCGTCGAACGTCAGCTCCTCGACCGCCGGGCGCGCACCGGGCTCGACATAGACGACGCCGCGCGTCGTCACGCCGCGGCGCGCCGGAGCTGCTCGTCGAGCGGGACGAGCGGGAGCCCGAACGTCTCGACCGCGTCCGTCGAGTGCGTCACGTTGTCGCCGAGCTCGAGCATCGTCAGCTGGTCGCGCGTGACGGGAGCGCCCGGCAGCCGCTCCGTGAGCGCCGCCTGCAGGCGCATCAGCGCGAGGGGAACGTGTACGGACGGGCGCCGCGTCCCGAGCACGCGCTTCAAATGCTCCCAGAACTCGTTCCACGTGGGCGCGTCGGGACCGCCGAGCTCGAATGTCCGGCCGGCCGCGGCCGGCAGCTCGAGCGCCTGCACGACATACGCGGCGACGTCCTCGACCCAGATCGGCTGCAGCCGGCGCGTCCCCGGCCCGACGATCGGCGTGACCGGAGCGAAGCGGGCAAGCCGGACGAACGTCGGCAGCACGCCGCCGTCCTTGCCGAAGACGAAGCTCGGCCGGAAGATCACGTGCTCGAGCCCCGACGCCTTCACTGCGGTCTCCATCTCCCACTTCGCAGCAAAGTACGGAACGCGGTCCTTCGTCTGCTCGTCGAGGCCGAGCGCGCTCATGAGGACGAAGCGCCGCACGCCCGCCTCACGCGCGGCGGCGACGAGATCACGCGTGCCGAGCGACATGACCCGCCGGAAGTCATCGCCGGAGCCCTTGATGATCGAGACGAGATGGACGATCGCGTCGGCCCCGGCGACGGCGGCGCGAAGCGAGTCCGGATCGGTGACGTCGCCGGGGGCGAGCTCGGCGCCCCACGCGGTGAGGCGCGTGGCGCTGCCTGGATCGCGCACGAGCGCGCGCACCGGGATCTCGTGCGCGCGCAGCGCGTGGACGACGTGTCGGCCGATGAAGCCGTTCGGCCCGGTGACGAGAACGGTCACTCGAAGTTCTTCCAGTAGCGGCTCGCGGTCGGCCCCTTCTGTCCCTTGTACTTCGAGCCGATCGCGTCGGAGCCGTACGGCGTCGCGGCGGGCTCGGTCATCTGCATGAACGAGATCTGGCCGATCTTCATGCCGGGATAGATGGTGATCGGGAGCGTCGCGACGTTCGACAGCTCGAGCGTCACGTGGCCGTCCCAGCCGGGGTCGATGAAGCCAGCGGTGGAATGGATCAGGAGGCCCAGCCGTCCGAGCGAGCTCTTCCCCTCGAGCCGGGCGACGAGGTCGTCGGGCAGGCGCACGCGCTCGAGCGTCGAGCCGAGCACGAACTCGCCCGGATGGAGCACGAACGGGGCGTCGCCGTCGACCTCCACGAGCTCGGTCAGCTCCTCCTGCTCCACTTTCACGTCGATGAACGGATAGCGGTTGTTGTGGAAGACGCGGAAGAAGCGGTCGACCCGGACGTCGACGCTCGACGGCTGGAGCAGGGCGGCGTCGTAGGGATCGATCTCGATCCGGCCCTCGGCGAGGTAGCGGGCAATCGTCGCGTCGGACAGGACCACGGGCCGATTCTACGAGGGGTCAGGCCCCGGGCGTTGGCTCTGGGCGACACGCCGGCCCCGGCCACGGCCGGTGGCTGCCACCAGACGTGGCTCGAGCGGCCGTTTGGAGCCGCGCCGCCGCGGTGCCGGCACTGGCCGATCGTGACGGAAGCATCTACCATCCGTCCCCCGAAATGGCGACCGCCGGCACCATCGAGTACCCCGACGCCCAGGCGCTCCGCCGCGAGGCCCGCCGCCGCGCAGTGCGCCGCCGCCGGCGCGCCGCGCTCGCCGTCGTCGCCGCGCTCGCGGCAGCCGCGCTCTACGGGATCGTCCAGCTCGTGGCCGGAGCCGGCACCGCAGCCGTCTCGCTGACGCCGGTCGCCTCGGCCGCCGTCTCGAGCCCGTTCCGCACGCCGCTCCCCGAGGAGATCCGCGGCGTCCACGTCACCGGTCCGCTGATGACCCTGACCGGCAAGCTCGACTCGTACCTCGCCCTGCGCAAGGACGGCCTGAACACGATCGAGCTCGACCTCAAGGACGAGACCGGCAACGTGGCCTTCGTCAAGGGCGCACCGGCGCTCGCGCTCCACGACGGCGCAGCGCGCGCCTACTACGACCCGGCGGAGGTCGTCCGCAAGGTGCACAAGGCGGGCGTCTACCTGATCGGGCGCGTCGTCAGCTTCGAGGACCCGATCACCTCGGCGGCCCATCCGGAGCTCGCCGTCCATCGCAGCGACGGCTCGCTCTGGCACACGAACGGCGGGCTCGGCTGGCTCAATCCGTACTCGCGGGCCGCCTGGCGCTACGACGTCGACGTCGCGGTCGCCGCGGCCAAGGCCGGCTTCGACGAGATCCAGTTCGACTACGTCCGCTTCCCGAGCGACGGCAACCTCTCGATCATCCGCTACCCCGGCAAGCACGGCCAGCCGATGGGCGAGACGGTCGCCGCGTTCCTGCGCTACGCGGTCGGCCGGCTCCATCCGCTCGGCGTGCGCGTGTCGGCGGACGTCTTCGGCCTGTCGGCGACACACGATCTCGGCATCGGTCAGTACCCGGGCCAGGTCGGCGAGGTCGTCGACGCGATCTACCCGATGGTCTACCCGTCGCACTACCGGCCGGGCGAGTTCGGCCTGCCCGACCCGAACGCTGCGCCGGGCAAGACCGTGTCGTACTCGCTGCGCGACTTCCGCGCCAAGCTCGCCGGCACGAAGGCGACGCTCGTGCCGTGGCTCCAGGACTTCTCGCTCGGCCGCACGTACACGGCCGCCGACGTCGGAGCCCAGGTCGCCGCCGCCCGGCAGTACGCGACGGGCGGATTCATGCTCTGGAACGCGAGCGGCATGTATACGCCGCAGGCGCTCCACGCGAGCTCCACCCCGCCGCCGCTGCCGGACTTGCCCGCGCCGCAGCTGTAGTCGAAGCCTTCCTGTATCGGCGCTATACGTCTATGCGTCGCGCTATGGTGGCAGCGTGGCAACGACCCGCGCGATCCAGCTCGGCACCGAGGTGCCCGGCCCCCGCTCCCGCGCGATCGTCGAGCGGAAGGAGCGCGTCATCGCGAACCCGATGTCGCTCTACCTGCCGATCGTCGCCGCCGAAGGAAGCGGCGCGACGCTGACGGACGTCGACGGCAACACCTTCATCGACTTCACCGGCGGTGTCGGCTGCCTCAACGTCGGCCACGCGCACCCGAAGGTCGTGGAGGCCGTCCAGGAGCAGGCGGCGCGCTTCCTCCACACCGACTTCACGATCGTCCCGTACGAGCTCTGCGTCACGCTGGCGGAGCGCCTGCTGGCGCTCGCGCCGTTCGCCGGCCCGGCGAAAGCGGCCTTCTTCAACGCCGGCACCGAGGCGGTCGAGAACGCGGTCAAGTTCGCACGCGCGTACACGCGCCGCCCGGCCGTCATCGCCTTCGAGGGCGCCTTCCACGGCCGCACGTTGCTGTCGCTGACCCTGACCTCGAAGACGCACCCGTACAAAGCGGGCCTCGGCCCGTTCGCACCGGAGATCTACCGCGTCCCGTTCCCGAACGCCTACCGTGGGATCACGACCGCCGATGCGCTCGCCGCGCTCGAGCGCGCCTTCATCGGCCAGGTGGCTCCGGAGACCGTCGCGGCGATCGTGCTCGAGCCCGTGCAGGGCGAGGGC
>DATKQO010000286.1:0-17624 GCA_035532715.1 Gaiellaceae bacterium | reverse complement strand
GTCATGCTCGTGCCGAGCCCCGCGTTCCGCTCGATGGCGCTCGGGATCATGCTCAGCGTCCTCTTCGTGCTCGCCGCGACGCTGACGCTGCTGCCGGCCGTGCTCGCGAAGCTCGGGCCACGGGTGGACGCGCTCCCGCTTCGCTGGGTGCACTCGGGCGAGCACCGCTCGGCCCGGTTCGCCCGCTGGGGCGAGCGGCTCTGGCGCCATCCGCACCTCTACGGCCCTGCGGCGACGCTCGTGCTCGTGCTGCTCGCGCTCCCCGTGTTCGGACTGAACACCGGCATGCCCTCGATCAAGGTGGTGCCGCCGAGCGACGGCTCGCGCGTCGGCTACACACAGGTGCAGCAGGCATTCGGCACGGGAGCGCCCGGCGCGCTGCAGATCGTCGTGCCCCGGCGCGACGCCGCAGCCGTGATGACGGTCGCGCGCCGCGACCCCGGGATCGCGCACGTCATGCCCGCCTCCTTCGGCGGCGCCGGTCTCGCGCTCGTGCAGGCGATCCCGACGACGGATGCGTCGAGCACGGCGACCGGCCGCACCATCGACCGGCTCCGGTCGGCGCTGCCGCCGCCCGCGCTCGTCGGAGGCGCGGCGGCCGAGAACCACGATCTCGAACAAGCGCTGGCGGCGAAGACCCCGCTCGTCATCGGCATCGTCCTCGCGCTCGGCTTCCTGCTGCTCCTCGTCGCTCTCCGTGCGCCGCTGATCGCGGCACTCGGGGTCGCGACGAACCTGCTCGCAACCGGCGCCGCCTTCGGAATCGCCCGCCTGATCTTCCAGGACGGGCACGGTGCGGGACTGCTCGGCTTCGAGCCGCAGGGCTTCCTCGACGCCTGGGGACCGGTGTTCTTCTTCGCGATGATCTTCGCGATCTCGATGGACTACACGGTGTTCCTGCTCTCCTCGGCCAAGGAGCACTACGACCGCTCCGGCGATGCGCGGGAAGCCATGATCGGAGGGCTCGCCCACTCCGGTCGCGTGATCTTCGCCGCCGCCGCCGTGATGGTCGCCGTCTTCTTCACGTTCGCCCTCTCCGGGCCCTTGCCGCCGAAGGAGATGGGCGTCATCCTCGGCATCGCCGTGCTGCTCGACGCGATGCTCGTTCGCCTCGTCCTGATCCCGACACTGCTCCGCGTCTTCGGCAACAAGGCCTGGGCCCTCCCGCGCTGGCTCGACCGCATCCTGCCGGACGTGAAGTTCGGGCACTCGTGACACACACGATGTCCATCCGAACGCCGCGGTGACCGCATCGAGCCCCTGAGAGAAGAGGACGTCGGCGCACGGCAGGATGTCGAGGTCTGGCGCGCGCCCGCCGTGGTGCCTCGTAAGCCTGCGACCTAGGCGCGACCGCGGGCTGCCCAGGCTCGAGCAGCCAGGACCAGGCCCCCCTCCGGGAACGCATCTCGGCAGTGTTCGCGCAGACGGGTCTGTTGCTCTTGGTCGAGCTGCCACAGGTACGCGCCGGCAGTGCCGACACCAAAGGTGAAGGGCTCCCACCATTGGTCGAAGGCGGCGTGCTCGACGCTCACCGAGAGCACTGTCTCTTCTACCTCCTCCAGCCCCGCTTCACGGAGGAGCTCGGCGAGGTGGCCTCTTCGAGAGCCGGCCAGTTCGGACTCGTCCTCGACCTCCGGATCGAGCTCCCGGGCAGCCTCCCAGAATCGGCTCAGCGCCCCCTCACCGCCGGCGTCGTGGTCCCACACACACGCTGCGACAACACCGCCAGGTCGGGTCACCCGGGCCATCTCGCTGAGCCCTTCGATCGGCGAAGCCATGAAGTGAACGACGAGCTGCGCGAGCGAGGCGTCGAAGTCGCCGTCCGGAAACGGGAGTTGCTCGGCAGCCGCCTGTCGTACATCGACTCCTGGATGGCGTTCGCGAGCGGCCTCGACGAACGGCTCCGAGGGCTCGACTGCGCACACTCCAGCTGGCCCCAGCCGTTTGACGAGCTCGGCGGTCAGAGCACCTGGGCCACAGCCGACATCGAGGACGCGCTGCCCGGCGGCGACCTGCGAGAACTCACAGAACCCCGGGGCAAGCGGAATCGAGTACCTGCCCATATAGCGGTCATACGCCTCGGCGGCGACCGTGAACATCGCCCCAATATACGCCTCGCCTGCGATCGCCCGGGCTGCGCGTGTCCTTCGCCGTTGCCAACGGATGCGGGCCGTGCGAGGATCGCCGATCGCTCGAGATCACCTGGATGAGGAGGGCTCTTGATGGCGCGGACTCCGTTGATGCGTGCGCTGCAGCGTTTGGCGCGCGAGCATGAGGCGGCGGGGCAGTGGAACGGCGAGGCAATGCTGTCGACTCCGTTCACCGACCCGAACTTCCTCTGCTCCTACTCGTACTGGAAACCGGGCCAGTACACCGGCTTCAGCGGCTACGAGAAAGTGCGGCAGGGCAACATCCACTTCGCCGGAGAGCACTGCTCGCAGGACTTCCAAGGCTTCATGGAAGGCGGAGCCTCGGAAGGCGCGCGCAGCCGATGAAATCCTCGCCGACCTGAAGAAGCTCTAGATCTAGAAGAGCGGAGAGCATCACGAACTGACGTGCTGCGGCGCGGCGCGAACAACGCCGTCGCGCCGACCGATCGATGTGTGTTGTTACTTGACGAGCGTGAGCATCTTGAACATCGGCAGGTACATCGAGATGATCACGATGCCGACCATGATGCCGACGCCGATCATCATGATCGGCTCGACGATCGACGTCAGCGATCCGACTGCCGCGTCGACCTCGTCCTCGTAGAAGTCTGCGATCTTGGCGAGCATCTTCTCGAGCTCTCCCGTCTCCTCGCCGATCTTCACCATCTGCGCGACCATCGGCGGGAAGATCTCGTTCTCGACGAGCGGCTGCGCGATCGGTACGCCCTCGTGCACCTTCTGACGCACGCCGTTGAGCGCATCCTCGATCACCCAGTTGCCCGCGGTCTGGCCGGTGATCTCGAGCGCCTTGATGATGTCGACGCCGGCTGCCACGAGGGTCGAGAGGGTGCGCGAGAAGCGCGCCATCGTCACCTTCAACACCGTGTCGCCGATCTTCATGGGCAGGCGCAGCTTGAAGCGGTCCCAGAGCTGCCGCCCCTGCTCGGTCGACTTCCACTTCTTGAAGACGAAGGGAAGGGCGATGAGCGTGGGGATCACGATGAACCAGTAGGACTTCAGGAAGTTCGACGCCCCCACGACGTACTGCGTCAGCGTCGGCAACTGGCCGCCGAGCTGGCTGAAGATCTTCACGAACACCGGGACGAGGAACATCAGCATTCCGATCAGCACGAGCGTCGCGAAGATGAGCACCATCGTCGGGTAGATCATCGCGCCCTTGACGCGCCGCCGAATCGCTTCCTGCTTCTCGATCTGGAACGCGACGCGGTCGAGGACGATGTCGAGGATGCCGGCCGCTTCGCCCGCCTCGACCATCGAGATGTACAGCCGCGAGAAGACTTTCGGGTGGCGCGCCATCGCCTCCGACAGGAGGAGGCCGCCCTCGACGTCGCGGCGGAGATCGTAGACCACCATTGCGAGCACCTGATCGCTCGTCTGCTCCTCGAGAATGACGAGCGCTCCGACGACGTTGAGCCCCGCTTCGATCATCGTCGCGAACTGGCGCGAGAAGATCTGCAGCGACTTCGGCTTGACAGCCTTGCCGAATCCGATGTTCTTCTGTCCGACGCCGGCCGACGTGTCGATCTCCTTGATCGACTGGGCCAGCAGCCCCTTGAGGCGAAGCTGCTCGCGCGCAGCGTTCAGATCCCCCGCGCTGATCTCGCCGGAGAGCTCCGAGCCCTGCGCGTTGATTGCCGAGTACGCGAATGCGGCCATCCCGGGTTCGTATCGGCAGCCCCACTCGGGCCCTTGAGGCCCGCCGCCCCGGTGCCGATACCTACGGCGTGCGCGCGCGCGCCACTGCCGAGGACGGCTTCGGGCTCATCGAGCTCCTCTTCGCCATGCTCGTGCTCAACGTCGGCATCTTCGCGCTCATCGCCTCCTTCCAGTCGGGCACGCTGGCCGTCAGCCGGGCCGCCACGGCCTCGAGCGGAACCGCCGTCGCCGACAAGGTGCTGGAGACCTACCGGGATCTCAAGAGCTGCGCCATCTGGCTGCACGGAGGAACCGGCACCGACAGCGGGACGACCCACCTCCCCGACGGGATCCCGAACAGCACGTCCTCGTGGTACTCGATGTACCACGGAGACACCTCGGCATACGCGAGCACCGTCGCCGGCGCCGCCCAGACGACCTACTACAACAACGGGACGCCGTCTGCGACGCCGCAGTGGGTGACGGAGAACACTGCCGCGATCGGCGACCTCACACCCGCGTACTGCGCAACGAGCTTCCCCGGCGACGGCACGGTCGCGACGTTCGCCGCCGGCACCGGCATCGACCCGACCAAGGCCGTCCAGGACGTGACCGGGCCCGACCATCACACCTACCCCGTCTTCATCTACATCGTCCTGCTCCAGACGAACGGCACGGTTAACGGTGTCGCGTGGACGGGCGGCTACGTGAAGCAGGTGACGGTCGTCGTCCGGAACCCGGTGACCCCGTCGCGGGCGATCGCGCGCGAGTCGTCGCTCTTCGACCCGAACACCTCTCCGTAAGCGCGCGTCACCCGCGTTCCGACCCCCCAAGCGGAGGGCCGGAACGGGGTGTGACCTCTCAGCCGCCGGAACTGGGGGCGGACGGCGTCGTCGACGCCGCGCCCGTGCCGCTCGACGGGGCACTCGGGGCGGGCGTCCCCTGGGGAGAGAGGACGAGCGTGTAGCGCGTTCCGTCGGCCGTGTTCACGAGGGTCGTCGGCTTGTTCACGGTGAGCGTCAACGTCGACGCGCCGTTCGCGTAGGAGCCGCCGACGACCGACACGACCGCCGTCTTGTCCGTGAGCGAGACGAGCTGGAAGAGCCCGTTCGCAGACGCCACCGGGTTCGCCGACGGGAAGTTCGCTCCGCTCGCCACCGACTCCGAGGTTCCGTTCACCGCGATCACGGCGGAGGACGGCGGAGGCGACGGCGGCGCGGGCGGGACGGCCGGCGGAGAGGCAGGGCGAGAGCCGCCGCTCGTCCCGGAGCCGCCGCTCGTCCCGGAGCTTCCCGAGCCCGCGGCCGGCGCTGCGCCCGAGGCGGTCGCGAACGGATCCTTCGTGTCGAACCGGGAGAACGACTCGAGCTGGCCGGCTCCCGCGCTCGGCTTCACCGCCGAGACGAGCTGCGAGGAATCGGTGGGCGCCGCCGGAGCCGCCGCCGGCGTACCGACGAGCGTCGGCGAGGCGAGCGACGTCGGGGGCGCCACCGGAGCCGCCGAGGCGACCGTCGAGGTCGTCGAGGTGGTGACGGGGGCGGCCTGGGGCGGCGAGCCGCCGCCGCCGTTGAGCGACATCATCGTGTTCACGGCGTACGCCATGGCGAGGACGAGCACGACGGCGAGCGCGATCACGATCTTCTTCTGCTTGGCCGCCTTCGCCTTGGCCGCGTCGGCAGGTTTCTGTCGTGCCATCGGTGTTGCTCCTTTCGTGCCGACTAGGGGGCGGGCGCAACGTCAGCCGACGGTGCGGTAGTGGTGGTGGTCGAGGTTGTGTCGGTGCCGGTCGTCGTCGGTGCCGCCGCAGGGACGACGATCGAGGCCGGCGCCGTGGCGCCGTAGATGTAGGCCGTCACGCCGACGTTCGCGTTCAGCTCCGACCCGACGCCCGACGGTGCGAGCGTGACCGAGTTGACGGAGAAGAGCCGCCCCGACGTCGCGAGCGTCCCGCCGCGCACGGTGACGAGCGTGCGCAGGCGGTAGAGCAGGTCGGTGATCGAGTAGAAGTTGCCCGAGACCGTGAGCGCGATCGCGACGGTGCTGAACGACGCGGCCACGACGGGCGGCCCGGGCGCGATGGTCCCGAGGGTCACGCCGGACGCCCGGGCGACCTGATCGAGCTCGAGCAGAAGCGTGGGCATGTCGAGGCTCGACGGCATCGCGCGCGCGAGGTTGTAGACGTCGGCCGTGCGGATCACGGGCTGCTGGACGGCGGACGCGGACGCGGACTTGACCGGTTTCCTCGCTTCCGCGAGCTGGGCGGCCGTCGCCTCGGTGGCGCGGACGATGCTCGCGGCGGTCGAGCGCTGGGGCGAGATCAGCAGGAACCAGCCCGTTGCGAGCAGCAGCAGGTCACCCACGATGATCGTGGCGATCGCACCCGTACGCGAGAGCTTCGCGGCCTTCACGGGCCCGTTCCCGTCGTCGTGTCGGTCGTCGCCGTCGTCGTTGCGGTCGTCGTCACGACCGGCGGCGGGGCCGGTGCGCCCTTGACCCCGGCCGAGATGCTGAAGCTGACGACGCTCGGGGCCGTGCTCGTGGCCGCCGAGGCGGAGCTGCTCGCGAGCGTGACGTTCGTGAGATCCGGGACGAGCATGAGCCTCGAGAGCAACCGCGCCACCGCGTCGTAGGAGTAGGTCGTGCCGGCGATGACGAGCCCCTGTTGTGGCGAGCCGGTGACAGGCAAGCCGGGCGCCGGCGCGACCGGAGCCGTCAGCGTCATCGACGAGAGCGACACGTCGCTCGGCAGGACGAGCGAGAACTCCCGCAGGATCCTGTCCCAGGCGATGCGCGTCGACATCGCGGATGCGATGGCATCGAGCCGGGGCTGCTGCTCGCTCACGACTTGCGGCACGGGGATGATCGGCTGCACCTGCGCCGGCGCAGACGACGCGACCGGTGCCGCGCGCTTGGTTTCGGAGAGCTTCGCGAGCTCGGTCTGCACCGCCGTGAGCCGCTTCTGGTCGGCGTTGACCTTCCCATGGACGTTGAGGAAGCCGGCCACGAGCGCGACGAGGACGATCGCGCCGAGAGCGGAACCGACGACGACCGCCGGATCCTCTTTGCGGATGCTCTTGCGCTGGGAGGCGTCTGCCGGGAGGAGGTTGACGGCGCGCATCAGTCCTCGATCGCCAGTCCGATTGCGACCGCGTACGAGCCGAGCTGCTCGGGGTTGTCGAGCCGCTTGGGAACCTTGAGCCGGACGAGCGGATCCCCGACACGGACGTGTACGCCGATGAGCCGCTCGAGCTCCGGAGCGAGGCCGGCGAGACCTGCGGTGCCGCCGGTGAGCAGGATCTCGCCGATGCCCCGACTGCCGGGCTGGTTTTGGTAGAACTGAAGCGACGAGACGAGTTCGCGTGCGAACGACTGGACCTGCCGCCTGACCGCATCGAGCGCTTGTGCAGCCTGCGCCTCCGTCAGTCCCGGCGGCGGCTCGCCACCGTCGAGCGAAAGACTGCGCTTGATCGCCTCGACCTCCGACGGCGTGCTGTCGAAGACACGGGCGAGCGCGACGTTGAGCGACGAGCCGCCCCACTCCAGCACGCGGGTGAACTCACAGACGCGACCGTCGGAGACGGCGAACGTGGAGCGGTCGTGGCCGATCGCGACAGCGACGCACGCGGCGTCGCCGCGGTCGGTGGGCGCGGCGAGAGCGCGCAGCATCGCGAAGGCCTCGAGGTCGATCCCGGCGAGCGTTATCCCGGCCTGCCGGCATGCGCTGACGTAGCGGTCGACGAGCTCGCGGTACGCGACGACGAGCAACACCCTTTTGACGGTCTGACCTTCCGCGTCGACCGACTCGCCGAGCACCTGGTAGTCGAGCACCGCCTCATCGAGGGGGATCGGCAGAGTCTCCTGCGCGCGGAACTGCACCGCGTTGGCGAGCTGCCGGTCCTGCTCGACACCGACGATGTCGAAGATCCGGACGCCGATGCGGTTGCTCGCGATGCCGAGCCGCACGCCCTTGCGGGGAAGCTTGTTCTTCGTGAAGAACACCTTGAGCGCGTCGCCGAGCGCACCGGGGTCGCGCAGCTCGCCGCCGACGACGATGCCCGCCGCGAGCGGTTCCCGTGCGATCTGCTGCAGCTCGGCGGAGCCGTTGTTCGAAATGCGCGCCGCGGCGAGCTGGGACGCGCCGATCTTCAGGCCCACGAGCTTCTTCGCCCCGTGGCCGCCCTTCGAGCCCCGTGAGGGCAGCGAGAACGACGGCTTCGAGAACGAGACCTTCTTCTTCCAGAAGGGAACGCGGTCGGCCGCCGGCAAGACGACGGTCGGCGCCTCCGCGACGGGTTCCGCGTCCTGCTCGCCGGGCGTCCGCCGGAACGAGAGCTCGCGCTTCCAGAACGGCGACGAGGCGGCCGCCGGCTTCCGGGCGCGTTGCGCCTTGGGCGGCTTCGGCGCCTTGGCGGCGCGCGAGAGCGAGAGCTCCTTCTTCCAGAACGGCGTCTTCGGGCCGGCGTCGGCGATCGGGGGCAGCTCGGCGGCGGCCACCGGCGGATGGATCACGACGGCAGGGGGCACCTCGGGCGTCGGCGGCAGCACTGGAGCGGCGAGCCAGGGCTCGGCCGGCTCCGGCACGGACGCCGCGGGGGCGGGCATGGTCGGCGGCGGCGCGAGCGGAGTGGGCGCCTCCACGACGACGTCGGCGAGGGTCTCCGGCGCGGGCGCGGGCACCGCCGCGACGGGGGGCTCGGCGAGTGGGAGAACCGGCACGGCGTAGCCGTCATCGCTCGAGGCGCTCGGGTGCGGCGCCCCGGAGAGGACGGCCGGATGCAGCTCGGTCGGAAGCGAGTCGACCAGCTGCAGCTCGACCGGCGCGGGCTCGACGGCCGCGGCGAGCGGGGCCGCGGGCACCTGCGCCTGCTCGACGAAGGTGGGCTCGGTCGCCGGAAGGCCGGGAGCGGCCGGCACGACAGGCTCGAAGGAGGCCACCGGCACGGGGGCCGGCTCGACCGCGGGCGGCTCCTGCTCGGCGGGCGCCTGCGCCATCGCGGCGACCGCGGCCTCTGCGAGCGCCGTCGGCGCCACCTCGCCCGGGAACGCGAGCCGGAACGCCGGCGACACGGACTGCTCGGCTTCCCCCACGAGCCGGTCGATCTCGCGGTCGCGCTTCTTGCGCGAGAACGAGATCTCCTTCTTCAGGAACGACGTCTTCGGCTGCTGGGCCGCCGAGGCCTTCGGAGCCTTCGGGGCCTTCTCGGCCTTCGGCTTGCGCGAGAACGAGATCTCCTTCTTCAGGAACGACTCCTTCGGCTGCTCGGCCGCCGAGGCCTTCGGAGCCTCCGGGGCCTTCTCGGCCTTCGGCTTGCGCGAGAACGAGATCTCCTTCTTCCAGAGCGAGTCGCCCATGATCAGCTCGCCGCCATCCGAAGGGCGGGCGCGGCCTCCTGCGGCGCGACGATGTGCGTGCCGAGCGCGGCCAGCGCGCCCTGGACGTCGAAGCCCGAGCGCTCGAGGATGCCGGTGAGCTGTTCGGGCCGGCTCGAGCGAGACAGCGCATCGTCGACGTTGACGACACGCCGCTGCGTGAGGTCGGCGAGCGCGTACTCCATCGTCTGCATGCCCGTCGACGTCTTGGTCTGCATGATCGTGTAGACCTGCTCGATCTTCGCCTGGCGGATCAGGTTGCGAACCGCGTCGTCGGGCAGCAGGATCTCGAGCGCGGCGACACGACCGGCGCCGTCGGCTGTCGGCAGCAGCGCCTGCGTCACGACGGCCTGCAGCGAGTTCGCGATCATGATGCGCACCTGCTCCTGCTGCTCCGGCGCGAACACGTCGATGATGCGGTCGATCGTCGACGGTGCGCTCTGCGTGTGCAGCGTGCCGAAGACGAGATGCCCCGTCTCGGCGGCGGTGAGCGCCGTCGAAATCGTCTCGAGGTCGCGCATCTCGCCGACGAGGATCACGTCCGGGTCCTGGCGGAGCGCCGCTTTGAGCGCCTCGCCGAACGACGAGGCGTCGGGCCCGACCTCGCGCTGGTTGACGATGCATCGCTTGTGGCGGTGCACGAACTCGATCGGGTCCTCGACCGTGAGGATGTGCTCGGAGCGCGTGCGGTTGATCTCGTCGATGATCGCCGCGAGGGTTGTCGACTTGCCCGAGCCGGTCGGGCCGGTGACGAGCACGAGCCCGCGGGGATATTCGGCGAGCCGGTGGAGGGTCGACGGGAGCGAAAGCTCCTCGAGCGTCTTGATCTCCTGCGGAATGAGGCGGAACGCGGCGCTGACCACCTCGCGCTGGTAGTAGACGTTGACGCGGAAGCGCGCGAGGCCCGGCATGGAGTACGCGAAGTCGAGCTGACGCTTCAGCTCGAAGTGCTTCTGCTGCTCGCTCGAGAGGATGCGGTAGAGGAGCGACCGGGTGTCGTCGGCGGTGAGCGGCTCGAACCCTTCCGCCCGCATGATCTCGCCGCGCACGCGAAAAGCCGGCGGGCTGCCCACCGTGATGTGAAGGTCGGAGGCGTTGTGCGCCACCATCTGCTCGAGCAGGTCGTCGATTGAAGTGAGCTGCGGCATAGTCCCTCGACCGGGCTATCGGCACCGCATCGCTACGGCTTGAGTGCGCATCGGCCACTCGCTGCGGGGGATGCGAATCCCTCAAATGGGGCTACCTCGAATGAGCGCGGGCGACCGATACCTGCTGAGCCATTCCGCCATCCATGTCTGTTGGAAGGAGCTGCACGTCAATGATCGAGCGCCTCAAGAATCGCCTCGGCTCGGAGCAGGGCTTCACCCTGATCGAGCTCTTGGTGGTCATCATCATCCTCGGCATCCTGCTCGCGATCGCGGTGCCGTCGTACCTCAGCTTCAAGGATCGCGCGAACAAGACCGCTGCGGCGGCCAACGTCCGCTCGCTCATCCCGAGCGTCGAGTCGTACAACGCCGACAACGTCCCGGGCGACGGCACCTCGACCACCGACCCGAACGGGTCGAGCGGGCCGAACAAGGCGCTCACCGGCGCGACCCTGGTCAACACCGACTCAGGCTACTCGGGCATGACGATCGCGTTCCTGAAGGGCGCCTACGACCAGGCGATCCCGTCGAGCGACTACGTCAACAACAGCGGCGTCGACGCGACCGGCGTCACCGCGACCGCGACCCTCGACGCGACGCACTACTGCGTCTACTCCATGGTCGGCAACTGGTACGCGTGGAAGAAGGACCCGTCCGGAACGATCCAGAGCTCGACCGATCCGACGGCCGTCTGCTTGACGTGATCTGAGCCTCCGGCTCGCCTGAAAGGGGGCGCGGGCAACCGCGCCCCCTTTCTTTTCGCCAAGGATCTAAAGCACGTGCCACCCTCTCCCGATAAGGACATCGAGATGTTCCGAGGCCGGATCCACGCAATCGTCTCGCAGCTCCAGCGCCGCCTCGAAGGCGAGGAGGGGTTCACGCTGATCGAGCTGTCGATCGTGCTCATCGTGATGGGGATCCTGCTCTCGATCGCCGTCCCGAGCTATCTCTCGTTCAAGGACCAGGCGAGCAAGACCGCGGCAGAGGCGAACGTCTCGAAGGCCCTGCGCTCGGTGCAGTCCTACGGCAACGACAACTTTCCGAAGAGCCCGGCCGACCCGGACGCGTCCACGAGCACGACCGACAACGGCTACCTGAACATCTCGCTGTCGGCGCTCGCCACGAATTACGACGCCTCGATCTCGACGATTCCCGGCTCGCCGTTCGTCATCGACCCCGCGAACTGGAACGGCAATGCAACCTCCGCGGTCGACTTCTGCCTGACCGCCACGGTCGGTCGCTGGACCGCCGCCGTGTCCCGCACCGGGAAGATCAGCGTCGGGACGCTCTTCACTCCCGGTAGCTGTTCGGCCGCCTAGGCCGCGGAGGAATCCCCCGTGAATCTGACCATCAGCCCACTGATCAGGATCGTCGCTCTCGTGGGCCTTCTGGGCGTCGCCGCGCTCGGCGCCGCCACGATGCTGCTCGGCCGCTCGAGCAACCCCACTTCCCCCACCACTCAGGCTCCGGTGCGCCGCGTCGTGCACACGCCGACCGTCGCGCATGCGCAGACGACTCCCGCAACGCGCGCGCATGCCGCACAGCACGCCCATCCGGCCGCTGCGCCGAAGACGGCCGCGTCACCCGCGAAGGCGAAGAGCAAGCCGGCGACGAAGACGCACGCCAAGCCTGCGGCGCCGGTGCACCACGGCAATCTCGTCTACGCCGACCTTCCGAAGCCGCTCCAGTGGCAGCTCTCCCTCCACAAGGTCGTCGTCGTCAGCGTCTACGACCCGCAGTCGGACGCCGACGCGATCTCGGTCGCGGAGGCGCACGCGGGAGCGACCGACGCGAGCGCCGGCTTCCTGCTCGTGAGCGTGCTCGACAACAAGGTGGCCGGCGTGCTGACCGCGCTGCTGCCCGGCGGAGGGCTCCTTCCCGACCCGGGCGTCCTCATCTATCGCGCGCCCGGCAACCTCGCCCTTCGCATCGACGGGTTCTCCGACCGCGCTTCGGTCGCGCAGGCTGCCGCGAACGTGCTCGCCGGCCAGAACGGCCCGGTCGCCTCCACGACCCCCACGCCGTGAGCGGGATCGCGCCCGAGACCACGGGCGACGAGATGTTCGTGCGCCACGCGAAGAAGGACGGCCGCTCGGTGACCATCCTCCGGGCGGTCGACTACGGCTCCTCGTGCGTGGTCGAAGCCGAAGTCTTCCCGACCGGCTCGCACGAGGCAGTCCGGCCCGGGCCGTACACCTTTGCGAACGCCGCGCAGGCCACCGCCTTCGTCACCGAAGCGGTCGAGTCGCTCATGTATCTCGGCTGCGACGTCTACGCCGAGTAGATCGCAGGACGGCGAGTCTACGGCGGAGTCGCTCGCCCCGCTCTGAAGGCTTGCACGACGTGCTCCGTGTCCTCGCCCGGATCGGCGATCGCCGATCCGGCTCGCACTGACCTCTCCGCCGATCGCAGCTTCTCGATCAAGCTCTGGATGTCGGCACGGGTGGAGACCGACGGATGGTGGCCCTCGACATAGAGCTCGGCGTCGAACCCGAGAATCGCGTCGTACAGCGGGAGCGCCAACGCGGCGGTCAGCGTGCCCGCCGGCGAGTCGCACAGGCAGTCGCCGAGGAAGAGCACGCGGTCGGGGTCGACGACCATCACGCTCGAGTCGGGGCTGTGGTCGCCGCCGACGTGGCGGACGCGGACGGTCACCCCGCCGAGCTCGACGTCGAGCCCTTCCCGGAAGACGATGTCGGCCGGCGCCACCTCGACCGTCCGCGGCGAGGGCAGTTCTTCCTTGACGTTCTCGGCGTGTCGTTTCGAAGCGTGGCCGGCGGCGACGCGCTCGTCGAGGCCTTCGTCGCTCCAGTCCCTGGCCGCCAGCTCGACGAGCTGCGACGCGGCCGCCGCCTGGACGATCACCTGCCCGCCCACCTCGGCGCCGCCGAGGACGTGATCCCAGTGGGAGTGCGTATAGACAACGGCGTCCGGGCGCGCTCCGGTCTCGGCCGACAGTGCGTCCAGGAACATCCGTGCGTGAGCCTTCGAGGATCCGGCGTCCAGCATGAGCGTGCGCCGCTCGCCGACCACTGCGCACACCGACGGCCTGTCCGGCGGACCGGGCGGCATCCAGTAGACGTGCTCGGCGATCCTCGTCAGGACGCTCACCGGCCCATCCTGGCATGCCCCCCGCGGGGACGACGCAGCCGGGCTCCGGAGCTAGACCGTGACTCGCGCGAGCTCTTCGATCGACGTCAGGCCCGCCGCCACCTTGGCGATTCCGTCGTCCCAGAGCGTGCGCGTGCCGCCGGCGAGCGCGGCGCGCTCGATCTCCTCGCGCGAGGCGTGCTTCGCGGCGAGCGTGGCGAGCTCTTCCGTCATCTCGAGGAGCTGGAAGATGCCGACCCGGCCCTTGTAACCCGTCTGGTTGCAGCGCGGGCAGCCGCGCTTACGGTAGAACGACATGCCGTCGCTCGCGGCTGCGACGTCAGGTGACACACGCGCGGCGAGCATCTCGGAGACCGACGGCTGGTACATCTCGCAGCAATGCGAGCAGAGCTTGCGCGCGAGGCGCTGCGCGAGCACGCCGCTCACCGCGGCGCCGGTGAGGAACGGCTCGACGCCCATCTCGTTCAGGCGCGTGAGCGCGCTCGGCGCGTCGTTCGTGTGCAGCGTCGAGAGCACGAGGTGACCGGTGAGGGCGGCCTCGACCGAGATCTTCGCCGTCTCGCCATCGCGGATCTCGCCGACCATCACCACGTCCGGGTCGGAACGCAGGATCGAGCGGAGCGCGGCGGCGAACGTGAGCCCGGCGCGCTGGTTGATCTGCACCTGGTTGATGCCGGCGAGCCGGTACTCGACCGGGTCCTCGACGGTGATGATGTTGATCTCCGGGCGGTTGATCTGCGCGAGACACGCGAAG
Source organism: Gaiellaceae bacterium (assembly GCA_035532715.1). Classification (GTDB taxonomy): domain Bacteria; phylum Actinomycetota; class Thermoleophilia; order Gaiellales; family Gaiellaceae; genus Palsa-739. The sequence goes on along the minus strand of DATKQO010000286.1, from coordinate 3,438 downwards.
AGCGTCGTCGACTTACCCGAGCCGGTCGGGCCGGTGACGAGCAGCGCGCCGGTCGGGCGGCTGACGAGATCCGCAATCCGCTCGCGCATCGCCTCGGACAGGCCGAGCTCCTGCAGCGTCGGCGGCTTCTTCGACTTGTCGAGCAGACGCATGACGATCGACTCGCCCTCGACCGTCGGCAGCGTCGCGACGCGGACGTCGAGCATGCGTCCCGCGGCGGCGGCGTTGAGCGAGATGCGGCCGTCCTGCGGCTTCCGGCGCTCGGCGATGTCGAGCTTCGCGAGCACCTTCAGGCGCGTCGTCACGCCCGGCATCATCCGCTTCGGAATGCGCTGCATCTCCTGGAGAACGCCGTCGATCCGGAAGCGCACGACGAGCGCGTCCTCCTGCGGCACGAAGTGGATGTCGGAAGCGCCGTCCTCGGCCGCCTGGAAGAGCACCGAGTTGACGAGCCGGACGAGCGGAACGTCGGAGACGCCGTCGTCGGCTTCGAGGTCGGTCGCCTCTTCTTCCGCTTCGTCGAGCTCGTCGATCTCGTCCTGGACGGCGGCGCGGACGCCGAAGGCCTCGGACGCGCGGACGAGCTTGCGGACCTCGGCGAGGATCTCGTCGCGTGAGCCGACGCCGAGCTCGAGCGGGTAGCGGGTCGCCAGCCGCAGCTCGTCGATGCCGTGCAGGTTCGCGGGATCGGCCACCGCGACGCGCAGCACGTCGTTCTCGAGCGCGTAGGGGATTCCCACGACGCGCTCGAGCACGTGAAGCTGGATGGTCTTGGCCGCCGCCACGTCGACGCCGGTGAACGCGAGGTCGACGAGCGGCAGGCGGTGGCGGGTCGCGAGGATGCGCGCGATGCCCTCGCTCGAGGCGACGCCTTCCGCGACGAGGGCCTCGGAGAGCGAACCGGTCTGGACGGCGCGACCACGCGCGAGCGAGAGCTTGTCAGCCGGGACGAGCTTCGTGGCTGCGAGGAGGTCGACGACGAGCTCGATCGCAGGGTTGATTCCCATGCCCTCGCCGGACAGCGGCACGGCGGGACGCACGGGCTGCGAGCCCGCGGTGCGGAGCGACGGAGTATCGGGTTGTTCCCGGTCGCTCACCGGCTGGGGGAGGTAGCTGGAGTCACGATCTATCCCTCGAACGAGTTATCGGCAACGAACGCCGATTGCCTTAGGACAGTGCTCATTCGCCGGCCCCTCGCTCGAGCCTTCGGAAATCACTCGATCGAGGCAGATCCGGCGCTCTAGGCGAAGAGAGACCAGTACTGGTGCAGCAGCCACGGCCCCGCGAAGAGCGCGACGACGGAGCCGAACGCCAGGAACGGCCCGAACGGAATCCGCATCTTGCGGGCGGCGCTGCCGTGCCGGGCCAGCAGGTAGAGCCCCGGCACGAGTGTCGCGACCATGCCGATCATCATCGCGACCGAGACGCTCTTGCCGAGCGCGGCGCCCATCAGGAGCGCGAGCTTGACGTCGCCCATCCCCATGCCCTTCGGGTACGCGAGCGCCGCGGCGAAGAGGAAGCCTGCCGCCCCCAGCGCGGCGAGCACCCACACCAGGCTCGGGTGAAGCACGGTGTTGGCCGCGAGCACGATCGCCGCCGCGGGCAGCACGATCCGGTTCGGAATGACCCGGTGCTCGATATCGGTCGCCGAGATCGCGACGAGCGCAAGACAGAAGAATGCGGCGACCGCTGCCGTACCGCTCGGCCCGAACTTCCAGACGCTGCCGGCAACGAGCAGCGCCGTCACGAGCTCGACCGCCGGATAGCGCGCGGGGATCCGCGCGCCGCAATGGCGGCACCGTCCGCGCAGCGCGAGCCACGACACGAGCGGAATGTTGTCGTACCAGGCGAGCTCGTGCGCACAGCTCATGCACGCCGAACCCGGGCTCACGATCGAGCGCCGCAGAGGCACCCGCGCGGCGACGACGTTGAGGAACGAGCCGAGGGCAAGGCCCGGCACGAGTGCGAGAGCGGCGATGTTCATGTCCATTCCCATCGGCAGACGCGCGTCAGCCGCTCGTCATCACCGGAGGGCTGATCGTCGCCGGAGCGTTCGGCGGCCGCGGAGCGCCCGGCGGCAGGCTCGTGATCGTCGGCAGAGGGAACAGCTTCGTCTGCGTGCCCCACGAGAACTTGCCGCAGATGATCGGGCCCTCCACCTTCGTCTGCGTGCCCGAGAGGTTCACCGTCGACGTCGGGTCGCAGTAGAGGCCACCCTGGAACTCGTTCTGCGTGCCCGAGAAGTTGATGGCGGTCCCGTTCGTCTTCGAGGTGATGAAGATGAGCATGTCTTTCGACGGGTTCCACTCGGACGAGACGTCCGCGAAGGCGCACTGGTGCGTCGGCGTCGACGGCGAGTCCGGGCAGCCGGCGAGGAGCGAGGTCTGCGTCGCCGTGAAGGAGAGCGTCCCGTTCACGTAGATCGTGGCGAGACCGTGATACATCGCGGCGCTGTTCGACGACGTCACGTTGCCGTCGAAGAAGATCGTCCCGCCGATCGTGAGGAGCTTCGTCGACGCGTTCCAGCTGAGCGTGCCCGTCGATGTGACGCAGTTGTAGCTCGTGCTCGGCGTCAGGTCGAAGGTCGACGCCGATCCGTTCATCGTTGAGTCGTTGTCGAAGGTCGAGGCGGGGAGCACCGGCGACGGCGTCGACGCGCCGCACGGGTTCTTCGGACCGGGACTCGCATTCGTGTACCAACCGGCGAGGTCGATGGTCGGCGGTGTGGCCGTGATCGGCGTGTCGGTCGTCTTCACGAACCAGTTGTCGGCGGTCGTGCACGGGTGGGCGGTCGCGTTCGACGCCGTGATGCACCCGCCCGAGGCGATCCCGCTCGTCAGCGGCGTCGTGGCGGTCCCGACCGTCGTCTGCGTGCCGATGTAGCTGACCGTACCGCCGACTCGCACGTCGACGGGCTGGCCCCCGTTGGCGGTGTTCTCGACGATCGCCGCCTGCGTCCCGGTCAGGCAGAGGTCGCCGGTCACGTAGAGCGGGACGTCGATCGTGACCTGTGTGCCGCTCAGCGTCACCTCGCAACCGCTTCCCTGCGGCGCCGTCGAGTAGACGTAGTTCCAGATCGAGATGTTGTTCTGCGTGCCTCCGCCCGTGATCGACACTGCCGCCGTGACCGTCTTCTTCAGGTCTGCGGCGCCCGTCGGATTGGGCACGTCGCCGTACGCGGTGATCGTCCAGGAGCCCTCGTTCCCGGACCCCTGCTCGTAGAGCCCGTGGAAGTGGACGGTGCCGCCGGGCTCGGTCACGCTGAGGTCGGTGCACGGCAGCGCGCTGTTGTTGCCACTCGCGGTGCAGCCGAGCAGCGTGGGGAGCGCCGCGTTCGCCGCTGTCGTGATGATCGAGTTCGCGGTCCCGATCCCCGCTTCGGCAAGCGACAGCGCCGTGACGCGGGCGCTGCTGACGTTGGAGTTGCGCGAGCCCTGG
>DATKQO010000285.1:0-8318 GCA_035532715.1 Gaiellaceae bacterium | reverse complement strand
TGCTGAACGCGAGCAGCTGCTTCGTGAGCAGGGCGGCGCGTTCGACGGCGTTGGCGATCTCGGAGAGCTCTTCGGCGCCGCTTCCGTTCGTCGCGCGGTGCTGCAGCGCCGTCACGTACCCGACGATCACCTGCAGGATGTTGTTGAAGTCGTGTGCGACCCCGCCGGCGAGGACGCCGATCGCATCGAGCTTCTGCGCCTGCTGGAGCCGCTGCTCGAGCCGGCGGCGTTCGGTGACGTCGGTGACGACGCTGGTGACCAGCTGCCCGGCCGCGGACTGGATGCGGCTGAGGCTCACCTCGACGGGGAACTCCGTTCCGTCCTTCCGCCGCCCCGTGATGTCGAGGCCGGCTGCCATCACGCGCGAACGCGATCCGGCGTCGAACTGCTCGCGGTGACGCACACGCTCCGCGTCGTCATGCGCGGGGATCAGCAGCTCGACCGGCTGCCCGATCAACTCGCCGCGCACATAGCCGAACATCAGCTCGGTCTGCGCGTTGACGAGGACGATCGTCCCGTCGCCGTCGACTGCGACGATCCCGTCCGGCAGCGCCTCGATCAGGTCGGCGTAACGCCGTTCGACGGCGGAGACCGCAGCCATCGTGCGTTGGAGCGCCGTCTCCGTCGCAACGCGCTCGGTCACGTCGCGCAGCGAGACGATGTGGATGTCCGGCGTGACGTTGATGGCGCCGCTGTATTCGGTCGTACGGCGAGTGCCATCCGGGCGGAGAATCGTCACGAAGCCCGCTCCGCTCTCCTCTCGCAGAGCCGCCGCCCAGCCCGCCTCGAGGTCGGCGATCGATTCGGGAGCGACGACGTCGGAGGCAATCATGCCGATCAGCTCGCCCTCTGGCCGGCCCAGCAGGCGGCAGGCCGCGTCATTGACGCGCACGCACCGCAGGTCCTTGTCGACGACGACGAGCGCGTCGCGCGCGCCCTCGAAGACGGCTCGAAGCTCTGGCTCGCGCGCCTCCGTCTTGCTGCGTGTCGCCGCGCGCTCGGCTTCCTGCCGGCGTCGCGCATCCTCGAGGAGCTTTCGATGCACGGCGCCGCGCTGGCGCTGCTCGAAGTCCGCCGGCAGCTCGGCAGCGGAGGCGCTGCTGCGAAGCGCCTGCTCGACCGATGCGACGAGTGCGTCCGCCGTTGCGGGCTCTGCGAGGAACGTGCAGTCCGCGAGGTCGCTCCAGGAGCGCGCAAACTCGCGCTCGGTGTAGAGCGCGCTCGCGACGACGACCCGCTGGTCGCGGGTCGCCGGGTCCGACCGAAGTGCGTGGATGAGCTCGAACCCGTCCAGCTCGGGCATCAGGAGAGCGACGAGCACGACGTCCGGGCGATCGGCTGTGATCGCCTCGAGCGCCTCCAGCGGGCTCGTGAACGGGACGGCCTCGTATCCGGCACGCCCGAGGACGCTCGCGTGCAGCGCGGCGTCGTCGGCGTGGTCGTCGACGACGAAGACGCGACTCACGGCCTGCCCGTGTCCGGTGGAAGGAACGACGCGAGCTGGCCCGCGAGACGGCCCGGATCGATCGGCTTCGCGATGTAGCCCGAGAATCCGGCGTCGAGGATCAGCTCCCGGTCGCCCGGCATCGCGAGCGCGGTCAGGGCGACGAGCGGCACCTCGGCGAGCGCCGCATTCCGGCGCAGTGCGCGGGCGGTCTCGAAGCCGTCCATCCCGGGCATCTGGATGTCGAGGAGTACGACGTCGACCGGCTGCTCGGCTGCAACCTGGATCGCCGGCCGGCCGCTCGCAGCGGAGACCGGCTCGTGGCCCAGGGCGCGTAGGAGCGAGACCATCGCCGCGAGGCTCTCGAGGTTGTCTCCGACGACGAGCACGCGCGCCAACGCCGATCACACGTCCCGCTGCTCGGTTTCCGGCATGGTTCGAGCATCGTCGGCAGCCGACGCGCCGGCTGTCCCCCGTTTGTCTCAGGTCGTGTCGCGGCGTAGATGGCGCTCGATCAGGTTCGCGGCACGGTCGACTTCGATCGGCTTCGTGAGGTAGTCGTCGGCCCCCGCCTCCAACAGGCGACGGATGGTGTCGCGTGAGGCCTGTGCGCTCAGCATCACGATCGGCACCGCACGGAGTGCCGGCTCGGCGCGAAGTGTCAGCAGCACGTCCTCGCCGCTTCCGTCCGGCAGCTGGAGGTCGAGCAGGATCAGATCCGGAGCGTCGGCCCGTGCGGCGGCGATCCCTTCGGCCGCGGTCGAGGCGCCCTGGAACTCGACGCCCCGCCCGCGGAGGAGCAGTTCCACGAGCTTCATGCTCGTTGCGTTGTCCTCGATGTAGAGGACGCGGCGCGTGCCTCGCCGCGGCGTCGGATTCGGGGCCCATTCGGGGTCGGCGGCGTCGCGGAGGAGCTCGGCTTCGCGCAGCGCGATCGTGAAGCGCGTCCCGACGCCCACCTCGCTCGCGATCTCGATCGTGCCGCCCATCGCCGCGACGAGGCGCTGCGAGAGCGCGAGCCCGAGCCCGAGCCCATCCGACTCCGGCCCACGGCCGAGCCGGTCGTAGGGAACGAAGACCCGCGCGAGATCGTCCGCAGCGATCCCGACACCGGTGTCGAGGACGTCGACGACGACGCGCCCGTCGGGTCGGCGGGACCCGCGGACCGAGACGGTGCCTCCTCTGCGGTTGTAGACGATGGCATTCGTGAAGAGGTTGAGCAGCGCCTGCCGCAGGCGTCCACGATCGGCGAGCGCGCCGAGACCGGCATCCACCTCGGGGGTGGAGATCGCGACGCCGTGGCTCTCGGCGAGGCCGCGACTGAGGTCGATGACCTCGTGGACGACGGCCCCGAGCGAGGTCGGCTCGAGCTCGAGACGGAACTCGCCGGCCTCGATCCGCGCCATGTCCAGGAGCTCCTCGACGAGCCGCGTCATGTGGTCGGCTCCGGCTGCGATATGGGCCGCCGCCTCGGCCTGGTCGGGCTCGAGCCCGACCGCGCCGAGGATCTGCGAGAAGCCGCCGATCGCGTTCAGCGGCGTGCGCAGCTCGTGGCTCAGGCGGGAGAGGAAGGCCGTCTTCGCGCGGCTCGCCTGCTCGGCCTGCGCGCGCGCGAGCTCGAGCTCGGCGGTACGGTCGCCGACCCGTGTCTCGAGCTCGTCCGCGACCCCGGCGGCGGCGCGCTCACGGTCGCTCACCTGCCGCTCGAGTGCGGCGGCCATCGCGTCGAGTGACTCTGCGAGCTCGCCGAGCTCGCCGCCGCGCGGGTCGACTCCCGCCCGGGCGGAGAGGTCGCCGCCCCGGAGCCGGCCCGCCGTCGCGACGAGGGCCTCGAGGGGGCGGCCGAGGGCTCGGCGGGCGCCCGCGAGACCGAGTGCGAGCCCGAGCAGGCCGAGCCCGCCTATGAGCAGGAGCTCGTAGACGAGCTCACGCGTGAGCGTCGAGTCGGCCGCCCCCGATGCGATCCCGACGCTCACGCTCCAGGGACCCGCCGCGTCGGCGGCGTACACGCGGCGGATGCCGTCGGGGGCCCGCGTCTCGGCCGCGCCGGCGGCGGGGGCGAGCCTGTGGATCCTCGCGAGGCCGACCTTCGCCCCGATGGACCCCGCCGGGTCGGGGCGGCGCGCGAGCACGTCGCCGTAGCGGTCGAAGACCGTCATCGACGAGCGCCGCGGAAGGATCGCGCGCTCGATCAGGGCCTGGACGGCGGACGCCGGGATCACCGCGCCGATCTGTGCTCCGGGGCGGCCGCCCGGCCCGAGCGGCTGGCCGATCGAGATGATCCAGTGGCCGCCGACAGGGTCGCGGTGCAAGGGCCCGACCGCAAACGCGCCTGTCGCGCGAATCGTCTTGAACAGCGAGCGCGATACTGCGGCAGAGGTGCGCGACGGCGTCGCCGACGAGCAGACCACCACTCCGTCGGGGGCGGTGACGGCGAAGTGCGAGTACGGGGACAGGCGGGCGGCATATCGGGTCACGGCTTGCGTGCAGCTGCGCGGGTCGCCGCTCACGACCTCCGGCGAGAGGCTCAACGCGACGAGAACGCGCCTGCCGCCGGCGATCAGCTGCTGCAGCGCCTGCGCCGTGAGCACCGCCTCCCCTGTCGCCTCCCGCCCCACGGTCGCACGCGCGGCCTGCCGGCCGTGGTACGCGTCATAGACCGCGATTCCGAATGCCGGCACGATCGTGAGCAGGAGGATCGCGGCGAGCTGGGACATGAACCGGTGCGGCACGAGTCGCCGCGCGAGCCGGGCTCCGGGCCGCAGAGGGGCGCCGGGCGCCGGCCGGGCCGCGCGGACGCGGCGGGCGGCGGCGCGCAGCTCGCCGGCATCCGGTTCGCCGTCGGCGAGCAGCTCCTCGATCGAGCGGCAGAGCGTCGCCAGGTCCTCGCGCCCGACGATCGCCGCGGCGCCTCGGAGCGCGTGAGCCTCGAAGCGCGCCGCGGGCAGCGTGTCCTCACCCCGCGCAAGACCCTCGAGGGCGCCGGCGAGCCGCTCGAGCCGCAGCGGGGCGTCGGCGGCGAACACCCGCTCGACCTCCGCCCGGCCGGCAGCATCGAGCGGGCTCATCGATCGAGCTCGGGCGCACGCTGGAGGAGGCCGAGGCGCTGGGCCTCGGCGACCGCCTCGCTCCGCCGGCGCACGCCGAGCTTCTCGAAGCCGCGGTAGAGCATCGTCTTCACCGTCTCGTGGCCGATGCCGAGGCGCTCCGCGATCTCGGCGTTCGTCTCTCCCTCCGCGACGAGCTGGAGGATCTCGCGCTCGCGCGGGCTGAGCGTGATGTGCCGGGCGGAGCGCGGGTGCGCCGCGTGGGGCGCGTCGCCACCGTCCGCGACGCGCCGGAGCGCGCCGAGCAGCGCGTCCGGTTCCGACGACTTGAGCACCGTGCCCTGGATGCCGGCCGACTGCGCGACCTCGTTCAGTCCTTCCCGCGGGGAGGCCGTCATCAAGAGCGCGGGCGCCTCGAAGCCGCGGCGGCGCAGCTCGCGGACGAGCTCGGTCCCGGTCCAGTCCGGGAGAAGCTGGTCGACGAGGAGAAGGTCGGGTCGCCGCCGCTCGACGAGCTCGATCGCCTCGGCGGCGTGGTCGGCTTCACCCGCGACGCGAAACTCGCTCCCGGACAACGCGGCGCGGACCCACGCACGCACGATCGCGTCGTCGTCGATGACAAGGAGGGAGAATTCGGTCGCAGGCGACACGCTGTCCAGCGGTAACCCCCTAGGGTCGGCAGCCGGGATTCGCCGCTGCTGTTGCCGATTGTCTTACCACAAAGGCGAGCCGGGTCCGTGGCCCGGGGACGGCGAGGTCGGGGAATCGTAACGCCGAATCTGCCTGCAACGGCCGCCGTGGCACGGCGTGACGACCGACAGACGGGGGACACCGGGTGGGTCTGCTCGCGTCGATGCTCGAACCGTGCAGGGATACGAGGAAACCACTGCGGCTCCCCTGCCGTCCCGGTGAGGGGCTTCCGCGACATCAGCCTCGGCGCGTGGACCGTCATGACGGCTGTCGCCGTCGGAGCGTGCTCCGCGGGCACGCTCATCGTCCTGACCTCGTCGGTCGACTCGCTGCGCCGCGGGGCGAAGGCCGCCGCGCAGGCCGCGGGCACGACGGTCGTCGCAAATCGAATCGAGGTGTCGGCTCTCGAGGTCGAGGCGGCCGAGCGGGGCTTCGTCGCGACCGGCAGGCCGACGTTCCTGATCGGCTTCGACGGGCTTGCACGCGCCCCCGGCAGCGCTGTCTCCGCCCTCTCGGACAGGCTGCACGCCGACGAGCAGCTGCAGTTCCGCGTGCTGGACGCGACGATGAACCGCTTCGTCTGGGCCTGGGCCGTCCCCCAGGTCGCCCTCGCGCGCGCCGACCCGGCTGCCGCGCGGGCGAGGGAAGCGACGGGCGAGGGCATTCGACGGCTTGCGGCCGTCCGGCGTCAGATGCGTCAGATCCGATCCTTGGAGCAGGCGCATCGGGACAGCCAGGTGCAGAAGGCATCGGCCGATTCGAATCGCACGACCGGCGCTGCGGTCGTGGGATTCGCCCTCGTGATGGTGATCCTCTTCGCCTACGTGCTCTTCCTGCGCGGCTTCGTCGCCGCGCCCATTCGCCGGCTGCTTGCGTCGATGCGCGAGGTGGGCGAGGGCGGTCGGCGGCGGCGTTCGACGGCGGGCGGTATCGCCGAGATCGGAGAGCTCCAGCGCGGTTTCAACGACATGGCGACCTCGATCGACGATCAGCGCGGGCGCGCTGAGAGCGCGCGCGCCGAGCTCGACGCGCGCCGGGTCGACCTCGAGCGCGCGCTTCTGCGCTCCGCATCCGAGCAGGACCGGATCGAGCGCCTGTTCGGCCTCGCGGAGCTGCTCGTCGGGGAGACGGATCTGGCGGCAGCGGCCGGCGTCGTCGTCGACCGCATCGCCGAGGCGGGCGCCGCGGACGTCGTCACGCTCTACGCGTTCGGCGCGAAGGGCGCCACGTTGCCTCGGCCCGTCGCCGCCCACGGCGTCGAGCTCTCGCGTCTCCCGGCAATGCTCGTGGCGAACGCCGGCACGACCGGCGCAGCGCTCGCGCAGCGTCGCACGATCCACCGAGACACTGCGGGCGCAGGGTTGGCGAATCCCGCGCTCGGCGCAGGTGTCGAGTTCCGCCACACGCTCGACGTGCCGCTGATCCACGGACGGGATGCGCTCGGCGTCATGAGCCTCGGACGGATCTCGGGTCCCGCCTTCGACGCGGACGAGCTCGAGTTGATCGGCCATATGGCCGACCAGAGCGCGCTCGCGCTGAGCACGCTTCTCTCCTACGCCCAGGCGCTCCGGCTCGGCTCGCTGAACGCGACGTTGATCGAGTCGTCACGCGACGGCATCCGCCTCGTCGACCTCGAGGGCGACATCCTCACGCAGAACACGCGGATGGCCGACCTGATCGTCGGAGCCTCCTCGGGCACCCCGCCGACCGGCACCTTCTGGACGCAGGCGGCGGCGATCGGGCCGCGCACGACCGACCCCGGCGGGTTCGACGCCGTCACCGAGAGCCTGCGGTCGCACCCGGAGGCGGAGTTGCTGTACGAGTACGAGATCTCGTCGACGGGCCAGGTTCTGTCCCGTCTCGTGGCCCCCGTCCTCGACGGCACCGGGAGCCAGCTCGGGCGGATCGTGATACTGCGTGACGTCACGGCCGAACGCCAGGCGCAGCGCAGCAAGGACGATTTCGTCGCGAGCGTGACGCACGAGCTTCGAACCCCGCTGACGTCGATCTCGGGCTATCTCGAGCTCCTGCTCGACCACGAGACCGGCGAGCTCACCGACGAGCAGCGCCACTTCCTCGACGTGGTGAACCGCAACGCTGCGCGGCTCCTGCGTCTCGTCAACGACTTGCTCTTCGTCGGCCGGCTCGAGTCGGGCATGCTCGAGCTCGAGCCTGCGGAGACCGACCTGGCGGGCGTCATCGCGGACGCCGTCGAGGCGGCGAAGCCGGCCGGGGAGGCGCAGGGAGTCGCGCTCGAGCTGTCGGTCGAGCCCCTGCCCATCCTCGACGCCGACCGGAGCCGGCTCGCGCAGCTCGTCGACAATCTTCTCTCGAACGCGATCAAGTTCACGCCGTCCGGCGGCCGGGTCTCCGTCCATGCCACGGCCGACGGAGACACCGTCACGCTGCTCGTCTCCGACACCGGGGTCGGCGTGCCCGACGCCGAGAAAGGCCGTCTCTTCGAACGGTTCTTCCGCACGTCGACCGCAACGACCCAGGCGGTGCCGGGGACCGGGCTCGGCCTTTCGATCGCGAAGGCGATCGCCGAGGCGCACGGCGGCACGATCGCCGTCGAGGACACTCCCGGCGGTGGCACGACGCTCCGTGTCGAGTTGCCGCTCGTCGCCGCAGGCACGGCGGTGGCTGCGTGAGCGAGCGGCCCCTCGTCCTCGTCGCGGACGACGATTCCGACATTCGCGAGCTCGTCACGTATCGGCTCACGCGTTCCGGCTACGACGTCATCGGCGCAGCCGACGGGGAAGAGGCGTTCGAGCTCGCGGCGAGCCGTGAGCCCGATCTCTGCGTGCTCGACGTGATGATGCCGAAGCTCGACGGCCTCGAGCTCACGCGGCGTCTGCGCGCCCTCCCGGCGACGGCGGCGACACCGGTGATCCTCCTCACCGCGCGCTCGCAGGAGGACGACGTCGAGCGGGGCTTCGACGCCGGCGCTGATGACTACCTTCGCAAGCCGTTCAGTCCCGACGAGCTGGGAGCGCGGGTGCGGGCGATACTGGGACGCAGGTGACGCCGATGAACATGTTGGCGTTCACGGGAGCCGCGCTCACGGGCGCGTTCCTCTTGCTCGTCGTGCTGCTCACCGCGCGGCGGGTGCGGACAGGCCGTTCGGAGTCGCGACG
>DATKQO010000284.1:0-3034 GCA_035532715.1 Gaiellaceae bacterium | reverse complement strand
CGACGCCTTCGATCACCGCCCGGCGCTCGCCGGCGAGGCCGGGCGCGCCGTCGCGCGCGAGCCACCCGTGCAGGCGGTCGGCGACGCCGCCGAGGCCCCCTCGGCTGCCGATGCGGTGCCACGCGTCGACGCGCAGCACGGCGTGCACACCGTGGCGGCGGAGCCACGAGCGCTCGTCGAACCCGTTCGTCGGACCGCGCGGCGCACGGAGCAGGCCGAGCACCGAGAGGCGCGCACCCTGCGGCGGCGCGCGCCCGACCGGCAACTCGAGCAGAACCGGCTCCCGGACGCGCAGTGCGCCGAAGCGCACGACGAGCGCGCGAACACGCGTCTCGAACCGCCCCGGATGCGGCGGCTCCTCGAGCTCGACGATCGCGCGCTCGGCCGTGCCGATGCGGGGTGCGAGCGTGCTGCGATCGAGCACGCGAAGTCGCTCGCTTCCCCACCACCAGCCGGCGAGGACGAGCGCGCAGGCCGCGGCGCCGAGCGGCGCCCGCACGCCGCCGAGCGCCGCGAGCCCGAGCAGCACCGCCGCCGGCGCGACGGACGCACGCACGACCGTCGCACCGGCGAGCCCGCCGCAGAGCGCGGCCGCGAGGAGATACGGGGCGCGCACCGTCACGGCAGGACGAGCCCCTTCAGCTGCGCGATCCGGGCCGGACCGATGCCCGGCACGGCATCGAGCTCGTCGACCGACCGAAACGGGCCGTGCGCCTGCCGGAAGCTCACGATCTTCGCCGCCGTTGCCGGACCGACTCCCGGTAGCGCGTCGAGCTGCTCCGCCGTCGCCGTGTTCAGGTCGAGAGGCGCCGACGCCGACGGCCCGCCCGCCGCCGCGGACGCTGCGCCGCGGACGGGCACGACGACCTGCTCGCCGTCGGCGAGCGGCGCGGCGAGATTCACGAGCGCGACGTCGGCCTGCACGGTCGCACCGCCGGCCGCGGCAACCGCGTCGGCGATCCGCGCGCCCCGGCTGAGCCGGTGCAGCCCCGGCCGCCGCACGGCGCCGGCGACGTCGACGACGAGCAACTGCTGCCGCGGCGCGCGCGCCTGCACCGCGGTCCGGAGCGGAGGGATCGCCTGGACCGAGCTACCGCCGCGACCGAGCAGGCGCGACCCGAGCAGCAGCACGAGCGCGAGCAGGGCGAGCGCCGCGACGACGCGCCGCTGCGGGACTCCGAGCGCCGGAAGCTCCATGCCTCGAGTGTGCGCGGCGAAACGTGACGCAGGTGAGCCGTCTTCGTGCCGACTCCTTCGTTGTTGTCGAGCACCCTCAGGTGTGGTCCACTGCACGCGGCGTACGTGGGTCGAGTCGGGAGAGCGGGGGCATTGCCGGGCTACGAGGCACTGTTGACACGGCGGAGGTTCGTCGCGCTGGCCGCGGCTGTCGCGGGCGGCGTCCTCACCGGAGAAGGATTCGGAGCCACGCCCGCAGGCCACAGCGCCGCCCGCGCAGCCGCGCCGAGCCTCGACCAGGCGGGATATCTCACCCAGCCGGACTGGGCGCCACCGCCGATCGCGCTCGCGACGCCCGCAGCGCCGGCGGCGGTCGCGCCGGGGTACATCTTCGTCGCGCCGTTCGCTCCCGGCGCGCCGCCAGATGCGCTCGGCCGGCACGGACCGCTGATCCTCGACGACGACGGCGAGCCGGTCTGGTTTCTTCCGCTCGCCACCCGTACGGCGATGAACTTCCGCGCGCAACGCTACCGGGGCAGGAACGTCCTGACGTGGTACGAGGGCGACAACCAGTCGACCTACGGCGGCAGCTGCGTGATCTACGACGCCACGTACCGGGAGCTGAAGCGCGTCCACGCCGGCCACGGCCTCGACTGCGACCTGCACGAGTTCCTGATCACCTCGCGGGACACGGCGCTCGTGACGGTCTACAACGAGGTGAGCGCCGATCTCTCCTCGGTCGGCGGCCCGCCCGACGGCAGGGTCGTCGAGGGAATCGTCCAGGAGCTCGAGCTACCGTCGGGACGCGTGCTCTTCGAGTGGCACAGCCTCGACCACGTCCCACTCGACGAGTCGTTCCGGCCGGAGGTCACCAGTGCCGGAAACGTCGACTACTTCCATCTCAACTCGATCGGCGTCGCGCCCGACGGCGACCTGCTCGTCTCTTCCCGGCACACGTCCACGGTGTACAAGGTCGGCCGGCGCACCGGGAAGATCGTCTGGCGCCTCGGCGGGAAGAAGAGCGATTTCGCGCTCGGGCCCGGCGCGGCGTTCAACTTCCAGCACGACGTCCGGGGTCATGCCGACGGGACGCTGACCATCTTCGACAACGGCGCGACCGACGCGGGGGCCGGGGACGTCGAGCCGGGCTCCCGGGCGCTACGGCTGCAGCTCGACACCCGCTCGATGACGGCCACGCTCCTCGCCGCGCTCGAACCGGCGCAGCCGCGTCTTGCGATCGCGATGGGCGACGTGCAGGAGCTGCCCGGCCGAAACGTCTTCGTCGGCTGGGGCACGACCGGCTGGTACAGCGAGTACGGGCCCGACGGCTCCGTCCTCCTCGATGCCCGGTTCGGCGACGGCAGCATGAGCTACCGCGCCTTCCGCCTTCCCTGGGCCGGCAACCCGACGACGAAGCCGGCGGCCGCCGCGAGAGCGAACGCAGACGGCACGTCGACCGTCCATGCGAGCTGGAACGGCGCCACCGGGGTCACGCACTGGCAGGTACGCACCGGCCCCGCCCCCACACGTCTGACGACGAGCACGACCGCCGCGCGCAGCGGCTTCGAGACCGCGATCGTCGTCCCGGCTGCGACCGGGTATGCCGTCGCATACGCCCTCGACGCCTCCGGGGACGAGCTCGGAGCGTCGGCTCCCGTCGCCCTCTGACGAGGGGCGACGGCGGACGTCTCGCCGGCTCCGACCGACCCGCGCTAGCCGACGACGAAGTTCACGAGCTTGCGCGGGACGACGATCGTCTTGCGCACCTGCGCGCCGTCGAGATGGCTCTGCACCCGTGCCGACGCCTTCGCCCGCGCAATGAGCTCGTCCTCGGATGCGCCCACGTCGACCTCGAACC
>DATKQO010000283.1:0-3490 GCA_035532715.1 Gaiellaceae bacterium | reverse complement strand
AACCAGAGGTTCATCAACGACGTCCAGAACACCGCCGCGCCGTAGTCGATCGCCGCTGTGACGCCGATCTGTCCGATCAGGTTGAACCAGCCGGTGAACCAGCCCCAGGCCGGCGAGCCGAGCTTCGACGACCAGTAGTAGATCGCGCCCGCCGTCGGCATCGCCGAGGCGACCTCGCCCATGCCGAGCGCGACGAGGATCACGAAGAACCCGACGATCAGCCAGCCCCAGGTCACTGCGACCGGGCCGCCGTCGTTGAACGCGATGAAATACGACGTCAGGCAGCCCGCGAGGATCGAGATGATCGTGAACGAGATCGCAAAGTTCGAGAAGCCGCCCATCTCGCGGTACAGAATCTGCGCGTAGCCAAGCTTGTGCAGCGTCCGCTCGTCGTCGTCGTAGTGCGGGTGAACGCCTGGTGCGTCGGAGCTCATCGACCCTCCCTGATGGTGTGGAACCCCGCGTGAAGCTTCTCCCTTGCGTCGGACGGTTGCAACGGGCGGCGCGCCTCGAGATGCATCGCGTTGCGAACCGAGTCCGTCCGCCCGGTGCGCTACATCTGAGCGAACCTGGGATCTCTCTCTACACCGCTGCTCCTCCTCGTCTTCGCCGCAGGCGCTGTCGCGACCTGGATTGCCGGTACCGCGCTGTCGAAGACGACCGACGTCATCGACCGCCGCTTCAACCTCGGCGAAGCGCTCGGCGGCGTCGTCCTCCTCGCAGTCGCGGGGAGCCTCCCGGAGGTCGCGATCACCGTCTCCGCGGCGGCCAAGGGCAACTACGGCCTCGCCGCGGGCAACCTGATCGGCGGTATCGCCGTGCAAACGATGGTGCTCGTGATCTGCGACGCCGCAGCTTCGCGGAAGCAGGCGCTGACGTTCCTCGTCGGCTCGCTCGCGCCCGTCCTCGAGGGGCTGCTCGTGATCGTCGTCGTGTCGGGCGTCCTCATGGGTGCGCTGCTGCCGCCCTCAGTGCGCATCGGGCCGGTGAGCCCGGCCTCGCTCGCGATCTGCGCGGCGTGGTTCGCCGGCATCTGGGTGCTCAACCGCGCCCGGCAGACGCCGCGGTGGGAAGTCAGTGCGCCCGGGGCGAAGCCGGGCCGCAAGCACCGTCGCGTGGCGCACCCGGCCGAGAAGTCCACCCCGATCACGGGGTCGACCGCCCGGGCCCTGACCGTCTTCGCGATCGGCTGCGTGGTCACGCTCGTCGCCGGCGTCGTGCTCGAGGTTGCAGGCAACGACCTCGCGAACCGGGCCGGCATCAACGGAGTCATCTTCGGGGCGACGATCCTCGCGGTCGCCTCCGCGCTCCCCGAGATCAGCTCCGGCATCGCCGCCGTGCGGCTCGGCGACAACGAGCTCGCGGTAGCCGACATCTTCGGCGGCAACTCGTTCCAGGTGGTGCTGTTCCTCGTCGCCGATCTCATCGCAGGCCGGCCGGTGTTGCCGACGGCGGGGCACCTGAACAGCTGGCTCGCCGCGCTCGGCATCGCGCTCTCGGCCGTGTACGCCTTCGGGGTCATCATGCGCCACGAGGACTGCTTCGCCCGCCTCGGGCGGGACTCGCTGATCGCCGTCGCCGTGTTCGGCCTCGGCGTCGCCGGGCTGTTCGTCATCCCGCATTGACGGGTGCGACCCGGTGTATGGTCGCGGCATGCTGACGCTCGAGGCGTTGCGAACGGACATCGAGTCGGGGGCGGTCGACACCGTGATCGCCGCGTTCACCGACATGCAGGGCCGCCTGATGGGCAAGCGCCTGCACGCGGAGTTCTTCCTCGAGGAGCTCGACGCCGGTCACGAGGTCGAGGGCTGCAACTACCTGCTCGCCCTCGAGATGGAGATGGATCCCGTCCCCGGCTACGCGATGGCGAGCTGGGAGCGCGGCTACGGCGACTTCGGCCTCCAACCGGACCTCGGCACGCTGCGGCGCGTCCCCTGGCACGAGGCGACGGCGCTCGTGCTCTGCGACGTGCAATGGCACGACGGCACGCCGGTCGCCCCCTCGCCGCGGCAGGTGCTGAGAGCGCAGGTCGAGCGTTGCCGCGCGCTCGGCTACGAGCCGATGTTCGGCTCCGAGCTCGAGTTCTTCCTCTTCCGCGAGAGCTACGAGGAAGCGCACGCGCGCGGCTACCAGGACCTCACGCCCTCGGTCCCGTACATCCTCGACTACCACATCCTCGCGGCCGGCTACGACGAGCCGTTCATGCGCGAGATCCGCAACGCGATGGCGGTCGCGGGGATGCGCGTCGAGTCGTCGAAGGGCGAGGCGTGGCCCGGCCAGCACGAGATCAACTTCCGGTACGCGGACGCGCTCAAGGTCGCTGACGACCACGTGATCTACAAGACGGGCGTCAAGGCGCTCGCCTACCAGCACGACCTCTCGGTGACGTTCATGGCGAAGCCCGATCACAAGGGCGTCGGCTCGTCGTGCCACATCCACTCGTCGCTCTGGCAGGACGGCAAAGCGGCATTCGCCGGCGAATCCGACGTCTTCAAGCAGTACCTCGCGGGACAGATCGCCTGCGCGACGGAGCTTGCGATCTTCTACGCGCCCGCGATCAACTCGTACAAGCGCTACGCGGCCGGCAGTTGGGCGCCGACGACGCTTGCCTGGGGTTACGACAACCGCACGTGCGGCTTCCGCATCGTCGGTCACGGCTCGTCGCTGCGTGCGGAGACGCGCATCCCGGGCGCCGACGCGAATCCCTACCTCGCGTTCGCGGCGCTCCTCGCTTCGGGGCTGTACGGGATCGAGCAGCAGCTCGAGCTCGGGCCCGCGTTCGAGGGCAACGCGTACGAGTCGGACGTGCAGCGCTTCCCGAGCACGCTGCGGGACGCCGTCGCGGCGCTCGAGCACGGAACCGTGGCGCGGCAGCTGCTCGGCGACGAGGTGGTCGATCACTACCTCAACTACGGGCGCACCGAACAGGAGCTCTTCGACAAGGTCGTCACGAACTACGAGCGGGAGCGGATGTTCGAACGTGGCTAAGCCGGTCGTCGGCATCACGACGTACGTCGAGCCGGCGCGCTGGGGCGCGTGGGCGCTCGACGCGGCGCTCATCCCATTCGCGTACGTGCAGGCGGTCGAGCGAGCGGGTGCCCGCCCGCTGCTCGTGCCGCCGAGCGAGGGCGGGGTGGAGGAGACGCTCGACGCGCTCGACGGCCTGCTCTTCTCGGGCGGGGCCGATCTCGATCCCGACACGTACGGCGCCGATCCGCATCCGGCGACGAACGGCATCCGCCCCGAGCGCGACCGCGCCGAGCTCGCGCTGCTCGAGGCGGCGCTCGCGCGCGACATGCCGGTGCTCGCGGTGTGCCGCGGCTTCCAGGTGCTGAACGTCGCGCGCGGGGGCGACCTCGTGCAGCACCTGCCCGACGTGGTCGGCGACGAGAGGCACCGCGAGGTGCCCGGCACGTTCTCGGAGCACGCCGTGCGGATCGACGGCGGCTCGAAGCTCGCCGCGCTGCTCGGCGACCACGCTCCGGTGATG
>DATKQO010000282.1:0-3288 GCA_035532715.1 Gaiellaceae bacterium | reverse complement strand
TAGAAGCGGTCGAACACATGCTGCTGCGTGTCAGCCGTCATACCGACGCCCGTGTCCTCGACCTCGACGCGCAGCGTGCCGCCGGCGGCGTAGGCGCGCAGCACCACCCGTCCTCGCTGCGTGTGCTTCACCGCGTTTTCGCCGAGGTTGCGCAGCACCTGCTCGAGCAGGTCACGGTTGAGCGTCGCAGAGAGCTCCGGGCCGCACTCGACCTCGAGGGCGACGCCCTCTGCCGGGCGCAGATCGGCTGCGACCTCGTGCAGGAGCGGTGCGAGCATGACCGGCTCGGGCCGCGGCTGCTCTTGCCCGGCGTGCGCGCGTGCGAGGGTCAGCAGCGCGCGCGCGAGCCGTGCGAGCCGCGCGGCCTCCCGCTCGATGTGCGCGAGGAAGCGGTCGCGCTCGAGCGGATCGTCCTTCGCGCCCGATTGCAGCACCTCGACCGCGCCGATGATCGTCGTCAACGGCGTACGCAGCTCGTGCGCCGCATTCGAGACGAACTCGCGCTCCGCGAGCTCGCGGCGTTCCTGCTCGGTCAGGTCGTCGAGCACGATCATCACCGTGTCGCCCTCGGGCTGGGCGGGGATGCCGACGAGCGCGAGCGCCTGCTCCTCGCCGGGAGTCACGTGCGCCTGCGCGAGCGACGCGCCGGCGTCGAACAACCGCTCCGCGAACTGGCGCAGCGAGAACCCGGTCCACGGGTCGGGCAGCTGGTCGCCTTCCGCCAGCCGGCCGCCGAGCAGCCGCCGCGCCTCCGCGTTCGCGAAATGGACGACGAGCTCCTCGTCGACCGTGACGACGCCCTCGTGCAGCCGTTCCAGCAGCATCCGCAGCCGGTCGCGCTCGCCCTCGATGTGGCGGAACGAACGTCGTAGCTGGCGCCGCATGCGCTCGAAGCTCTGCGCGAGCGCGCCGAACTCGTCGCGCCAGCGATAGTGGAGCGGCGTCTCGAAGTCGCCGAGCGCCATCGCCTCGGCGGCGATCGAGAGCCGCCGCAGGCGCAGCGCGATCAGCTGTGCGAGCACAAGCCCGACGAGCACTGCGATGAGGCCCGCGATCACGCCGGCGCGCAGCGCCTGGTCGCTGACGATCGCGATCGCCGCCGCGACGTCGGGTCGCACGTTCAGCGCGACGAGCGCGCCGGTGCCGAGCGGCAGGCCGACGACGAAGACGCGGCCGTTCGCCGTGCTGCCGACGTAACGGTGGCCGCCGAGCGCCGTCTGGACGGCTGCGCGCTCCTGGGCACGTGCGTCCGACGCCTGGCTCGTCGGCGACGCCGACGCGACGCGGCGGCCCTGGGCGTCGTACACGTGAAGCTCGAGATCCTGCCGCCGCGCGATCCCGGGCAAGAAGCGGGCCGGCGGCTCGGTCCGGCGCGCGACCTCGATGTCCCGCGCGGCGAGCCCGGCGCTGCCGAGCGCGAGCACCTGGGCGCGGCTGCGGAACGCGTTCTGCGACTGCGTCGAGAACTGCGAGACGACGATCGCCGTCGACACCGCAGCAACGAGCGCGAAGGCCGCGCTGAGCCACCAGCGAACGCCCCGGAAGCGTCTGGTCATGCCTGCATCGTGCCATTCTCCGCCCGGACGGCGGGACTACGCTGTTTGCCATGCCGGAAGGCGACTCGCTTCACCGGGCGGCGCGGCGACTGCAGCCGCTCGTCGGCCAGCGGGTCGAGGTCGAGACGCCCCATCCGCGCGCCGCCGGCAAGCAGCTGGCCGAGCGGCTCCACGGCCGCCTCCTCGAGTCGGTCGAGGCCGTCGGCAAGAACCTCCTGCTCCGCTTCGAAGGCGGCCTCGTGCTGCGGAGCCACCTGCGCATGACGGGCCGCTGGCGTGTCGAGCCGCGCGGCGCGACCCGGTCGGGCCGCCCGTGGCTCGTGCTCCGCGGCACCGAGCACGAGGCGGTGCTCTGGAACGGACCGGTGCTCGAGCTCGGCCGCGACGCCGGCGCGACGCGGCGAGCGCTCGGGCCGGACATCCTCGCCGAGCCCCCCGACCTCGACGCGATGCTCGAACGGCTCCGGGCGCAGCCGGCGGGCCGCGAACTGGGCGACGCGCTCCTCGACCAGCGGCTCGTCGCCGGCATCGGCAACCTCTGGCGGGCCGAGGCGTTGTGGGAGGCGCGCGTCTCGCCGTGGCGGCCGCTCGCCGGCGTCACCGACGAGGAGATGCGCGCGGTGCTCGGTGCCGCGCGCCGGTTGATGCGGACAGGTGTCGAGGGCACCCGCCCGCTGCGCCACGTCTACCGCCGTGCCGGACGCCCGTGCCGCCGCTGCGGGACGCCGATCCGCTCGCATCCGCAGGGTGAGGCCGCGCGCACGGCGTACTGGTGCCCGGGTTGCCAGCGCGCCGGCCACGAGCCCTGACGCCGCCGGTGCGCTGCGATACTCGCAGCCGATGCGCCTCGACCTCGCGCCCTTCCTCGCCATCTCGGTGCTCCTGATCCTCATCCCGGGCCCCGACACCGCCGTCGTGACGAAGCACGCGCTCTACGGCGGGCGCCGCGGCGGTGTCTTCGCCGCGGCCGGCGTCACGATCGGCCTCTCGGTGTGGACGCTCGCCGCTGCGGCCGGAATCGCGACGCTCCTGCGCGCCTCGGAGGCCGCGTTCCTCGCGCTCAGGATCGTGGGGGCGCTCTACCTCGTGTGGCTCGGCGTGCAGTTGCTGCGAAACCCCGGACGCGTCGCCGCCGCCGGGCCGCCCGCCGTCGCGCGCAAAGCGCTGCGCCAGGGCCTCCTCTCCGATCTCGGCAACCCGAAGATCGCCATCTTCTTCACGAGCTTCCTGCCGCAGTTCGTACACGGCGGGCGCGACGGCTTCGCGTCGCTGCTCGTCCTCGGCGCGATCTTCTGCGTGCTCACGCTCCTCTGGCTCGTCGTCTACGCAACGCTCGTCGGCCACGGCGCGTCCGTTCTGCGTCGCGCCTCCGTCCGCCGTGTCCTCGACCGGTTCACCGGGGTCGTGCTCGTCGCCTTCGGGATCCGGCTCGCCACCGAGCGGTAGAGGAACCGCCGCAGCGGCGGCGTAGAACGGGAGTTGCGATGCGTTCGCCTCACCTCTACGACACGCTGCGCCGGTTCTGCCTCGGCGCGTTCGCCGCGTTCCACCGCGATCTCGACTCCGGCGCCGACCTGCCGTTCTCCTTCGAGGAGCACGGCACGTACGGTCGCCCGACCCTCTACGAGTACCGGCCGCTCGTGCGCGGCTTCGTCGAGGCGCGCGTCGACCGGCTCTACCAGCGCGACGATGTCCGCTCCGCGGTCGCCGACCTGCAGCGGGAGTCCGCGGC
>DATKQO010000281.1:0-7126 GCA_035532715.1 Gaiellaceae bacterium | reverse complement strand
GTCCGCCGCGCCATGTCGTCGGGGTCGCCGAGCCAGATCGTCCAGGATGTCGGCGGTCCCGAGCGTCGCAGGCCGAGCAGCTGATAGACCGGCCGCGAGACCAGCTTCCCCTGGAGGTCGTGCAGCGCCGCATCGAACGCGCTTCGCGCAGCCCACTCGTGAGCCGGCAGACGCTCCATGATCTCCTCGAGCGCGAAAGGATCGTCGCCGACGAGCGAGGCGTGCTCGCGGATGTACGCGAGCGCGGACTCGGCCGACTCGTCGTACCGCGCGATCGGCGAGCCCTCGCCGTGACCGCGGACGCCGCTCGCGGTGATCGACACCTCGACCACGTCTTCGGTGTCCCGGGCTCCACGCGAGATGACGAACGTCTCCGCGAGCTCGAGCGTGACGATGCGCGCGTCGACGTCCACTCGCAGAACCTAACAGCGGTGCAGGAGCGTCCAGTGGACGGTCGGGAGCCGCTGCGCGCACCAGTGGCCCGGAGGGCGCGCGGCGATCCGCGAGCCCAGCACGACCCAGTCGAGGCCGTCCGAGGGCTGCGCCGGCAGCCAGACGAGCGTGCGGGCGAGGCGCGGGCCCCAGAGCGGGTACTCCCAGTCGCCGGGTGCGAGATCCACTCCGAGTCGCGCGCCGGCGGGGACGCGTGCCTGCACGGTCTCGAGCACCGGGGCGAGCTCGGGCCAGCGGATCGCCTGCGCATCCGCACGGCTGAGGTTCCAGACGCCCGTCGGCTTCGAGCTGTCGTACGCGAGCGCGAGCGCGAGCGTCGCCGCCCCCAGCGCGAGCGCGACGACGCGGAGACGTGGCCCGCGCAGCACGGCGGGCGCGAGCGGCAGCGTCAATGCCGCCGGCGTGACGAGAAACCGATCCACGTAGAGGTTCCAGCGCGTGCCGAGCGCGAGCGCGAGCACGTAGAGCGGAAGCGCGAGCGCGAAGGCGCCCTTGACGCGGCCGGCGCGGCGGAGCGCCCACGCGACGAGGAAGCCGAGCGCGAGCGGCGCGAGCAGCAGGAACCCGAGCGGGCCGAAGGCCGACGAATCCTCGCTCACCGCGCTGTTCGGCTGATACGTGAACTCGAAGGTGCCGATCGTGGTCGACGCCGGCGGATTCGGCGGAATGTGCAGTGCCCCGAACACCCGCTTCGCCGCGCCGGCGACGTGCGAGGTGATCGCCGCCGGCGGATGGAAGCCCGAGAGGTCGACGAGTCGGTACGACGTTCGCGCGACGCTCGACGCCGTGCCGGCGAGCGTGATGTGCGGCGGCAGCGACGAGATCTCGTGCGCCTTGCCCTGCGGCCGCCCGGTCTCGACGACGTTCTGGGCGTAGCCGTACATTCCGAGGAGCGCGAAGCCCGCGACCGCGGCCGCGCAGAGCTCGGCGAGGCGGCGGCGCGGCAGCGCGACGAGCCCGATCGCGAGGAGCGGCGGGATCGCGTAGAGAAACGTCAGCTTCGTGCCGGCGGCGAGGCCGAGGGCGAGACCCGCCAGCACGGTCTCGACGCGTGTGCGGCCGAGCGCGAGCGCAACCGCGGCTGCGACGAACGACGCCTCGACGAGGTCGTTCTGCGTCGTCACGGACTCGAGCGCCACGATCGTGAGCGTCGGGAACAGGAGCGCCGAGAACGCAGAGCGGGCACGGTCGTAGCCCAGCCTCCGCGCGATCACGAAGACCGACACGCTCGTCGCGAGGCCCGCGACGAACTGCGGGAGCGCCGCCAGCAGGTCGCGGCCGAGGAACACGATCGTCCAGAGCACGAGCAGCTCCGCGTTCGGCGGGTACGCGTTTTCGATCGGGTTGTGCGTCGGGAAGTAACCGAGACTCCCGTGTGCGTGCCACGCGGCGACGCGCGCGAGGTGGTAGTGCATCGAGTCCCAGTTGTTCGGCGGCGTGGCGACGATCAGGAACAGCTCGTACGCGCAACCGAGCGTGACGGCGAGCGCGAGCGCGACGACGAGCGGGTCGACCGGCAGCCGCGGAGGAAGCGGCGGTCGCGGACGCCCGGCGCGGAGCCACGCGGCGAGCGAACCGGCGAGCGCGACGACCTCGACGAGCGAGTAGCCGAGCGGCCGGAGCCCGTGGACGAGCGACAGGATCTCGCCCGCGGCGACGACCTCCGCGCAGATGACCACCCACCACGCGACCGCGAACACGCCGGGCGAGCGCACGCGCAGCGTGGACGCGACGAGTCCCGCTGTCAGCGCGAGCGCCGTTCCCGCAATCAAGAAGCCGAGCACGGACGGCTACACTACGGCTCCCCAGGCGCCCGTAGCTCAGGGGATAGAGCGCGCGCCTCCGGAGCGCGAGGTCGGAGGTTCGAATCCTCCCGGGCGCATCCTCGCGGTGGCGTAGGCTCGCGCCGGTGCGCCGCGTCTCGCTCCTCGCCGCCGGGCTCGTCCTCACCGGCTTCAATCTGCGCATCGCGGTCGCGAGCGTCCCGCCGCTCCTGAAGGACCTCGAGCGCAACCCCGGCATGTCGACGGCGGTGGCGGGACTGCTCACGAGCCTCCCCGTCCTCTGCTTCGGCCTCGGCGCGCTCGTCGCCGCGCCGCTCGCACGCAGGCGCGGCGGCGAGGCCGCTCTCGTCGTCGCCGTCGTGCCGATCTGCATCGGCACGCTCGTACGCGCCGCGGGCTCGGCGGGCGCCCTCTTCGCGGCCACGGTGCTCGTCGGTGTCGGCGTCGCGGTCGCGAACGTCCTCGTCCCGGCGGTGATCAAGGCGCGCTTCCCCTCGCGGATCGGGCCGCTGATGGGCGTGTACACCGGGCTCCTCGGGACGGGCGCCGCCGTCGCCGGAGGCCTCGCGGTGCCGCTCGAGCACGGGCTCGGCTGGCAGGGATCGCTCGCCGTGTGGTCTGCGCCCGCGGCACTCGCGCTCGTCGTGCTCGGCGTCGCCGTCTTTCGCGACGCCACGCCCGCGAGCGTCCGCGGCGGCGTCGGCGACGTACGCGCGCTGCTGCGCAATCGCCTCGCATGGCAGGTCACGGTCTTCTTCGGCGTCCAGTCCGCGATCTTCTACAGCGGGCTGACGTGGCTGCCCTCGATCCTCCGCGATCACGGGTTCAGCCCCACGACCGCCGGCGTCCTCAACTCGGTCTACGCGCTCGTCGGCATCCCGGCGTCGCTCCTCGCGCCGGTCCTCGCGACGAGGCGCGTCGATCAGCGGCGCCTCGTCATCGGCTTCGCCGGCCTCGAGCCGCTCGCCATCGCAGGTCTCCTGCTCGCGCCGGGCGCAGCCGCAGCGTGGGTGCCCGTCTTTGCGATCGGCCAGGGCGGGACCTTCGCCCTCACGCTGACGCTGATGGTGCTCCGCGCGCCCGACGCGCGCCGCAGCGCCGAGCTCTCGGGGATGGCGCAGGCGCTCGGCTACACGGTCGCAGCCCTCGGGCCGTTCCTCGTCGGCGTGCTGCACGCCGCCGAGGGCGGCTGGACGGCGCCGCTCCTCTTCCTCCTCGCGCTCGGCGTGCCGATGCTCGCCGCGGGCATCCCGGCGGGGCGCGCCCGATTCGTGCCTCCGAGCCGCGACGAGCGCGGGACGTTGCCTGCAGGGGCGACCGGGTAGGATGGTGGCCATGCCCGTGTTGGCGACCAACGACCCTTCCAGTACCGATGCCGAGCCTGCCTCGCATCCGCCCGCGCCGCGACGGGGAGCTGACCGGTCTCGACGTCGCCGCACAGCCGCCGCGGCCGGCTGAGCTCCGCACCGACCGCCTGACCTGGATCCATCTCGAGCGTCCCTCGCAGGAGGAGGCGCAGATGCTGGCCGCCCGCTTCGGCTGGCACCCGCTCGACGTCGAGGACGTCATGTCACGACGCCAGCGTCCGAAGGTCGACGTGTACACCGAGGAGGAGGCGGCGGGATACCTCTTCGCCGTCCTCCACTTCCCGGTGTACGACAAGGCGATCAGCCGACTGAACGCCGGCGAGCTCGACGTCTTCCTCGGCCCCGATTATCTCGTCACGCTGCCGACGGTAGAGCTCCGGCCCGTCTCCCTGCTCTTCCGCCGTGCGTTCGAGAGCGAGGAGTACAAGCACAACCTGTTCTCGCGGGGATCGGGCCGGCTCTTCTACGAGGTGCTCGACGACCTCTACGACTACTGCTTTCCGATCCTCGACAAGATCGGCTACAAGCTCGAGCAGATCGACGAGGACATCGACGACGCCGGCGTGCGCGCGAAGGACCTCGTCCGCGACATCCACAAGGTCAAGCAGGAGATCATCTCCTACCGCAAGATCATCAAGCCGCAGCGGCCGACGCTGCGCCTGCTCGAGCGATCGGTCGAGCGATTCCTCCCGGAGGAGCTCGAGCTCTACTTCGACGACATCGTCGACGCGAGCGAGCGGATCTGGGACCTGCTCGACAACTACAAGGAGGTCGTCGAGGCGCTCGAGAGCACGAACGAGTCGCTCATCTCGCACCAGCAGAACGACATCCTGTACGTGCTCACGATCTTCAGCGTCGTGATGCTGCCGCTGACGTTCATCACCGGGCTGTTCGGCATGAATGTGAACTTTCCCGGCTTCAACAGCACGACCGACTTCTGGGTGACGCTCGGGCTCATCATCGCCACGGTCGCGAGCATGCTCGCCTTCTTCCGCTGGAAGCGGTGGCTGTGATGAAGGAGGGTGACAGTTGCCGGTCGCGCATGCGGCTCCGCACGTGCTGCACCTGTCCCTCGTCGTAGGCGGCGACCTTCGCGACGCGGCCGGCGAGCGCCTCGGGCGCGTCGACGACCTGATCGTTCGCCTCGAGGGCGAGGAGTATCCGCCCGTCGCGGGCGCCGTCGCAACGGTCGCCGGGCGTCAGGTGTTCGTCCCGTCGGAGCTGATCGCCGAGATCGAGGAGCGACACGTGTCCCTGCGGGCGCAACGCCTCGACCTCCAGCACTTCCGGCGCCGGCGGGCCGAGGTATTGCTCAAGAAGGACGTCCTCGACCGGCAGCTCATCAACGTCGACGGTGCACGGCTCGTGCGGGCGAACGAGATCGAGTTCGCGCGGCTCGACGGGTGGTATCGGGTCGTCGGGGTCGACATCGGCATGCGCGGTCTCATCCGGCGTCTCGTGCCGCGCCGCTTCGCGCACCTGATCGCGACGACCGGTTTCCTCGACTGGGCGTCCGTCGAGCCGTTCACCGGGCACGTGCCGACCGTGCGGCTGCGCGTGCCGCACCCGAAGCTCGCCCGCCTGCATCCGGCGCAGCTCGCCGACCTCGTCGAGGCGGCCTCGCACCGTGAGGGTGCGGAGATCTTCGCCGCCGTCGCAGCCGATCCGGAGCTGGAGGCCGACGTCTTCGAGGAGCTCGAGGAGGGCCACCAGCGGGAGTTCGTCGAGGACCGGTCGGACGCGGAGGTGTCCGAGCTGCTCGCGCGCATGGAGGCGGACGACGCCGCCGACCTCGTCCTCCAGCTGCCGGAAGAGCGCCGCGAGCACGTCGTCGCTCTCCTGCCGCCGGTTCAGGGCCGCCGCGTCCGCGCGCTCCTCGGCTACGACCCCGCGACGGCGGGCGGGCTGATGAGCCCCGAGTTCATCTGCCTCTACGCCGACGCCACGCGCGAGGAGGCGATCGAGCGCGTCCGGCACTCCGGCGTGAACGCCGACGGCGCGTCGTGGGTGTACGCCATGAACACGCACCGCCGGCTGCGCGGCGGTATCCAGCTCGTCGATCTCCTGCGCGCCGAGGACGCCGTCCGGGTGTCGGAGATCGTGCGGCCGGTGCAGACGGTCTCGCCGCGCGCAGACATCGAGGAGGTTGCCCGCCTGATGACCGACTTCGATCTCACGGTCGTACCGGTCGTCGGCGACGACGACGTCCTCCTCGGCATCGTGACGGTCGACGACGTGCTCGAGCTCGTCCTCCCCGAAGGGTGGCGCCGCCGCTTCAGCGTGTTGGGCGGCGATTGAGGTGGACGATGGCGCGCACAGTCCGCGCTCTCCGCGACCGCGCCGTCCGCGGCGGATCACAGCTCCGCCCGCGTAATCGCGCGACAGCGCGGCTCGCCGTGCTGCTCGCCTTCCTCGGCCCCGGCCTGATCGCAGCGAACGCCGGCAACGACGCGGGCGGGATCGCCACCTATTCGTCGGTCGGCGCGAAGTACGGCTACGACCTGCTCTGGATGATGGTGGTGATCACCGTCAGCCTCGTCGTCGTGCAGGAGATGGCGGCGCGAATGGGCGCCGTGACGGGCAAGGGGCTCGCCGAGCTGATCCGGGAGCAGTACGGCCCGAGGTGGTCGATCTTCTCGACGGTCTCCGTGCTCTTCGCCAACCTCGGCATCTGCATCTCGGAGTTCGTCGGCATCGGTGCCGCGCTCGGGCTCGCGCACGTTCCGGCACAGGTCTCGGTGCCGATCGCCGCGGTGGTCGTCTGGCTGCTCGTCGTGCGCGGCTCGTACAAGGTGGCCGAGCGAGTGTTCGTCGCGATGACGATTCCGTTCTTCGCCTATCCGATCGCGGCGATCCTGGGACACCCCGACTGGAGCGCGGTCGGGCGCTCGATCGTCACCCCTCACATCCAGCTCAACGGCCCCTACCTGATCCTGTTCGTCGCGACCGCCGGCACCACGATCACGCCGTTCATGCAGCTCTACCTGCAGTCTGCAGTCGTGGAGCGCGGGCTCGGTCCGGAGGACATCAAGGCCGAGCGCGCCGAGGTCGTGACGGGATCGCTCTTTGCGAACATCGTTGCGAGCTTCATCATCATCGCGACCGGCGCGACGCTGTTCGTCCACGGCGACCACACCGTGACGAGCGCTGCCGACGCCGCGCGCGCGCTCGCGCCGTTCGCCGGCCGCTTCGCCGAGGTCCTGTTCGGGATCGGCCTGCTCGGTGCGAGCCTCCTCGCCGCAGCCATCCTGCCGGTGACCGCGGCGTACGTGATCGCGGAGACGTTCGGGCTCGAGAAGGGGATCTCGCGGCGGCCGCGCGAGGCGCCGGTGTTCGTCGCCGTGATCACGGCGCTGATCGCGATCGGCGCAGCGGTCGCGATGGCGCCGGGGGTCCCGGTGATCAAGCTCCTCGTCCTGGTGCAGGTCGTGAACGGCGCGCTCCTGCCGGTGACGCTCTTCTTCGTCTGGCGCCTCGCGCGGAACGCGGAGCTGATGGGCGCCTACAAGAACGGTCGCATCT
>DATKQO010000280.1:0-8107 GCA_035532715.1 Gaiellaceae bacterium | reverse complement strand
CTGGAGATACGTCAGGAACCGCCGCCTCCGGCCGACGAGCTTGAGGAGCCCGCGGCGGGAGTAGTGGTCGTGCCGGTGGGTGCGCAGATGCTCGGTCAGCTCGTTGATGCGCTGCGTGAGCATTGCGATCTGCACCTCCGGGGAGCCGGTGTCGGCGTCGCCACGGCCGTGCTTTGCGATGATCTCCAGCTTGGCTTCCTTGGTGAGGGCCATTCCCGCCTCCTGTGTCGTTGTCTCCCGAGCCTCCGCCCGTCGCGCCAAGGAAGAGAAAGCGACGAGCCGGGACTGGGTCGGCGGGTAGGGTAGCAATCCCGCGTGGTTCCTGCGCTTCAGCTCGAGGAGATCGTGCGCGACGCGCGGGCGCGAACGGGCGTGCCGGGCGTCGCCGCCGCCGCGTTTCTGGACGGGCGGGTGGTCGCGGTCGCGGACGGCGTGCTCGAGCTCGGGCGCGCCGATCCGGTCCGGCCCGAGACCCCGTTTCGGATCGCGTCGATCTCGAAGCCGTTCACCGCGTCGCTTTCGCTGTCGTGCCTCGAGCCGGACGCCCGGCTCACGGGCCGGCTGAGTCACACGGCCGGCCTGCGCTGCGAGCAGGCCGAGCCGCTCCCGGAGGGCGCGGAAGGCCTCTTCTCGTACTCGAACGCCGGCTACTGGGCCGCGGGAGCCGCCTGTGAGGCTGCGACCGGGATGTCGTTCGCCGACGCGATGGCGGCCCGCATCCTCACGCCGCTCCACCTCGCCGCGACCGGCTACGAGGAGCCGCGGGCGCCCGCGCGCGGACACGTGCAGGACGGGGAGACCGGACATCGTGCCGTCCCGGTGGACGCGTATCCGGTCGCCCGGCGCGCCTCCGGCGGCCTCTGGTCGACGACCGGCGACCTGCTCGCGTTCGCCGCGCACCACCTCGGCGGGCCCGGACCGCTCTCCGCCGAGGCGCGCGCCGCGATGCGCGAGCCGCGGTCGGCCGCGCTCGGCGGCGGCTACGGGCTCGGCTGGTGGGTCCGCGACGCCGGCGGCCGCGCCGCGCTCGACCACGAGGGCTCGGTCGCGGGCTACCAGTCGCTCCTGCTGCTCGTGCCGGAGGAGCGGTTCGCGCTCGCCGTGCTGACGAACAGCTGGCGCGGCAGCGGGCTCATCCGCCGCGTCGTGTCGGATCTCGGCGTGTCGGCGGGAGCGCCGCCGCCCCGGAGCGAGGAGCCGCAAACCGGGGTCAGGCCCCCTGACGTGGCCGGAACGTACGTGCTCGACGACGCCGAGGCCCACGTCGAGGCCTCGGCCGCCGGGATCTTCGTGCAGGAGAGCGAGACCGACCCGGTCACCGGCGCGCGCATCGCCCGGCCGCGGATCGAGGCCCGCGAGCTCGGCGGCGGCGTCTTCGGCGTCGCCGGCGGCCGGCTGATGAGCCACCGGCTCGACTTCCCGCGGCCGGGCTTCGGGCGGATCGGCTGGCTCGTGCTCCCGCGGGTCGAGCAGTGACGCCCGGCGTCGCGGCCGGCCATCCGGCGACCGCCGCGGCGGGTGCGGAGATCCTCGCCGACGGCGGCTCGGCCGCCGACGCCGCGGTCGCGGCGGGGCTCGCCTCGTGCGTGGCCGAGACGGTGATGACGGGGCTCCTCGGCGGCGGCCACGCGATCTATTTCGACGCGGCGCACGGGACGGCGCGCACCCTTGACTGCTTCTGCGCGGCGCCGGGCCTCGGCGCGGGCCCGCGGCCGGCCGACCTCGTCCACCTGGAGGTGCCGTTCGGCGCCGAGCTCGTCCAGTACGCCGTCGGGCCGGCGTCCTGCGCGGTTCCCGGCGTCCCGGCAGGCTTCGGCGAGCTCTGGCGCGCGCACGGCCGCCTGCCCTGGCGCCGGCTCGTCGAGCCGGCGCTTGCGCTCGCGCGCAGCGGCGTCGCGTTGCCGGCCGCGCACGCGGCCTGCCTCGCGATGCTCGAGCCGGTGATGACGCTGCGCGAGGGGGCGCGCATGTACGCGCCCGGCGGCACGCTGCTTCGCGCGGGCGGGCGCCTCGACCAACCGGGGCTCGTCGCCGCGCTCGAGTCGCTCTCCGCCGAAGGCGCGGCGGGGGCGTACAGTGGCACGATCGGCTCCTCCCTGCTCACGCTCGCCGAAGCGCGGGGCGGCCTCGTCACCGCCCCCGATCTCGCCGCGTACCGGGCGGTGTGGCGCGAGCCGGTCGAGACGGCGTGGCTCGGGCTGCGCTTTCTCGGGCGCGGCGGCCTCTCCGGCGTGCCGGCTGCGCTCGCCCGGCTGCCGCGCCTGCGGGAGCTCGACGCCACCGAGCGGCTCCTCGCGCTCGTCGAAGCGCTCGACGGGGCCGCCGGGGCCGAGACGCACACGACGAACCTCGTCGCCGTCGACGCCGACGGGAACGCCTGCGTGCTCACGACGAGCCTCGGCCTCGGTTCGGGCGACTGGCTGCCCGGGCTCGACCTGCACCTCAACAGCATGCTCGGCGAGACCGACCTCCTGGTCAGGCCGCTCGCGCCGGGCGAGCGGATGCAGAGCATGATGGCTCCGAGCCTCGCCCTCGATGCCGACGGGCTCGTGCTCGCCCTCGGCGCAGCCGGGGGCACGCGGCTCCGGACGGCCCTCGTGACCGTCGCCGCGGGCATCCTCGACGAGGGGCTCGACCCCCAGGCGGCGGTCGACCGGCCGCGCGTCCATCCGGCGGGCGGCGTCGTGAACGCCGAGCCCGGCGCCGACGAGGCGGCGCTCGCGGAACTCGAAGCGTCGGGCCACTCGGTGCGGCGCTGGCCCGAGCGCCACCACTACTTCGGCGGCGTCAGCTCGATCGGTCGAACCGGAGCGGCCGCTGATCCGCGCCGGAGCGGCGAGACGGTCTCCGTTCCGGCGGCAGGCTGACCGGAATCCAGCCCGCGTACTCGCATGCGGGACAGCCGGGATTCTTCTGCACCGTGCCGCCCTCGAGGGGCTTCGAGTAGATCTCGCCGCACTCGAGGCAGCAGACGCTCTCGAAGACCGAGAGCGGCGGGTGTTCGTGTGCGGCCGCCTCCATACCTGGCAAGACGCTCCCGCCCGGCAAAACTTGCGCTCCTTGCGTGGAATCCGGCTCAGGCGGGCCTGATCGCCGCGCGGGTGCGCCGCACGTCGTCGGCGATCGCCGCGACGAGCTCGGGCTCCGACGCGAAGGCGGCCTCGTCGCGAAGCCGTTCCCACAGCTCGACGACCAGGCGCCGGCCGTAGAGGTCGCCCTCGTAGTCGAGCAGGAACGCCTCGACTCGACGCTCCGTCCCGCCGTAGTGCGGGTTCGTGCCGATCGAGATCGCCGCCCGGCGCCCGAGGGCGGCACCCGCGTAGATCCCGAGCTCCGGCACGAGCACGCCCGAAGGCACGTCGAGGTTCGCCGTCGGAAAGCCGAGGGCGGCGCCCCGCCGGTCGCCGTGCACGACCGTTCCCTCCACCTCGGCGGGCCGGCCGAGCAGCGTGGCCGCGTGCGCGACGTCACCGATCGAGAGGAGGCGGCGGATGTGGCTCGAGGAGATGTTCTCGACGAGCGGCACCCGGCGCACGTCGAAGCCGAGCTGTTCGAGCAGGTCGAGGTCGCCGCCCCGGTCGCAGCCGAAGCGGAAGCCGTCTCCCGCGGCGACCACCTCCGCGCCGATGCCGCGCAGCATCTCCTCGGCGAACGTCTCGGCGGGGAGCGCGGCGAGCTCCTCGTCGAAGCGTAGGAGGAGGACGTCCTCGACGCCGAGCTCTTCGAGCAGCTCGAGCCGCCGCTCGGTCGTCGCGAGGAGTTGGACGGGCTCCCCGACGACCGCCCGCGGGTGGGGGTCGAAGGTGACGACCGCCGGTCGCAGGTGCGCGGCTCGCGCCGCCTCGATCACGCGGCGGTGACCGCGGTGGACGCCGTCGAACGTGCCGATCGCGACCGCCCGCCGGGCCGGCGCGAGCTCCGCCGGCCCCCGTGCGACGTTCACGGCACGACTCCGATGCGGGCGAGGACATCCGCCTCCGGCAGGAGCCGCCGCGGGTCGAAGGCGTCGGGGGTCACCGCGTCCGCGACGTCGAACGGCCCGACCTCCGTTCGGCGCAGCGTCCGGCAGTATCCACCGAGCGCGTGGGCGATCGCGCGCACGTACGTTCCGGAGCTGACGCGCAGATCGAGGCTCACCGCATCGCCTGTATACGCGATCACGTCGAGCGCGTACACCGTCGAGCGCCGCAGGGGCATCTCCACCTCGGCGCCCCGCCGGGCGAGGCGGTACGCGCGCTCGCCGCCGATCTTCACCGCGGATGCCGCGGGGATCGGCAGCTCGATCTCACCGCGGAGGGCTGCGAGCCGTCGCTCGAGCTCCGACTCCGACGGGGGCTCCAGCGGCTCGACCACGTCGCCCTCCGGATCGCCCGTGGTCGTCCTCCCCGTGAGAGCCACGGTCGTCGTGTAGCGCTTGTCGAGCCCGACGAGGTATTGGGCGATTCTCGTCGACCGTCCTGACAACAGGAGCAACAAGCCGGTCGCGAACGGGTCGAGTGTGCCGGCATGGCCGGTCCGCGCACCGGTCAGCCGGCGGATCTGCGAGACGACGGCGAACGACGACGGGCCGGCGGGCTTGTCGACGAGCGCGACGCCCGCGGGCTCAAGCGCCCGCGGGGGCACGCTGCGCGCCGAATTCCCGGCGGATGAGCTCGACGATCTCGTCGAGCGACTTGTCGCTCTGGAAGCCCGCGGCCTGCCGGTGGCCGCCGCCCCCGAACACACGGGCGATCGCCGACACGTCGAGCTCGTCGACGCTCGCACGCAGCGAGACGCGCCGCGTCGGACCGTCGTCGCGCGGCGGCTCGCGGACCAGCACCGCGAGCTCCGAGCCCTCGACCGCGCGAAGGTAGTCGATGATGCCCTCGGAGTACGGCTCCACCGCGCCGACCTCGGCGAAGTCGTTGCGCAAGAGGTGCGACACCACGATGCGACCGCCCTCGAAGACCTGCGCGCGCTCGAGCGCGCGCGCGAGCAGCTTGAGCTTCGCGAACTCCACGGATTCGTACACCTGCTGGAACACGGCGTGCACGTCTGCCCCGGCCTCGACGAGCTCCGCGGCGAGCCGCAGCGACTTGGGCGTCGTGTTCGCGTACTGGAAGCGCCCCGTGTCGGTGACGAGCGCGATGTAGAGCGGCTCCGCGATCTCCGGGGTGATCGCGATGTCGAGCTCGCGGAATACGTCGCGCAGGACCTCCCCCGTCGACGAGGCGTCCGCGACGATGAGGTTCACCGCTCCGAATCGCGAGTTGTCGTGGTGGTGGTCGATGTTGACGACGAGCTTCGCCCGCTCGAGCGGGGCCGGATCGGGGCCGATCCGGTCGGCCTTTGCGCAGTCGACCGCCACGAGCACGCGCTCCTCGACGTCTGCCGGCAGCTCACGCAGGAGACCGTCGAGCTGCATGAAGGCGTATTCGCGCGGCAGCGGCGCGCCTCCCGCGAGATACATCTCCACGTCGCCTCCGAGCCGCCGCAGCGCGACCGTCGTCGCGAGCAGCGAGCCGAGCGCGTCACCGTCCGGGTTCTCGTGGGTCACGACGAGGAAGCGGTCGTGTGCGCGGAGCGTGTCGACGACGGATTGGAGCTCAGTCATGTTCGGCATCGTCGTCGGGGGCCAGCTCGTCGATCAGCTGTGTCATGCGGACGCCACGCTCGACCGACAAATCGTACTCGAACGTCAATTGGGGAGTCCGCTTCATTCGGAGCTCGCGCGCGAGGCGACCCTGGAGCAGGCCGTGCGCAGCCTCGAGACCTGCGAGGGTGGCCCGCTTCTTCCGGGCATTTCCGAGCACGCTCACGTACACCGTCGCGACGCGAAGGTCGGGACTCGTGACGACTCCCGTGATCGTGACGAGGCCGATCCGCGGGTCCTTCAGCTCGGGCAGCGCCTCCGCTACGACCTGCCGGACGGACTCGTTCACTCGCCGCATCCGCTCGCTCATCGAAGGTATTCAAGCGCGAACCCGCGCCGGGCCGGGCGAAGGTCGTCGGACGGCCCCCGAAACCATCTAGTCCTCCGGATCCATCAGGACGCGCTCGACGAGCGCAACCTCCCACTCCTGGCCACGCAGCCACCGCTCGGCCTCGTCGAGCAGCCGCTCCGTCTCGTGCGACTCCCGCGCGACGCACGCGACCGTGATCCGCGCGCGCTGCCAGAGGTCGTGATGGTCGACCTCGGCCACCGACGCGCCGACACGGTTTCGGAGTTGCGCCTTCGCGGAACGGAGATGATGCCGCTTTTCCTTGAGCGAGTGCGCCTCCGGAAAGTGCAACTCGCACGTGAGAACGCCGACGTAGCCGCTCGCCATGACGTGATTCAATCTCACACCGGGCAATGGAGACGATCTTCCAACTCATCGACGACGGCGACGCCGAAGGCGTGCGCGCACTCCTCGCGGGCGACCCGGGGGCCGCAGCGGCGCGCGATGCGCAGGGTCTCTCCGCGCTGATGCGGGCGTTCTACGCCGGCGGAGGCGAGATCGCCGACGCGATTCTCGCTGCCCGCCCCGCGCTCGACCCGTGGGACCGGTTGCTCGCGGGCGAGGCGGGCGGCCTCCCGCCGGCCGACGCGCGGAGTCCGGACGGCTTTACGCCGCTCCACATCGCGGTCTTCGCCCGCAACGAGGGTGCGGTGCGGGCCCTGCTCGCCGCAGGCGCCGATCCGAACGCGCTCTCGACCGCGCCCTTCGCGCAGGTGACCCCTCTCGGCACGGCGGCGACCTTCGGCGCGACCGAGCTCGCGGAGATCCTGCTCGACCACGGCGCCGACACGGAGCGCACGGCCGACCACGGCAACACCCCCCTCCACTCCGCCGTCGCGGGCGGAAGCCGCGCGCTCGTCGAGCTCCTGCTCGCGCGTGGAGCGAATCCGTATGCGGAGCTCCCCGACGGCCGAAGCGCGCGCGACCTCGCCCCGAACGACGAGATCCGCGCGCTCGTCTCGGAGCAGCTCTAGCTTTTCGTCTCGGCGGGGGGGGCGAGCTCGTCGAGCGTGGTCCGTTCGATCTCGCGCGTCTCGAATGCTTCGAGGATGTCGCCTTCCTTCTCGTCGTTGAAGTTCTCGAGAAGGATGCCGCACTCGAAGCCTTCCGCCACCTCGCGCGCGTCGTCCTTGAACCGCTTCAGCTGGGAGATCGTCGTCGTGTAGATCACCGTGCCGTCACGAATGACGCGCACCTGCGCGCCGCGGCGAACGACGCCGTTCGTGACCATGCAGCCGGCGATCGTGCCGAGTCGCGACACCTTGAACGTTGCGCGTACCTCCGCCTCGCCGATCGTCTCCTCGGTCTTGATCGCCGAGAGCTTTCCGACGAGCGCCTGCTCGATCTCCTCGGTCAGCTTGTAGATCACCGTGTAGACGCGGATCTCCACGCCCTCACGCTGCGCTAGCTCGCGCGCCTCGGCGTTCGGCCGGACGTTGAAGCCCACGATGAGCGCCTTCGACGCGGACGCGAGCATGATGTCGTTCTGCGTGATCGCGCCGACGCCCTGGTGGATCACGTTGAGCCGCACCTCGGAGTGCTCGAACTTCGAGAGCTCGGAGACGACTGCCTCGACCGACCCGACGACGTCGCCCTTGACGACGAGGTTCAGGTCGGCGACCTCGCCCGCCTGCATCTGCTCGAACAGGTTCTCGAGCGACGGGCCGCTCGAGCGCTGGGTCGCGAGCTGCTCACGGCGAAGCCGCTCGGCGCGGCGCTGCGCGAGATCACGGGCGGTCCGCTCGTGGTCGACGACGCGTGCGACCTCGCCGGCAGGCGGCGGCTTGTCGAAGCCGAGGATCTCGACGGGGTCGCCGGGGCGCGCCTGCTCCAGCTTCTCGCCCTTGTAGTTGTAGAGCGCGCGCACCTTGCCGTGCGCATCGCCGGCGACGACCGCGTCGCCGACCTTGAGCGTGCCACGCTGCACGAGCATCGTCGCGACGGGGCCGCGGCCGATGTCGAGGCGCGACTCGATGATCGGGCCCGAGGCTTCGGTGTTCGGGTTCGCGCGCAGGTCGAGCTCCGCGTCCGCGACGAGCAGGATCCGCTCGAGCAGGTCGTCGAGGTTCTCCTGCTTCTTCGCGGAGACGCGCGAGACCTGCGTCGTACCGCCCCACTCCTCGGGC
>DATKQO010000279.1:0-9472 GCA_035532715.1 Gaiellaceae bacterium | reverse complement strand
CGTTCGCACTCTTCCATGGCCGCTTGAACGTCGCCTTCGTACGCCATTAGCAGTATCCCGTGGGCGGTGAGTAGTCGGAGTGCATGATCGGGGCGATCATCTTTGAGGCTTCGTAGACGCTCCAAAGTCGCCAAGGCTTCCGACCGCGATCGCTCAGCAGCGCTGGCATAAGCGAGCCAAAGTGCTGTGGCTTTGAGAGCATCCGTTGACGCCGCTGACTGGGCGAGCTCAGCATTCCGAGCTACACTGGGCTGGTCGCCGCGGAGATGAGCGGCGCGGGTTGCTGCAATAAAAGCCCGAGCAGCCGAGTCACCATGATCGAGTAAGGCGCCGGCACGCTCACCTAGAGCTTGCGCTTTCGTGTTATCGCCATCCCGGAGTGCAATCTCCGCTTCGACGAGGAGCAAGATGGGATGGCCATTGACGTCGCATGAATGGGCAAGTGCGAGCCACTTTCGCACTGTCGCGATGCGCCCGGAGGTGAGCAGATCAGAAGACGCGACCTCCAAGACGGGTCCGATCAGAGCCGGTATCGGCGCCCACTGAAGTGCCAGCAGGCACTCATCCCATCGAGAGTTTGCGGCGAGCGCTTCGACCGCAGCGCGGCACGCTTGATTTGCTCGCGGTTGTGGAAGGTTGCGTAGCTTCTCAAGTAAGAACGCGTTGAGAAGCGGATGGATTCCAAGCTCTAGCTCGCGGGGATTGAGGAAGCCGTGTTCTGCCGCTCCCGTGATGATCGAGTCGTGATCGCAGCCAAAGAGCGCTTGCCGTGTGCCGATATCGGCGTTGCCGGCGAGCGCCAGCATCATCAGCGCGTCTTGCAGGGTCGTTGGTGCACGTTGGAACAAATCGTCAGCAAAAAAGGCATAGAGGGTCTCGGCGGGATGCGCGAGGACGACACCCTGCTTGCCCTGCTGAGCCGCAAGCCTGACAAGAGCTGGCCAGCCCCGTGTGAGGGCTAGGAGATCTCGCATCGGCTCCGTGTCCATGTCCCCCATGACCGCGCGCGCCTCATCGTCCGTAAAAGTGAGGTCGGCCATTTCGAGCGCTACCGTTTCTCGGTAGACGATCGTGCGGGCCGCGAACCACGTTGGGCGCAGTCGGCTTGTCAGTAGGACGCGAAAGCCCGCGCGCGCGACGAACTCGCTTAGGAACGCCTCTGACTCTGGCGATGGAGATGCGTGGTGGTAGTCATCGATAACGAGAATTGAGCAAGTGGTCGACGTGGCGGTGGCGACCGCGTGCGCGAGCGCCTCTGGAGGGTAGTCTCGTCCTGCCAAAATCTCGACCCGCTCCACCGCTTCGTCGTCGGCTAAGGCGCTAGCTAGCCCAGACGCAAGAGCAGCAACGTCAGCCATAGCCGGCCTTCCGCGGTACCAGACGACCCCTTCTCGTCCGGCGACCCACTCGCGGGCAAGCGTCGTCTTCCCGTAGCCGGCGGGGGCTACGAGCAGGATGATTCGCGCCCCGGACTCGTCCAGGAGCTTTGTCAGCCTGGGGCGCTTGATGATGAAGCTTCGGCCCTGCGGCTGCGTCGTGACAGTGCCCTGTTCCATCCCCTGCCTCCGGGCCGACGCCTGGCCCGCTCCGTGCGTTTACTCCTTCCGCTGCCCATTGTGGACGGCTGAGCCGCCCGTGAATAGGGGGACCCGCGCCCGGGGCGATCTGCGCCGGGCGCGGGCTGCCGTCAGTCCCCCGTGCCGGCGGAGGCCGGCACGAGCTCACGGGCAAGGGGGTCTTCTCCCGTGAGTGTCCTGAAGGCGGCGGGAATCTGTCGCCGCCTCGGCACGCCGAGCTTCTGGCGCAGCACGTCGGCATGCGCCTTCGCCGTCCGCGGCGAGATGCCGAGCCGGTCTCCGACCTCCTCGTTCGAGCAGCCACGGGCGATCAGCTCCACGACCTGCAACTGCCGCTCCGTGAGGGTGAAGGGCTCAGCGCTGGGTGTGCTCCTCATGGCGGCGAGGCTACGCCCGCCGGGGAGGCGCGACCATCGGCCAATGGGAGTATTCGCGCCCCGGGGAGCTCAGACGTTCGCGGCGCGGAAGCCGCCGCGGACGAAGCTCGCCTCGTGCCCGCGCGCGTTCGCCTCGTCGAGCTCGTCCTGGGTGAGCGCGCCGGTGCGGAGCAGCAGCTCGAACTCGTCTCGGAGATGCGTCCGCATCATCTCCGGCCCGTCGGTCGCGATCGTGAAGCGCACGCCGTGCTCGACGAACGCGCGGAAGACGTCCCGCACCGCGTGCTCGTCGGCGAGCGCCTTCGTGAGCAGGTTCGACGTCGGGCAGATCTCGAGCACGACCTCCGCCGCCTTCAGGTCGCGCATCAGATCCTCGTCGCCGGCGGCGAGGATGCCGTGACCGATCCGGTCGGGGCGCAGCACCTCGAGCACCTCGGCCAGCTCCTCGCGGCCCATGTCGCCGCCTTCCTCGCCGACATGGATCGTCACGCCGAGGCCCGCCGCGCGCGCTTCCTCCACCATCGGCCGCGTCGTGCGGTAGTCGTAGCGCGCGCCGCCCGGCCGCGGGCCGGCGATGTCGACGCCGACGATGCCACGCGAGGCCCACGCGATCGCCTTCTCGACGATGATCTCGTTCTGCCGCGGCGTGAACGTGCGGTCCATCATGAGGATCAGCCCCGCCTGCACCTGGGGATACTCGAGACTCGCACGGTCGAGGCCGCGGATCGCGGCGAGGATGATGTGGTCGAGGTCGCGCTCACCGCCACGGTTTCGCTTCATCGGATTGAAGCGCAGCTCGAGCGTCGTGATCCGCTGCGACCGGTAGGCGCCGCCGATCGCGGCGTGCACCGACACCTCCACCGCGAGCGGGCTCGACTGGATCAGCTCCGTCCAGTGGTAGATCTGATCGAGCGCGTCGAGGTTCGGCACTCCACGCGGATCGCTCACCGTCACGAGCCGGTCGAAGTCCCAGTAGTCCTTCACCGGAAGCGCGATCCCCTGCTCATGCGCGAGCGTCCAGAGGATGTCGGACGAGACCGAGCCTCCGAGATGGGTGTGCAGCTCGGCGAGCCCGTCCATCCGCTGATCTTAGCCCCAGCCGACGACGGCCCAGCGGCGGCCCGAGAAGCGCAGGCCGAGGAGCGCGAGCCGCGCAGCGATCAACACGTCGAGGCCCGCCCACACGCCGATGATTCCCCAGTGCAGCTCGAGCGCGAGCACCGCGATCGCGACGAACACCGC
Organism: Gaiellaceae bacterium; assembly: GCA_035532715.1. Lineage (GTDB taxonomy): Bacteria > Actinomycetota > Thermoleophilia > Gaiellales > Gaiellaceae > Palsa-739. The sequence goes on along the minus strand of DATKQO010000279.1, from coordinate 6,276 downwards.
GCTCGCCGCGAGCATGGACCACATGAGATAGGCCGTGTCGCCCGCGCCGATCAGGATCCCGTCGAGCGCGAACACTGCGCCGCCGAGCGGCTGCATCAACGCAAACAGCGGCCAGAGCTTCGCCGCCTGCGCGAGCACCGCCGGATCGCTGGTGAACACGCGCGGCAACAGATGCCCGAGCGGCAGCAGCACGACTGCAAAGAGCGTGCCGACCGCAACCGACCACCAGATCATCCGCAGCGCGGACGCATGCGCGCCGTCCGCGTCGCCCGCGCCGAGCATCCGGCCGACCATCACCTGGCCCGCGATCGCGATCGCGTCGAGCACGAGCGCGAGGAAGATGAAGAGCTGGTACGCGACCTGATGCGCGCCGAGTTGCGCATCGCCCATGCGCGCAAGCACCGACGCCGCGACGAGGAACGCCCCGAGAAGCGCTGCGGTGCGGACGAAGATCTGCCTCCCCGTGCGCAGCATCGGCCGCATCTCACGAAGGCTCGGCCGCCGCGACTCCGCGCGCGGCCGCAACAGCTCGACGAGGAACGCGACGCCCATCCCCGCCTGCGCGATCGCCGTCCCCGCCGCCGAGCCGGCGATACCCCAGTGGAAGACGTAGACGAACAACACCTCGAGCACGAGGTTGGCGACGTTCGAGACGACGACGATCTCGAGCGGACGACGCAGGTTCGAGACCCCGCGCAAATACCCCTGTCCCGCGAGCGCGACGAGCGCAGCGGGCAACCCGACCGCCGCGATGCGGAGATACACGAGCGCGTAGTGGCCCGACTGCCCGTGGCCGCCGAGACCGCGCAGCATCGGCACCGCCGCCGCTTCGCAGACGACGACGAGCGCGACGCCGATCCCGAGCGCGACCCACAACGCCTGCGCCGCAAGCCGCGCGGCGCGCTCCGCCTGCCCGGCTCCCGAGGCCCGTGCAACCGCGGCCGTCGTCCCGTAGGCCAGGAAGTTGAAGATCGTGAAGGCCGTCGAGAGAACCGCCCCGGCCAGCCCGAGAGCCGCGATCTGCGGTCGCCCCAGATGGCCCACGATCGCCGTGTCCGCCAGCACGTAGAGCGGCTCCGCGGCCAGGGCGCCGAGGGCCGGCAGGGCGAGCCGGAAGATGTCGCGATCGTGAGATGACCGGAGGCCCACCGCCCGGCGACGATAATGGGCGCGATGAAGATCGGGATCGTCGTGCCGTACTCGTGGTCCTTCTGGGGCGCGGTCGTCGAACACGCCGAGCTCCAGTCCGAGGCGCTCCGCGCGGAGGGCTGCGAGGTGAAGACACTGATGGGGAACGATCCCCCCGGCCAGTTCACGCGCGTCCTGCACCCGCGCCACGGCCGTCACGGAGACCCGCCGGCCGACGTCATCCCGATCGGACGCTCGGTGATCGTGCCGGCGAACGGCTCGCTCCCGAACATCATCCTCAGCCCGCGCTCCGTCATCCGCATCCGCCAGACGCTCGCGCGAGAGAACTTCGACGTGCTGCACCTGCACGAGCCGATGACGCCGATCCCCTGCATCGCGGCGCTCGCGTCGCACCGCGGCCCGATGGTCGGGACCTTCCACGCGAGCGGCGAGCTCGGCTGGATGAAGATCGCGAAGCCGGTCTGGGGCTTCCTGGCCGAGCGGCTCGACTACCGCATCGCGGTCTCCGAGATGGCGCGCGAGTCGGCGAACCGCTGGCTTCCCGGCGAGTACGACATCGTCCCGAACGGCGTACTGATCCCACCCGCCGCCGATCCCGCGGGTCGCGACCACCGCATCGTCTTCGCCGGCCGGCACGAGGCGCGCAAAGGGCTCCATGTCCTCCTGGAGGCGTGGCCGGAGATCCGCCGCCGCACCGGCGCGAGCCTGCGCATCATCGGCGCCGATCCGCTGCGCGTCCGCCTGCTGATGACCCGCATGCGGCTCCCCGACGACGGGATCGAGGTGCTCGGCTTCCTCGACCAGGATCGGTTCACCGAGGAGCTGCTCGCCGCGAAAGCGCTCGTCGCGCCGTCGCTCGGCGGCGAGAGCTTCGGAATGGTGCTCACGCGCGCGCTCGCATGTGCGACGCCGGTCGTGGCATCCGACATCACGGGGTACAGGGACGTCATGACCCCGGAGACCGCTGTTCCGTTCCCTGCGGGCGACCAGCGTGCGCTCGTCGAGGCCGTCGCGGGTCTGCTCGCCGACGAGCCGCGACGGCAGGCGATGGGAGCTGCAGGGAGGTTGCTTGCACAGGAGCGCTATTCGTGGCAGGCGATCGCTCGCCGGCTCGTCGAGATCTACGCTTCTGTGGCGGGACAGGAGCGGACGTCCGCGGCGGCCCTCCCGTGAGGGTGCTGCGTCGCCTGCGCCTCCCGAAGACCATCGCGGGCCGCGCCGCGCTCGGCCTGCCGCTCTTCGCCGGCGTCATCGCGCTCTTCTGGTGGCGCGGCCCGAGCTTCACCGCGATCGGCGACGCGTTTGCGAGGGTCGAGTGGAGATGGGTGGTCGCGGCGGTCGCGCTCAACCTGCTCTCGGTGCTCGTGCGCGCGTTTGCGTGGACGGCCGTGATCCGCTCCGCGTTGCAGCCGCCGCATCCCGGCGTGCCGCTCGTCTTCTCTGCGTTCTCCGTCGGCCTGTTCGCAAATGCGGTGCTGCCCGGGAGAATCGGCGAGCTCGCGCGCGTCGCGGTGCTCACGCGCAAGCTGCCGGAGCGTAAGGGAGCATGGCCGACGCTCGTCGGCACGGTGTTCGCACACCGCGTATTCGATGTCCCTCCGGTTGTGCTGCTCGTGTTGTACGTCGTCGGGACGGCGAACATTCCGAACTCTGCGCGTGCGAGCCTCATCTTCGCGATCGGTGTCGGTGTCGGCCTGTTCGCGTTCGCGTTCGTGAGCGCACGCCGCCCGCATGCGCTCTCACCCGAGCGTGGAAGCCGCCTCCGTCGCCTTCTGACGATGGCCCGGCAAGGGCTCGGCGTCATGCGCTCGCCCGTCGGCGCCGCGGCCGCGATCTTCTTCCAGATCTGCGGTTGGGTCTGCCAGATCTTCGCCGTGTGGGCGGCGATGCGCGCGTTCGACATTCACGCCCCGCTGCCGGCGGCCGGCGTCGTGCTCCTGCTGATGAACGTCGTCACGATCTTCCCGTTCTGGCCCGGCAACGTCGGGCTCGTGCAGTTCGCGATCGCGTCCGCCCTCGCCGGCTACAGCGTCGCGTACAGCACCGGCGTCGCCTACGGCTTCGGGCTCCAGGCGATCGAGGCTTCCGTCGGGATCGGCGTCGGGCTGCTCTTCCTCGCACACGAGGGACTGTCGTTCGCCATGCTGAAGGTCATGCCGAGCGCGACGCAGGCGGAGCTCGCCGCCACGGAGACGGACGACACCGATGCGCGGCCCGCGCGCGCTCGCATCTCCAACTAGCCTCAAGGGCGTGCTCGCCGCCCGTGCCGCCGCGGCGGCGCTCGAGGACGGCTTCGCGCACGTCGGCGTCGCCTGCGTACAGCAGCCGCTCGCCGACGGCGGCGAGGGCACGATCGACGCGCTCTGCGACGACTGGGAGCCGCGGCCGGCGCACGATGCGTTCGGCGCCGTGCGCACCGCGCATATCGGCGTACGCGACGACGCGGTTGTCCTCGAAGCGGCGCAGGTGCTGCCCTTCGACCCGCTGCGGCTCGACGTGATGTCGGCCACGAGCCGCGGGCTCGGCGAGCTGATCGCGGGTCTCGACGGCTCGGCTCCGCTGCTCGTCGGGCTCGGCGGCACTGCGAACATGGACGGCGGCGCCGGCCTCCTCGAGGTGCTCGACGCGCTGCCCGCGCAGACGACGGTGCTGTGCGACGTCGCGACGACGCTCTACGACGCGCCTCGCCTCTTCGGGCCGCAGAAGGGCGCGACGCCGGCGCAGGTGCAGGAGCTCGAGCGCCGGCTGCGCACGCGCGTCGAGCTCGAGGCGTACGCCGAGCTCGCGGGCTCCGGAGCGGCCGGTGGGCTCGGCGCCGCGTTCGCGTCGCTCGGCGCGGAGCTCGTTCCCGGGGCGGCCGCGGTGCTCGACCTGCTCGGCTTCGACCCGGTTCCATACGGTCTCGTCGTGACGGGGGAGGGGCGTGTCGACGCGACGACGGTCGAGGGAAAGGCCCCCGCAGAGGTTGCGGAGCGCTGCGCGGTCGCCGGTGTCCCGTGCGTCGTCTTCGGCGGCGTCGTCGAGCGACTGCTGCCCGGCGCGGAGACGATCGCGCTCTCGGGCGATCCGGCGCGCGCGTCGCGCGACCTCTTCGAGCTAGGGCTGCGGCTCGGGACGCGACTGCTCGACGCGGCGGGCTAGCTCCTCCACCTTGCCCTGGGCGCTGTCGAGCCGCCCGCGGCAGAACGCGTACAGCTGCTCGCCCTTCTCCCAGAGCGCGAGCGCCTCGTCGAGCGACGCCTCGCCTCGCTCGAGCCGCTCCACGATCTGCTCGAGCTCGGCCTGCGCCTGCTCGAACGTCGGCTCTTCTGCGCTCACGGCTGCACGTCCTCGACGCGCGCTCCGAACCCGCCGACGGCGAGCTCGACGTCGACGCGGCTGCCGGGAGCGACCGCGCCCGCGTCGACGACGATCCGCGACTCCGTCCGCACGATCGCGTACCCTCGCTGCAATGTTGCCTTCGGCGACAACGCACGCAACGTGCCGGCGGTCGCCTCGAGGGCCGCCCGCTTCCGCTCGACCGCAAGCGCCGGCGCCCGGCGCAGCCGCTCGCGCGCACGCTCCACCCGCCGGTCCTCCGCCTCGAGGGCGCGCCGCGGCGCGGCACGGAGCCGCTCCGCCGAGCGCACGAGACGCTGAGCGTCCCGCTCGAGCGTACGCCGCACCGAGCGCGCGAGCGAGTCCCGCGCGCGGTCGAGCTTGCCCGACACGGCCGCGACCTCCGGGACGACGAGTTTCCCTGCCATCGTCGGCGTCGACGCGCGCACGTCTGCGGCGAGGTCGCAGAGGGGCGTGTCCTGCTCGTGGCCGACCGCAGAGACGACCGGCACGGGGCAGGCCGCCACCGCGCGCACGAGCCGCTCGTCGCTGAAGGGGAGGAGATCCTCGAAGCTCCCGCCTCCGCGGGCGAGCACGATCACGTCGATGTCCGGCGCTTCGCAGAGCGCGCGCAGTGCGGCGACGATCTCGAGCGCGGCGCGCGGCCCCTGGACATAGGTCTCCGCGACGAGCACGTCTGCGGCGGGGAAGCGGCTCTGGATCGTGGTGAGCACGTCGCGCTTCGCCGCTGCGTCGTTGCCGGTGACGAGCCCGATGCGGCGCGGCAGGAACGGCAGCGCACGCTTCCGCTCGGCGGCGAACAGGCCCTCGCCGGCGAGCGCCGCCTTCAGCCGCTCGAGCGCGGCGAGGTGCGCCCCGACGCCGAAGCGCTCGATCGTGAGCGCGCGCAACCGGAGGTCACCGCGCTGCTCGAAGAGCTCCGGGCGGCCGAACACGTGCACCCGCTCGCCGTCGGCGAGATCGAGCCGCAGCCCGTCGAACTTGCCCCGCGGCATCGTCACGCCGATCGACGATCCGTCGCTCGGGTCCCTGAGAGTCAGAAACACGCTGGCCCAGCGCGCGTGACGGCGCAGCTCGGTCACCTCGCCCTCGACCCAGACCGTCGGTAGCCGGCCGAGCCACTGTGCGACACCACGGTTGAAGGCGGCCACCGAGTAGACCGTGCGGTCGTCGTACGGGAGCGGCTCGACCTTGGTCACGCCGCCAGCGTAACCGGCGGGCCTATCGCCTACAGCAGGATGTTCGCGGCCGTCTCGTGCGCGCAGCCGCGGCTGGAGACGAGCTCGACGGCGAGATGCAGGTCGGCCTCGCTCGCGGCGAGGCGCTCGGCGAGCGAGAGCGGGTAGCCGGCCTCGATCAGCACGTGGAGGCGCCAGCTCTCGACCTTGCTGCGCTCACTCGTCTCGGGGAATGCGATTTCGGTCATCTCGCTCATGGCTCCAGGGGTTCGTGCTCCATTCGACGAACCCTTTGCCCGATTGTTGGGCCGCGCGACCCTTACTCGCAAAATGCTTACGACTGGCTGTGGAGGGCGCCTGCCGCCTCGAAGCGGCGCATGAGCTCCTGGAGCCGAGCCTCCAGCACCGCCCGCTCGGCGTCCGTATCGGCACCGAGCTCCTCGAGGCGGCGGCGGACGTCGGCCTCGAGGTCGGCGATCCGGCCGTTGAGCGCGTTCATCCACTCGTCCCGCTGCCGCTCCAGCGCGTGTGCGGCTTCGGTGAGCCGGCGCTCGAGGCGCTGCGCGCCCGCGTCGCCGACGTGCGCGAGCCGCTCGGCGAGCACCGCCTC
>DATKQO010000278.1:0-16255 GCA_035532715.1 Gaiellaceae bacterium | reverse complement strand
GTCGGCGAGAAGCCACGCGAGCGCGAGCGCGGCGCCGCTCGTACCCCGCTCCGCCGCCAGCCGCTCGAGCTCCTCGAGGGCGGCGAAGGTCGCGTCGGTCCGCAGATGCTCGTACGGCTCGGGCCGCAACGTCATCCGGGACCCCGCCGGGGGTGTCCGGTCGCGGCGGTACTTGCCGGTGAGCCAGCCGCCGGCGAGTGGGCTGAACGGCGTGAACCCGAGACCCTCGGCGGCGCAGAGCGGCAGCACCTCGCGCTCGGCCTCGCGGTCGAGCAGCGAGTACGAGTTCTGCACCCACCCGTAGCGCGTCCCTGCAGCGGCGCCGAGCGCCTCGCGCAGCTGCGCTCCGTCGACGTTGCTGGCGCCGACGGCGGCGACCTTTCCCTCGCGCACGAGCTCGTCGAGCGCGCCGAGCGTCTCTGCCACCGGGACGTCCGGGTCGGGCTCGTGCGTCAGATACATCTGTACGCGCTCGACGCCGAGCCGGCGCAGGCTGCTCTCGAGCTGCCGCTTCACCCGCGCCGGCGCGAGCCCGCGGTCGGAGCCCTCGTCCATCGGGTTGAAGGTCTTCGTCGAGAGCACGATCTCGTCGCGGACGGCCTGTCCCTTCGTCCGCAGCCAGTCGCCGATCCAGGTCTCGCTCCGACCGCCGCCGTACGCGTCAGCGGTGTCGAAGGTCGTGATCCCGGCCCCCCAGGCGGCGTCCATCAGCTCGAAGGCCTCCTCCCGCGTCTCGCCGCGCCCGAAGAAGGCGGGCGCGGAGCCGACGCCGCCGAAGTTGCCGCAACCGAGGATGACGCTCGAGACGCAGATCCCCGTACTGCCCAGGTACGCTCGCTCCATGAGCGCGACGGTACTCGACGTGCAGGCTGCCCGCGGGCGGTTCTCCTCCCTCCAGGGCGGCTTCGCCTTTCTCGACGCGCCGGGCGGCTCGCAGGTTCCCGACGAGGTCGGCGACGCGATCGCACGCGCGCTCCGCGAGGCGAGCGCGAACCTGGGCGCCCCCTACGAGACCGGGAAGCGCGTCGAGGCGATCCTCGACGGCGCGCGAACGGACGCCGGACGTTTTCTGGGCTGTTCCGCGGACGACGTGATCTTCGGGACGAACATGACGACGCTCGACTTCATGCTCAGCCGCACCGCGTCACGCGACTGGAAGGAAGGCGACCGGATCCTCGTCAGCCGGCTCGACCACGACGGCGGCGTCGCCCCGTGGATCGAGCTCGCGGCGGACAGAGGGTTCGAGGTCGACTGGATCGACGTCACCGACGATCTCAGGCTCGACCTCGACGATCTCGAGCGCAAGCTCGACGAGCGCGTTCGCGTCGTCGCCTGCGTCTTCGCATCGAACGCCGTCGGCTCGATCACCGACGCGCAGCGCGTCGCCGAGCTCGCGCGCGAAGCCGGTGCGCTCTCGTGGATCGACGCGGTGCACTACGCGGCCCACGAGCCGATCGACGTGCAGGCGATCGGGTGCGACGTCCTTCTCTGCTCGCCCTACAAGTACTGCGGGCCGCACCTCGGTCTCGCGTACGGGCGACATGAGCTGCTCGAGTCGTGGCGGCCGTACAAGGCGCGCCCTGCAGGCACCACGCCGGTCGGGCGGAAGTTCGAGACGGGCACCGCGCCGTACGAGCTGCTCGCCGGCTTCTCGGCGACGATCGCCTATCTCGACTCGCTCGGCGGCATGGACGTGCTGCGCTCGTACGAACGCGAGCTCGGCCGGCACTTCCTCGACACGCTGCCCGACAGCGTCACGATCTACGGGCTGCAGACGATGGAGGGCCGCGTGCCGACGTTCCTACTCAACGTCGACGGCGTTGCGGCGGCCGACGTCGCGACGACGATGGCCGAGCGCGGCTACGGCGTGTGGGCGCACGACAGCTGGTACTCGCTTGGACTGCGCGAGAAGCTGCCGTACCCGAAGGACGCGGTGCGCGTCGGCTTCATCCACTACAACACCGTCGAGGAAGTCGACGGGTTCGTGGCCGAGCTAGGGCGTCTCGCCGGCTAGCACCCGCGCGAGGACGGCGGCGTCGATGTTGCCGCCGCTCACGATGCAGACGATGCGGTCGTCCTCGCCGAGGTCCCGGCGTCGCAGTGCGGCCGCGAGCGCGAGTGCGCCGGCTCCTTCGGCGACGACACAGGTCCGGGACGCCAACAGGCGTATGGCCTCGGCGACCGCCTGAAGCGGCAGCGCATAGGCCGCGTCGACGAGCTCGCGCGCGTGGTCCCACATCGTCGGGAGAAGCGCACGGCCGCCCGCGCCGTCGACGAACGACGGCTGGAAGTCGACCCCGACGGGCTCGCCGGCCTCGAGCGACGCATGGAGCGGCGCGGCCGTCTCGGGCTCTGCGGTGAAGATGCGCGTCTCCGGCCGGAGCGCCTTCACCGCACTCGCGATCCCCGTGGTGAGACCGCCACCGCCCCACGGAACGACGACCGCGTCGAACGCCTCGAGATCCTCGACGAGCTCGAGGCCGATCGTGCCGTTGCCGGCCATCACGGCGTCGTCCTCGACCGGATGCACGAACAGTCCGTCGACGCCCTCGTAGTGCCGGTCGACCATCGTCTGCCACCACACCGCGTGCGGCACCGAGATCACCTCGCCGCCGAGCCGCTCGACCGCGTCGAGCTTCGAGCGCGGCGCCGTCTCGGGCGCGACGATGCGCGCGCGGATGCCCAGCTCGCGCGCCGCCCATGCGACGCCCTGGGCCATGTTGCCCGCGCTCGCCGTCACGACACCGCCCTCGAGCTCCTTCCGCGAGGCGGCGCGGACAGCCGAGAGAGCCCCGCGGAGCTTGAACGAGCCGATCGGCTGCAGGCTCTCGAGCTTGAGCCAGATGCGCTCGTCGAAACGTACGAGCGGCGTCCGCAGCACGTCGTCGCCGAGCCGCTCGCGGGCACGACGGATCTCCTCGAGCGGGATCAATCGGATTCTTCGGCGAGCTCGGTGAGCTCGGTACGCACCCGCCAGAGCTCGGGGTACATCTTGTTCTTGATCAAGCCTGCGAGCAGGTCGACCGGTGTGCCCTGCGTGCCGACCACATCCTCGCCGATGATCCGGGCGACAACCTTGAAGTGGCGGAAGCGCCACACGCCGACGCGCTCGTCCCATTCCGTCAGGAGCTCGGCGAGCTGGTAGAGGTCCTCGTGCTCGCGGCCGCGGGTGTACACCTCCACGAGCGACAGGCCGCGCTCGCGGCACAGCGACTCGAACGCACCGTAGAGCGGGGTCGAGACGCGACGGATGTGACGGAAGCCGGGCGAGTCGAAGCCCGAGCCGTGACCGAGCACGCGCCGCACCTCCTGGTACTCCCACGGCGACATCTGCTCGAGATGCTCGAGGAAGCCCTCGACGTAGCGCAGCGCCAGGTTGGCGCGGCGGAGCAGGCGGAGCGCAGCCGAGAGCTCGCGTGTCTCCACGAGTCGCGTCGCCTCCTCGACCTCCATCCACGCGTGCTTGAGCCACAGCTCCGACGACTGATGGACCGTCTGGAAGAGCAGCTCGTCCCGGTGCACCCATTCGTCCGGGCCTTTCTGCAGCCCGAGCAGCTCGTCGGTGCGGAGGTAGCGCTCGTAGTCGCTCGCGCCGTCGCCGGGGAGAATCGGTGCGAACTCGTCGGTCTCCGCAGTCATCCGCTGAGCCTAGATGGTTGATCGGGCTTCCGACCCGTCAAAGATCCGCATCGGCAGGCCGGCGAGCGGGACGCCGCCGCCGGCGGTGACGAGCCAGGTGTCCTGCATGTAGAGGCACGCCTGCCCATCCTGGGAGATCGCATGGGGATGCATCGAGAGCACCATCCCGGCCTCGAGCTCCGTGTCCACACCTTCGCCGATCTTCGGGAACTCGATCATCGTCATCCCGATCGAGTGGCCCGTGACGTGCCCGAGGCGGAAGCCGCGGTCGGTGAACCCCTTCGAGACGGCACGATGCGCGTCGTGTGCGGTGCGCCCCGGGCGCAGCACGTCGGGCGCGGCCGCGTAGTACTCCTCGTACGCCTCGAGCATGCGCCTCGTGTCGTCGCTCGGCTCGCGCGGGCAGATCGCGCGCGACACCTCGACCCAGTGGCCGCCCGGACCGGCGACCTCGAGCGACGGCAGGATGCAGTCGCTCGCCTCGAAGACGCGCGAGCCCGCGATCTTGAATTCCGGCAGGGCGGCGCCGCCGGGCCCGTCGAGCACCATGTCCATCGTCCAGCGCCCGCACCCTTCCGCGACGAAGTACTGCTCGCACGGCGCAAGCACCTGCCGCTCGGTCTTCCCAGGCTCGAATGCCTCGAGAAACGCCCAGAAGCCCGCGGTGTTGATCCGCACGCTGTCGCGCACCGACTCGAGCTCGAGCTCGGACTTCACCATGCGCGCGTGGTCGAAGGCGACATCCCAGCCGACGAGCTCGCACGCGTCGCCGATCGCCGCGTAGTCGCGCACCGTCATCACATAGTCGAGCCCGTACACGCCGACGCGCTTGCCACGCAGGCGGTCGGCGATCCACTCGCCGGGACGGTCGGCGAACACCTGGTCGTCGATCCAGGACGTGCCGTGCTCGCCGACGTAGCGCGCCTCGGTCGGAAAGACGATCGACGGGTCTCCGTCGACCGGCAGCACCACGTAGGCGTAGCGATGGACGATCACGAAGCCGCTCAAGTACGTCACGGCGCCCTCGAAGCCCGTGTACTCGTTGCCGCACACGATCACCGCGTCGAGCCCGTCGCGCGCTGCCGCCTCGCGCACGAGCCGGTAACGCCGTTCGATCTCGTCCTGCGGAAGGCCCGTGTACGACGGTTCAACGTTCACTGTTGCCACGACTGCTCCACCCCTTTCACGAGTGCCCAGATCGCTTCGTTCAGCGGCGTCGGCACCCCGTGCTCGCGCCCGAAGCGGACGATACCGCCGTTCAGATAGTCGATCTCCGTTGCGCGCTGCGCCTCGATGTCCTGCAGCATCGACGCCTTGTGCCCGTAGGCGACCTCGGGCTTCGCCGCGTGGTCGATCAGGTCCTCGGGGTCGGAATCGAGCACGATCCCCTGCGCCGCTGCGACGGCCTTCCCTTCGGTGACGAGCCCCGAGACGAGAGCACGAAGGTCCGGCCGCTCGCAGACGCGGCCGTGCGTGAGCCCGGTGAGCGCCCCGATCGGGTTCGTCGACGCGTTGAAGATCACCTTGCGCCACTGCGGTCCGCGCGCGTCCGAGACCGCGTACGTCGGCATCCCTCCGCGCGTGCACGCGTCGGCGAGCCGCTCGACCTCTACGAACGGCGCCGGCTGCAGCTCGTACGGGCCGAGTGTCGTGTCGCCTTTGACGTCCCACTGCACGTGCCCCGGCTCGAGGATCTTTCCCGCCGGGAACGTCGTACCGCGGATCACACGCTCGACGTGGGTCGCGAGCGTCTCCTCGTTGCCGAGCCCGTTCTGGACGGTTGCGACACACCCACCGGCGAAGGCGTGCGCCGTCGCCCGGATCGCGGCCTCGGTGTGCATCGCCTTCGTCGCGACGATGCCGAAGTCGCAGGGCGGCAGCTCGCCCGCGTCGGCGGTCGCTCGTAGCCGGCCGACAACCTCGCCTACGCCGGAGAGGTGCAGGCCCTTCGCGTTGATCGCGTCGACGTGCGCGCGGGAGAGGTCGTACGCCCAGACCTCGACGTCGTCGAGTTGCGCGAGATTCGCAGCGAACAGCGAGCCGACGGCGCCGCAGCCGACGATGCAGATCTTCACGAGTAGCTTGCCTCCTTCGCCTTGACGAGTACATAGAGCGCGGTGTGAAGCGGTACCGGCACATCGAAGCGGGCCGCTTCGCGCACGAGCGATCCGGTGATCAACTCGATCTCCGTCGGACGCCGCGCCTTGACGTCTTCCAGCATGGACGGCGAGTGGCGGTGCCCGCGCAGCGTCGCGAGCACGTTCATCTCCCACGGATCCTCCCACAGGGCGACGCCGGCGGCCGCCGCAACCGCTTTCCCTTCGTCCATCAGCCCGCGGACGAGCAGGCCGAGGTCGCCGAGGCGCGCCGTCTCCGCATAGTGAAAGTCGTGCGCAAGCCCCGTGAGCGCCGCAACGGCGTTCACGGTCGCATTGAAGATCAGCTTCGACCATTGCGCAGGACGCAGGTCGTCGAATGCCGCGGCTTTCAGCCCGGAGGAGGCGATCAGGTCGGCGGCCGCATGCGCGTCGTCGGGCGACGTCCCACGGTTGGGCCCGATCCAGGTCTCGGTGTCGAGTACGTACTCCACCTCGACGTCACTGTGCCGCGTGCCGCTCATGAACGTGACCGCCGACAGCAGCGGCCACGCGCCGTGCACGCCTGCCACTTCCTCCGCGCCGAGCCCGTTCTGCACCGTCATCAGCGTCGCGCCGGGGTAGTGGCCCGCGAGCCGCGCGACGAGCGCGTCGAGATCGCTGCCCTTGCACGCGACGATCACGAGGTCCGGCTCCGGCAGGCTCGACGGGTCGGCCGACGCGACGACGGAAGCCGTGAACTCGGCGCGGCCGGTGACGGTCAGGCCGTGCTCGTTGAGCGCGCGGGCGTGCTCCTCGCGCCGGGTGAGCACCGTAACGTCGGCGACGCGCGCGAGGTGCGCCGCGAACAGGCTGCCGATCGTCCCCGCGCCGGCCACGCAGACGCGCGTCATGCGCGCCGCCGCCGCAACGAGAACTCGCGACCGCGCGTCAAGCCGGCGGGGCGCAGGATCAGGACGAGCGCCATCACCGCGCCGATCGTGACGAGCCTCGTCCCATTCGGAAGCGTGAGGCGAAAGCCGACGTGAACCGTGTTCTCCGCATCGCCGAGGAACGAGTTCAGGGCGCTGATCGAGAGCGCTCCCACCACGGCGCCCCACAGGCTGCCGGCGCCGCCGACGACGAGCATCGCAAGCGTCACGAAGGTCAGGTCGAGATAGAACTGGTCGGGCGTGATCAGCCCGAGCTGGTGCACGTACAGCCCGCCGCCGAGCCCGGCGAGCGCCCCGCTGAGCGTGAAGGCCACGAGCCGCTGCCGGTAGACGTCGATCCCGGATGCGCGGGCGGCCGCAGGATCCTCGCGTGTCGCACGGAGCTGCCTGCCGAACCGGCTTCGCTGGTAGGCGAATGCACAGGCGCAGGCGATCGCCCCGGCACCGGCGAGCGTCCAGCGGCCGACCTCCGGAATGTCGGAGAGCGTCTGTGCGCCCGGGCCGACCTTGCCCCAGTAGTAGAGGACGTTGTACGTGATCCCGAGCACGGCGAAGGTCGCGATGCCAGCGGGCAAGCCGGAGAGGCGCATCAGCGGCAGGCCGACGACGAGGGCGAAGACGCCGCCGGCCGCGGCGGCGAGCGCAAGCGACGGCACGACGCCGATATGCGTGTGCTCGAGGAACGGGAAGAGCCCCGGCATCGTGAACGCCTTCGTCTGCGGATCGAGGGTGATCAGGCCGGAGAGATAACCGCCGACGGCGGCGAAGCTCATGTGGCCGAACGAGATGACGCCGGAGTTGCCGACGAAGACGTAGAGCGCGACGACGATCGCCGCCATCACGAGCGCGTTCTCGAATTCAAGCTGCTGTGTCGTCGAGAGGCCGCCGGCCACCGCGGCGGTGGCGACGAGCGCGAGCACGGGCCCGAGCAGCTGCACGGCGGGCTCCAGCGAACGTCTCATACGCGCTCGACCATCCGCGCGCGCAGCGGCGCGAACAGCCCCGCCGGCCGAAGGACGAGGACGACGATCACCAGGCCGTACACGACCGACGGCAGGTAGACGCTGCTCTGCGACGAGAGCAGGTCGCCGCACATGCCGTAGACGAAGCCGACCGCGAACGCGCCGAGCGCAGCGCTCCACAGACGGTCGAGCCCGCCGACGACGACGCCGACGAGCGCGAAGATCGTGATCGGCACGCCCATCTGCGGCTGCACGAGCGGGTTCGAGACCGTGTAGAGAACGCTCACCGCAGCGGCGAGGAAACCGGCCACGACGAAGGAGAAGCCGATCACCCGGTTCGCGCGAACGCCGAGGATGCGCGCGGTTCGAAAGTCGGTCGCCGCGGCCCGGATGTGCAGCCCGATGTTCGTCCGGTTCAGGAGCGCCGCGGTCGCGCCGAGCAGGAAAGCGCCCGTCACGACGGTTGCGACCACGATCCAGCGGATGTCGACGCCGTGGATCGTGAAGGCGGTGTTGAGGCTGCCGAGCGTGCCGACGATCTGACCGCGGGAGCCGAACGCGATCAGGTAGATCGCCTGGAGCAGGAAGCTCACCGCGAACGTCGCGACGAGCATCGTCGCCGGTGAAGCCCCCATGCGCCGCAACGCGCGAAAGGCGACGCGCTCCTGGAGGAGGGCGAGCGCGATCACGGCCGCGACGCAGGCGGCGATCGCAAGCGCGGGCGGCCAGCCGCCCGTATAGGCGAGCACGTAGCCGCCCGCGGTGATCAGCTCGCCGTACGCGAAGTTGACCAGGCGCATCACGCCGAAGACGAGGCCGATCCCGACTGCGACGAGTCCGTACAGGGAGCCGAGCGCGACGGCGTCCGCGATTGCCTGACCCCAGTTCACGAGAGGTACGCGGCCGTCAGTCGTTCGGTGTCGCCCGCGTCGCGCGGACCCAGAGTCAGGCGCAGCTGCCCGTTCGCCATGACGTGCGTGCGGTCGGCAAAGGCGATCGTCAGCTGCGCGCGCTGCTCGACGAGCAGGATCGAGACGCCGCGTCCGCGAATCTCGTCCAGGGTCGCGAAGAGGCGCTCCACGATCGTCGGCGCGAGCCCGAGCGAAGGCTCGTCGAGCAGCAGCACATCGGGCTTCGCGACGAGAGCGCGCGCGATCGCGAGCTGCTGCTGCTGGCCGCCGGAGAGCGCGCCGGCGTTGCGACCGGAGAACTCCTTCACGACCGGGAAGAGGCCTTGAACCCAGTCGACGTCGTCGGCGATCCCGGCTCGGTCGCGCCTGGCGGCGAAACCGAGCCGCAGGTTCTCCTCGACCGTCAGCGACGCGTAGACGTGACGGCCCTCGGGCACGAGCGCAACACCCCGCCGCGCGATCTGCTCCGGCCTGAGGCCCCGGATCGAGCGGCCGTCGAGCCGGACGTCGCCGGCGGCGGCGCCCACGACGCCCATGATCGCGTGCAGCAGGGAAGACTTGCCGGCGCCGTTCGGGCCGACGAGCCCGACGATCTCGCCGCGGCCGACCTCCAGGTCGATCCCGCGCACGGCGGGCACGCCGTCGTAGCGGACGTCGAGACCCTCGACGGCGAGCGCGGGCTCAGACATCCGGAGCCTCGTCTCGCCGTCCGCTGCCGCCGAGGTACGCATTCGTCACGTCGATGTTGCGGCGGATC
The DNA here is from genome assembly GCA_035532715.1 of Gaiellaceae bacterium. GTDB lineage: Bacteria > Actinomycetota > Thermoleophilia > Gaiellales > Gaiellaceae > Palsa-739. Next base: position 6,958 of record DATKQO010000278.1, on the reverse strand, counting down.
TCGGCGGGCGTTCCCACCGCGAGCGTCCGGCCCTCGTCGAGGACGTGGATGCGGTCGCACACCTGCATGATGAGCGTCACGTTGTGGTCGATGAGCAGGATCCCGGCGTCGTGCGCGTCGCGCACGGAGCGCACGACGGCGGCGAGATCCGGCACCTCGGCCTCTGTCAGGCCGGCCGCCGGCTCGTCCATCAGCACGTAGCGCGGCTCCGTCGCGAGCGCCCGCGCCACACCGAGCTTGCGCTCGTCCCCGTGCGGCAGCGCCGCCGCGGGCTCGTCCGCGCGGTGCGCGAGGCCGAGCGCCCCGAGCAACCGGTCGGCACGCTCCCGCGCCTTGCGGGAGGACGCACCGACGCCGAGCGCGGCGACCTCGACGTTCTCGCGGACGGTCAGGCCCTTGAACGCGTGCCCGTGCTGAAACGTGCGCGCGAGCCCTGCGCGCCCGCGCCGGTGCGGCGGCCAGCGCGTCACGTCGCGACCGTCCAGCTCCACGCGCCCGGCGGTCGGGAAGTCGAAGCCCGTGATGAGGTTCACGAGGGTCGTCTTGCCGGCGCCGTTCGGGCCGATGAGGCCGATCACCTCCTGGCGTCCGAGCTCGAGGTCGACGCCGGCGAGCGCCTCGACTCCGTCGAAGGAGCGGGAGACGCCGATCGCCCGGAGCGTTCCGGGCGATCGGCGTTCCTGCGACTGTGGTTCCGCCACGCGCCTCGCTAGCGGCCGATTTTGGCCGGTGAGGAAGCCGTGATCGAACCCACGTACTTCGCCTTGTTGTTGTTGATCTCGATCACGCGATAGGCACGACCGAAGACCGTGTGCAGGCTCGTAGAGAAGCTGACGTTCCCGGAGATGGTCGGGAGCTTGTGGAAGCCGACCATGATCTTCGCGAGCGTCGCGCCGTTCGTGCTGCCCTTCGCCCGCGTGATGGCGGCGGCGATGCCCTGGACCGCTGCAGCCCCGCCGAGGAAGCCGCCGGTCTGCGCCGGATGGCCCGCGGCCTTCATCTGAGCCTCGAAGGCCCTCACCTGCGCGGACGGGTCGTCGCCGTACACCGACGCGTACGTGAGGTAGTAGAAGTTCGTCACCGGAGGCGACTTCGGCCACCAATAGTTGCCGTCACTGGCCCAGCCGTTGATGATCGGCGTCGTGTTCTTGAGGCTGCGCAAGCCGGAGACGAACGCCGGCTGATCCGCCCCGAACGAGGTGCAGAACGCGATTGCGTTCGCCTTCTCGCCGTTTACGCGACTCACGACATTGTTGATCGTCTTGTCGCCCTGCGTGAACGACTCCTGTGCGACCACCTTGCCCCCGAGCGCCGTGAAGCGGACGGTGAACGCCTTGCACACGTCCTGGAAGTAACGGAGGAGATTGTCCGTGACGACGTCCGCCGTCTTCCAGTGCTTGACCTTGAACGCGTACTCGGCAGCGGCAGCTCCCTCATCCTGGGCGGCGTTGCCGTAGGAGAAACCGAGCTTGCCCTTCGCGCCGAAGCGGATCGGGCTGAGCTCGTCCGTTCCGAGGCACGGTGCGATCGTCAGCTTCCCTGCGTTGAGAAACTCCTGCGCCGCAGGGGCCGCGTAGTTGACGTCGCAGGTGACCCAGCCGATGTCGACCTTCTTGGCGAGCATGCTGACGGCACCCTGCTTCGTCTTGGCCGGATCGAGCTGGTCGTTCACGAACACGATCTTCAACGGGCGGCCGTTCACGCCGCCCTTCGCGTTGATCGCCTTGATCTCGAGCTGTGCCGCGAGGAGCGCGGGTGCGTCGAAGGGCGCCATGTTCTTCGTCAGGTCGACGACGGCACCGATGACGATCGGTTTGGCCGCAGCCGACGTATCCGTCCGAGCAGTCGCCGGCGCGGCGACCACGCACGCCGCGAGGGCGACGAGCACAAGCGCGGTACGCGCCCGTGTGATTCGTTTCATTACCTCTCCTCTCTGCGGCCGCAGCGTCATGCAGCGACCTTTCGTTCATTCCAACACCGAGCAAAGCTATCCCTACCGCGGCGCGCTAGCTCGCCCGGCTCCAACTCCCACAGCGAGTCCGGGTACATCGTGCCGAAAGCGCCGTTGTCGGAAAAGACCTCGAGATCGTAGAAGCCGTCCCACCCTACGCGCTCGAGAGCGCCGAGGATGCCGGCGACGTCGGCGAGCCCGTCGCCGGGAAGCACGCGATCCGCCCAGCCGCGCGTCGGGTCGCGCCAGTCGTTCACGTGCACGCCGACGATACGATGCGCCTCCCGTTCGAGCTCGTCCCGGAGGTCGGGCGTGTTCCAGAGATGCCAGACGTCGAACTGGATGCCGATCGTCTCGCTCTCCCCGGTCTCGTCGATCAGCGCCGCGGCATCTGCGAGCGTGTTCGGCAGCGACCAGTTCTCAATGCCCTCGCGCTGGAACGGCTCGAGCGCGACGCGGACGCCGGCGCTCCGCGCCTCGGCGGCGATCTCGCGGAGCGCCTCGACGACGACCGCGCGCGCCGCGCCCGGATCGCGGTCGCCCGCCGGCCCGGTGACGCAGAGCACGGCGCTCGGCCCGAAAGCCGCGAGCCGGTGAACGGACGCGCAGATCGCGTCGATCCGCTCGCGCGGGTCGTCCGGGCCGGGGAGAAAGGGCAAGGGGAGGATCGAGGGCACGGCGGGCACCGCAGTGGCCGAGCCGAGGCCGCTCTCGGCGAGCTGCTCGAGCGCCTCACCGTCGGGCCCGTCGCCGAGCTTCAGCTCCCAGACCCCGATCCCGTCGACGCCGGCCGCCGCGTACGCGCGCACGTCGTCGCCGAAGCTCCCGGCGAGCGTGCTCACCTGGGAGATCGAGAACAGGGGAAGACGGGGTGAATCGCTCGGCACGCCGAGCCGTGATCGTGCCATGCGTTTGACATCTGATCAAGTGTGGTTCACGCTCAGCCTCGGTGGAGACCCCGCTCTCAGCACCCGGAGGGGCCGCCGTCCGCCACCGGACGATGGCCGAAGCCGCACTCGAGCGCCTGCGCGAGGCGATCATCATGGGCGAGCTCACTCCGGGAACGCCGCTGCGCCTGGAGGATCTCGCGCGGTCGCTCGGTATGAGCATCTCGCCGATCCGGGAAGCCGTGCGCCAGCTGGAGGCGCTCGGGCTCGCCGAGCACGTCCCGCATCACGGTGCGAAGGTGATGCGGCTCGACGTCGAGGAGCTCAGGGAGCTCTTCTCGATCCGGCTCGCGCTCGAGAGCATGGCGCTCCGCCGGGCCGCGGAGCTGTTCGAGGGCGCCGACGAGGCGCGAGCCTCCGCGGCGCTCGAGGAGTACAACTCCGCCCGACGGCGCCGTGACACGCGTGCGGCCGTCCGGGCACACGGAACGTTCCACTTCACGCTCTACGAGGCGGCGCGATCGAGTTGGCTCGTCCGCCTGATCCGCCCGGCCTGGGACAGCTGCGAGCGCTATCGCCCTGTGCTCCTCGCCGACGGCGCACTTCAGGACCGGCACGAGGAGCTCGACGTCGAGCTCCTCGAAGCCTGCGCCGCGCGCGAGCCAGACCGGGCCGCGCGTGCATTGCAGGACCATCTCGAGCTTGCGACCGACATCTACACGGTTGAGCTCAAAGGCCGGTCGATCTTCGCCTTCTAGAAGTGCCCACCGTGTCTGACCCGGCGCCTCGCAGGTGTCTGACGCCTCAGGCCGTCCAGGTGCCGTCGGGGAGCTAGGTGCGGTTCGCGAGCGCCCGCGCCTTCGCGAGCGCCCGCTGGGCGACGGGCGGCCTGAGGAGGGCCTGCGCGACGAGCGTGCCCGAGCCCGCGCCGAGACCGGGGCCCGGCCACGTGCTCGCGCCGATGTGGAAGAGTCGCTCGACCGCCGTGGCATGGCCCGGCGCGCGCGCGAAGGGCCGCCAGAGGAAGTTCTGGTCGAGCGAGAGCGCGCCGCCGTAGGGGTCGCCGCCGTGCAGGTTCAGGTTCATCCGTTCGAGGTCATGGGGCCCGAGCGCGACGCGGCGGAGGATCGACGACTCGAGGTTCGGGAGATGGCGCGCGAGCCGCGCCTGGATGCGGTCGGCGTACCGCTCGCGGAGATCGTCCGTCCAGCTCCCGTTGCCGGCGCCGATCGTGCCGTCCGCGTCGCCCTTCACGAAGCGGGGCAGCTCCTGCAGCTGGATCCAGAGGATTCCCCTCCCGTCCGGCGCGCGCGAGGGATCGAGCGTCAGCGGCTGGCCCACGACGACGGTCGCCTCCGCCGGCAGCAGCCCGCGCTCGGCCTCGTTCACGGCGCGCGAGACACCGTCGAGCCCCGGGGTCACGTGCACGATCGCAGTGCGATTCAGCCGCTCGTCTCCCTCCCAGCGCGCCGGCTCGGAGAGCGCGAAATGGATCTGCATCTCGGCACGGCCGTAGCGGAAGCGGCGGGCGCCCTCGGCGACGGGCTGCGGCACCTCGCCCGGCTCGAGCAGGCGCCCGTAAAGCTGCGTCGGCGTGACGTTCGCGATCACGGCACGCTCCGCGGTGACGGTCTCCCCGCCCACGAGCCGCACGCCGACCGCGCGACCCTGGCGCACGAGCACACGCTCGACGTCACGTCCGGTCTCGCAGACGCCCCCGTGGTCGCGGATGAGCCGGACGAGCGCATCCGCGAGCCTCGCGCCCCCACCGCGCGGGACGGGCATCCCGCCTTCCTGGACGGCGACGGCGATCACCTGCGTCATGAACCCCGACGACGCCCCGTCGGGGCCGAGGCCCGTGTGGAGCACCCAGGGCGCGAGCAGGCCGTGCGCGCGCTCCGACGCGAACGTCGCCTCGAGCCAGTCGCGACTCGTCTGCAGCAGCTCGCCCGTGAACGCCGCGAGGCCCGTGCGGCCGAGCCGCCTCAGCGCCTTCGAGCCGAAGCCGAGCCCGGCGGCCGACCAGAGCTCGGTGCCCAGGATCCCGAAGGCGAGGTCGGCATTCGGGAAGAAGCGCTCGAGCACGCCCGGCCACTCCGGGCCGAGCTCGCGGGCGTTCCCCTCGGCAGCACGGAGGAGGAATGCGGCAGCGCCGTCGGGGAAGGCGGTCGCGGTCGGAAGGTCGGTGTTCAGATACTCGAGCCCGCGCGCGGCGAGCTCGTCGCCGAGCTCCGCGTGCGCGGCCCCGCCGACCCACAGCGGGTGCCACGCGCTGAAGACGTCGTGGACGAAGCCCGGCTCGGTGATCTCCGCCGTATGGATCGCACCGCCGAGCCACTCGTTGCGCTCGAGCACGCAGACGCGCCAGCCGCCGCGCGCGAGCAGCGCGCCGCAGGCGAGCGAGTTGACGCCGCTGCCGACGATCACGGCGTCGTAGTCAGCCAACGACGAGCTCCCGGAACTCGTCGTCGCTGACGAGCCGGCGCTCACGGGCGCCGAGCGCCTTCACCCGCGCGAGCACGTCCGCCCGCCGCTCCTCCGGAACCTCGATCCCGAGCTCCTCTGCCTTGATCCGGATCGAGTCGAGCCCGCTCTTCTTGCCGAGCACGATGCCGCGCTCGGCGGCGACCAGCTGCGACGAGTACGGCTCGATCGAGGGCGGGTCGTGGAACTGCGACGCGACCGCGCCGGACTCGCGGCGGAAGAGCGTCTCCCCTGTCACCGGCTTCCACGGCTCGAGCGCGTAGCCGGAGAGCTCCTGCACACGCGCAGAGACGTCGCGCACGCGGTCGAGCTTCAGGTTCGACTCGACGCCGTAGAGCGCCCGCAGCGTCAGTGCGAGCTCGCCGAGATTCGCGTTGCCGGCGCGCTCGCCCATGCCGTTGATCGTCCCCTGGATCCACGTCGCGCCGGCGCGCACCGCCGCGACGGCGGACGCCGTCGCGAGGCCGAAGTCGTTGTGGCCGTGGAAGTGCACCGGCACGGCCGGCCCAACCCATGCGACCGTCCTGCCGACGAGATCGGCGACCGCTTCCGGCGACGCGATCCCGAGCGTGTCGACGACGACGACCTCTTTCGCGCCCGCCTCGACGGCGGACACGTAGACACGCTCGTAGAAGTCCGGCTCTGCGCGGGTCGAGTCGACGCCGAAGAACGCCGCGTGGATCCCGTGCTCCGCAGCGAAGCGCATCGCGCCGGTGATCCGCCCGAGCATCGTCTCACGGTCGACGCCGATCGCGTTCAGCTTCAGGTCGGAGATCGGCGACTCGATCACCGACGCGGGAACGCCGAGCTCGACGAGCGCCTCGAGGTCGGCCGGCACCGCACGGGAGAAGCCCCACACCTGCGCGCGCAGGCCGGCAGCCGCGATGAGCTTCACCGCGTCCCAGTCGTCCTGCGAGACGCGCGGGAACCCGGCCTCGATGCGGTCGATCCCCAGCTCGTCGAGCAGCCTCGCGATCTCGAGCTTCTGCGCCGGATCGAGCACGACGCCGACGGTCTGCTCGCCGTCGCGGAGCGTCGTGTCGTAAAGGCCTACACGGCCGCCGACCCGGTAATCGTCGTTCAGGGAGCCCGTCCAGATATCGCTCAACAGCGCACCACCCCATCGGGAAAGGCCGAGAGCTTCTCGAGCCCGTCGGCAGTGATCAGAAAGTTGTCCTCGACGCGCAGGCCGCCGCCGCCCTCCCAGTAGACGCCGGGCTCGACCGCGAGCACCATGCCCGCTTCGAAGGTGCCGCCGCCGGCCTGGTGCGGATAGGGCGGCTCGTGTGCGCGCGCGCCGATCCCGTGGCAGATCGGATGCGTCGGCTGGCCCGGATAGCCCGCCTCCGCGAGGCCGTCGCGAACGAGCCGATCCAGCTCGGCCATCGAGGCGCCGGGACGAATGAAGGCAAGCGCCGACTCGTACACCGCCATGAGCCGCCCGCAAAGCTCCTCGTAGTCGTCTCGCAGCTGCGAGACGACGAGGTTCTTCGTGTGGTCGGCCCAGTAGCCGTCGGCGCAAACCCAGATCTCGAACAGGACGGGCTCGCCTTCGACAACCGGAAGGTTGCCGGTCGCGGTGAACGTCTTGATCCCGCGCCCCGCCCATACGAGCGAGAACGGGAGCGCGAGCTCG
>DATKQO010000277.1:0-16580 GCA_035532715.1 Gaiellaceae bacterium | reverse complement strand
CCGACTGGGCGGCGGCGGACGCGATCCTCTTCGCGACGCCGGAGTACAACGGCTCCATCCCGGGCGTCCTCAAGAACGCGGTCGACTGGGCCTCGCGCCCGGCCGGCGAGGGGGCCCTGCGCAACCAGACCGTCGCCGTCGTCGGAGCGAGCACGGGTCAGTTCGGAGCGATGTGGGCGCAGGCCGATCTGCGCAAGGTGCTCGGCGTCGCCGGCGCCCGCGTCGTCGGGGACGAGCTTCCCGTGACGCGCGCCCACGAAAAATTCGACGCAAAGGGCCGCCTGCTCGACGGCGAGCTCGTCGATCGGCTGCGGCTCACGCTCGAACGCCTCGCAGCCGAGGCCGTTCCCGCCCCGGTCTCCAATGCCGCCTAGACGAAAAAACGAGGGCCGCGTGAGCGGCCCTCGTTCCGGATACCAGGGTGGATTCGGCAGAGGCGCGTCCTGCTCCGGCTATGCCGGGCGGCGCGTGTCGCGTCGTCCCCTACGCTGGCTAGGCGATTCCCCGTCGGTCCCGGGGACTGCACCTCTACCCGCTGGTACCTCCACTGCCCGTACTGTCTGAAATCACTACCGGACCACCTCCTTTCCGCGGTAGACGAAACCATAGCGAAAGCTCCGGCTACCGCACGACGACGCTCAGCTCGAGGCCCCGGTCGAGCGGAACGGTGACGCTCTCGAGGGTCGGGTCGGCCTGGCGCGCCGCGGAGTAGGCGGCCAGCGTCTCCGCGTGCGAGAGGACGTTGTCGGCGACGAAGAGACCCGCCGGCTCGACCTTGCCGCGGGCGAGCCGGAACAGCTGCTCGTAGTCCTCCTTCTCGGCGTCGATGAAGACGACGTCGAAGACGTCGTCGATCGCCGTCAGCGTCTCGCGGGCGTCGCCCTCGACGAGCTCGGCCCATTCCTCGAGCCCGGCCTCGGCGATGTTCCGCCGCCACGCCTCGACCTTGAGCGGGTCGTGCTCGAGCGAAAGCACGCGGCCGCCGAGATAGCGCGCGCCGGCGGCGAGCCAGATCGTCGAGTACCCGCGCGATCCGCCGATCTCGAGCACCTCGCAGTCGGCCTGCGGGGCGACGAGCGAGAAGAGGAACCGGCCCGTCGTCGGCGCGACCGCGCGGGCCCGCACCGCCTGGGGAAGATCCTGCGCGCGTTCGGCTGCGTCCTCTGCTTCGAGGCGCTCGAGCACGGCGCGCACCCGGTCGTCCAGCACGGCGGGAGCGTAGCGAGGCCGCTTATGCTCCTGCTGTGCGAGCGGAGCTGACCGTCGAGGTCGCGCGGACGCCCGAGGACGTCTTCGCCTACCTCACGAACGTCTCGAACCTGCCGGCGTGGCAGTCGGGGGTGCACAGTGCCCAGATCGAGGATGCGGGCCCGCCGCGCACGGGAGCACGGATTCGCGAGTCGCGGCACATGCTCGGCCGCGAGCTGAACACGACGCTCGAGATCACCGGCTACGACCCGCCGCGGACCTTCGTGCTGAAGGCGCTGAACAGCCCGGTCCCGTTCACCGTGCGGCACGAGCTCGCAGCGAGCGACGGCGGGACGACGCTGACGGTGGTCGCCGAGGGCGACGCCGCCTTCCTGCCAGGCTTCGCGTCCGGGATCATGGCGCGCCGCGCGGAGAAGCAGTTCAGGAAGGACTTCGAGCGGCTGAAGAAGCAACTCGAAGCCTGACGCGCTCGACCTCGTCGCGTACCCAGCACGTTGCGAGGTGGTCGTTGACGACCCCGCACGCCTGCATCGCGGCCCACAGCGTCGTCGGCCCGACGAAGCGGAAGCCGGCGGCCTTCAGCCGCTTCGACAGCTCCTTCGACTCGGCGGTCTGCGCCTGCCAGTCGCCCGTGGTGCGCGGCGGCCCGTACTCCTTCGGTGCGAACGACCACACGAGCTCGTGCAGCGGCGTGCCGGCGTCGCGCAGCGCGAGCACGCCGCGCGCATTCGCGATCGTCGCCTCGATCTTCCCGCGATGACGGACGATGCCGGCGTCGCCCAGTAGCCGCTCGACGTCGCCTACGCCGAAACGGGCGACCCGCTCCGGGTCGAACAACGCGAACGCGGCGCGGAAGTTCTCCCGCTTGCGCAGGATCGTCAGCCAGGAGAGTCCCGACTGGAAGCCCTCGAGGCAGAGCCGCTCGAAGAGCCCGTGCTCGTCCGCGACGGGGCGCCCCCATTCCTCGTCGTGGTAGGCGACGTAGAGCGGGTCGCCCGTCGGCCAGCAGCGCGCGCGGCGCTCGTCAGCCGACGTCGACACGAACGACGCCGTCGACGATCGACACCGGGTACGTCTGCACGGGCTCGTACGCCGGCAGCGAGCGCGGTCGCCCGGTCGCGAGCTCGAACGCGGAGCCGTGGCGCGGGCACACGACGGTGCACTCGTCCTCGTCCCACGTGCCTTCGCAGAGCGGGCCGTCGTCGTGCGAGCAGCGGTCCTCGATCGCGTAGAGCGACCCGCCGCAGTTGTAGACGCCCACGACCTCGCCGGGAGCGGCCACGACGAGCTTCATGGTTCCCGGCGTGAATGCGTCCGCCGGCGCGACCTCGATCAACGCCACGTCAGGAGAGCTCGAGCTCGTCGAAGCCGGCGAGGCCGTCGGGAAGCGGTGTGCCCTTCGCCTTGTGCAGCGCGAGCTTCAGCGTGGTCAGCCCGAGCATCGCGCACTTGAGGCGGACGGGCGTGAGCGGGATCCCGATCTCCTCGAGCAACTCGTCCTTGTCAAGCGTGGCGACGTCGGCGGCCTTCCGTCCCTGCACCATCTCGGTCAGCATCGACGTCGCAGCCTGCGAGATCGCGCAGCCGCGGCCCGAGAACTTCACCTCGTCGATCGTCTCGCCGTCCTCGGCGAATGCGACGTAGATCGAGACCTCGTCGCCGCAGAGCGGGTTCTGCCCCTCGGCCTCCGCGTCGGCGTCCTCCATGTGGCCGTGCCCGCGCGGGTTCTTGTAGTGATCGAGGATCACCTCGCGGTACATCTGGTCGAACTCGTTCACGCGAACACCTTACGCACCATCGCGAGCCCGTCGACGAGCTGGTCGATCTCCTCCTGCACCGTGTAGAGATAGAAGCTCGCGCGATTCGTGGCCGCGACACCGAGCTTCTGCATCAGCGGCTGGCAGCAGTGATGCCCGGCCCGGATCGCGACGCCGTTCATGTCGAGGATCTGCGCGACGTCGTGCGGGTGGATGCCTTCGATGTTGAACGAGACGATGCCGGCACGCCGTTCGGCCGGCGGGCCGTACAGCGTGATGCCCGGGATCTCGCCCATGCGGCCGAGCGCGTACGTCGTCAGCTCGTGCTCGTGCTCGTGGATCGCGTCGAAGCCGACCGCCTGCAGATAGTCGATGGCGGCGCCGAGGCCCACGGCCTCGGCCATCGGCGCGGTTCCCGCCTCGAACTTGTGCGGGAGCTCGCCCCACGTCGTCCGGTCGAGGCTGACCGAGCTGATCATGTGGCCGCCCGTGAGGAACGGCTCCATCGCCTGCAGCAGCTCCGCGCGGCCCCAGAGTGCGCCGATGCCGCTCGGGCCGCACATCTTGTGCCCGGAGACCGCGACGAAGTCGGCGCCGAGCGCCTGCACGTCGACGGCGATGTGCGGCGCCGACTGTGCGGCGTCGAGGACGAAGATCGCGTCCTGGGCGTGCGCCCAGGCGACGAGCTTCTCGACCGGGTTGATCGTGCCGAGGGAGTTCGACACCTGATTGGTCGCCACGACCTTGACGTCTCCCTGCGCCGCGATCGCATCGAGCGACGACAGGTCGAGCTCGCCGTGCTCGTCCAGCGGGATCATCGCGATGCCCGCACCGGTTCGGCCCGCGACGTACTGCCACGGAACGAAGTTCGAGTGGTGCTCGAGCTCGGTGACGACGACGACGTCGCCCGGGCCGAGGTTGTTCATCCCCCACGCGTACGCGACGAGGTTGATCGCCTCGGTGGCGTTGCGCACGAACACGATCTCGCGCACGTCCTGCGCGTTGAGGAGAGCCCGCACCTTCTCGCGCGCAAGCTCGAGCGCGGCGGTCGCCCGCTCGGCGAGCACGTAGACGCCGCGATGCACGTTCGCGTACGACGTCGAATAGAACGCCGTCATCGCCTCCATCATCTGGCGTGGCTTCTGCGAGCTCGCGGCGGAGTCGAGGAACGCGAGCGGCTTGCCGTGGATCTCCTGCTCGAAGATCGGGAAATCGGCGCGCAGGGTGCGCGCATCGAGCCGTCTCGGTCCCGCGGTCACAGCCACCAAGGCATGGTAGCCCGCTAGGGGATGGCGAAAGAGGCGCTCACATAGCCTGGAGCCGAGGCCTTGGCCGGGCCGGGCTTGAAGCCTGCGGCGGTCAGCTGCGCCCGGCCCGCCGCATTCCCGCGCGCCCGGCGGCCGCGAGCCGTGAACGTGACGCGGGGAACCCCGAAGCCGTCGTCGAGCGCCTGCGCCCACCAGGAGACGGCCCGCTTGCGTCCCACGTTCCTCGTCTTCTTGTAGACGTGGACCGAGAGCCCGGGCTGCACCTGCTGCTCGACCAGGCTCGAGCCGGTGTTGACCACGACCTCGACAGTGCCGGGCGTGCCGCTCAGGCCGAGCGCCCAGAGCTCGTACGCCGTGCCCGGCAGCGGGATCGTCACCGTCGCGCCGAAGTGCATGCCGTGGCTGCGCGAGCGCGCCGCTTCGAGCTTCCCCTGCTGCGTCCACACCGCCCACAGCCGGTCCTGCGGGTCGACGCTGAGCGCCATGTGCGGGTCGCCGCCGCCGAACGCGCCGCCGAACGTGACGCCGTCGCCCGCGGGCGAGCCGCCCCGGAACGGGACGACCGAGACCCCCGTCGCGACCGGGTAGCCGGGCGCCCACGCGAGGAAGGTGTTGCCGGAGCGGTCAGAGACGAGCGGCGCCTCGTGCTCGGCGACCGGCTTGAGCACCGTCGTGGGCCCCGCGGTCAGGTCGGCTGCGAGCGGCTCGTAGGCGGTCGCCCCGTCCGGATCGGCGTTCGAGTAGAGCGCGACCTGCACGAGGCCGGTGCTGTCCACCGCGAGCGACTCGTGGTAGCCGCAGCAGCGCGGGTAGACGTTCTCGACCGTCTCGCCGTTCAGTCCGCGGAAGACGTTCACGAAGCCGGTGCCGTCCTGGGTGAAGAGCGGCGTCCCGTCGGGGAGCAGCGCCGCGCTCTCCACCGGCCCGGTCGTGTGCGACTGGGTCTGGATCGGGCCCGTCCACGAGACGCCGTCGTCGGTCGACGTGAGGCGTCCGACGCCCTGCGCGTTCGGGAAGTAGAGCTGGATCGCACCGCTCGGCTGCTGCACGAGCTGCGTGCCGCCCGCCACGGGGTCGCCGGCGGCGACGATCCTCGCTGCGCCGCCGTTCCGGGAGACGGAGATCGTGCCGGCGACCTGAGACTCGAACGAGGCGAGCTGGGTTCCCGCCTGCGTCGTGACGAGCGAGGGGACGACGGTGTTCTGGACGCCGCCGGTCAGGGTCGTCCAGGCGCCGGCCGCGGGGGCTCCCGCGAGTGCGGCGAGGGCGAGGAGAGCGGCGACGCGCAGCATGATCTCGAAAAGTGCCACGTGGACGCCCCGGCGGCAACTGCGGGTGGTTCATGCGGCCTTCATCGCCGGGTCGCGATACTGACGAGGTGAGGTTCCGGCCGGCCCTGCTGCCGCTCGCCCTCGTCGCGCTCACGGTCGGCTGTGGAGGCTCACGGCACACGGCGTCCGCGGCCGGGGTGGAGGCGACGACCCACACGACGAAAGCGACGCGCCCGGCGGCGGTACGGCGGCTCGTCCCCGTCGCGGCCGGCACGCTCGACTCCGCCGTGCAGGATGCCGCGTTCACCGCATTCGGCGGGGGCGCCGTGCTCCTCGGCGGTCTCACCGCGGCCGATACGTCGCGAAACGACATCGTGACGGTGACGCGCGCCGGCGCGCGCCGCATCGGCCGGCTTCCGACCGCGCTGCACGACTCGGCGGCCGTGACGCTCGGCCGTCTCGTCTATCTCTTCGGCGGCGGCACCGCCACCACGCAGATCGACACGATCGTCCGCGTCGACCCGGGCACGGGAGCTGCGGAGGCGATCGGACATCTGCCCTCCGGGAGCTCCGACCAGGCGGCGGCCGCCATCGCCGGCACGGCGTACATCGTCGGCGGCTACGACGGTACGCGCTGGCTCGACACGATCGTCGCCTGGAAGCCGGGCGGCGCGGCCCGTGTCGTCGCGCATCTTCCCCAGCCGCTGCGCTACGCGGCCGTGACCGCGGTCGGCGGGCGCCTCATCATTGCGGGCGGCTCGCTTCCGAACGGCACCGCGAGTGACGTCGTGTACGAGTACCCGCCCGCCGCAGGGCGCGTCTTCAGGCTCGGCCGGCTTCCGGCGCCGACGACGCATGCGGCAGCCGCGACCTTCGGCTCGGTGGCATACGTCGTCGGCGGGCGCGGCGCGGCGACCGGCACGCCGACCGATCGCATCGTCGCGATCGACATCGCGAAGCGGAAGATCGTCCAGGCGGGCGTGCTCCGGCAACCACTTTCGGATCTCGCCGCGATCGGCGAGGCGCACGGCGTCCTCGTCGTCGGCGGCCGGTCGACGGCCGGCACGGTCACGACGATCGACGAGCTGCAGCCCCGCGGCGCGATCCACGCGACGACCACCGTCGTCGCCGGCGTCCCGCCGCTCCTCGACAAGAACAACGTCTACGCGGCGGACGCCGTCGGCAACCTCAGCCCGGTCGTGCGCAACGCGCGCCCGTACGTCTACGTGCCGAACAGCGACAGCAACACCGTCGACGTGATCGACCAGCGAACGTTCAAGATCGTCCGGCACTTCGCCGTGGGCGCGCTGCCGCAGCACGTCGTCCCGTCGTACGACTTGAAGACGCTCTACGTCACGAACGATGCCGGCAACAGCCTCACGCCGATCGATCCGAACACCGGCAAGCCGTCGGCGACGACGATCCCGGTCGAGGATCCGTACAACATGTACTTCACGCCGGACGGGCGCTACGCGATCGTCGTGGCCGAACGGCTCCACCGGCTCGACTTCCGCGACGCGCACACGTTCAAGCTCCACCACTCGCTGAAGGTCCCCTGCTCGGGGGTCGACCACATGGACTTCTCCGCCGACGGGAGCTACCTGCTCGCAAGCTGCGAGTTCTCCGGGATGATCCTCAAGGTCGACGTCCAGCACGAGCGGCTCCTCGGCACCCTCCAGCTGCGCCCGGGCGCGGGGCCGCAGGACGTGAAGCTCTCCCCCGACGGCAAGGTCTTCTACGTCGCCGACATGAACTCGAACGGCGTGTGGTTGATCGACGGCGCCAACCTTCGCGTGCTGCGCTTCATGCCGACGGGGCCGGGCGCGCACGGCCTCTACCCGAGTCGCGACGCGCGCTACCTGTACGTCACGAACCGCGCCGGCGGGTCGGTCTCGGTCATCTCGTTCCGCACGCGTCGCGTCGTCAAGACGTGGCACATCCCGGGCGGAGGCAGTCCCGACATGGGCAACATCTCCGCGGACGGCAAGGTGCTCTGGCTCTCCGGTCGCTGGAACAGCGAGGTCTACGCGATCAGCACCTCGACCGGTCGCCTGCTCGCGCGGATCCCCGTCGGCCACGGCCCGCACGGGGTCTGCGTCTGGCCGCAGCCGGGCCGGTATTCGCTCGGCCACACCGGCATCCTGCGCTGAGTCCAGGCCCGAGCCCGCCCGGTCTCAGCCCCGCGCGAAGGCGGCGGACTCCCAGAGCAGCCCGCGCCGCTCGCGCGCGACGAGGACGAGGCCGTGCCTCGCTGCGTCCGCGTGAATGCGCGCGACCGGGTGGGCATACGTCCGGAAGCCGCACCCCGAGAGCCGAAGGAGCACGTTCACGACGCGGGCACCCGCCCGAACGAGCGCGCGCTCCTGGGGATAGGTGAGCAGGAGCTTCCGCTGCGCGCGTTCGGCCGCTGCGCCGACGAGGGCGCCGGCGTCCGGGTAGCAGCAGACGACCCGGTGCAGCACGACGACGTCATGCGGGCCGATGGCCGCGGCGTCGGAGACGAAGTCCGCGACCCTGCGGTCGACCCGATTCGCGAGGCCGCGCTCGTCGAGCAGCGCCGCCGCCGCGGCCTCGTATGCGCCGGAGAGCTCGACGCTCGTCGCGCGTTCGGCGCCCGCGCCCAGCAGCTCGAGCTCGATCGCGCCGATGCCGCCGCCGATCTCGAGGACGCTCGCACCCGCGACGTCGCCGGCGAGCTGCGTCAGCGTCCGGGCGGTGCCCGTCAACCCGCGGCGGCGATAGCGGCGTGCGTCCCTCTCCGCGACCCGGCGGTTGAACAACCTGCGGTACTCCGTCTGCGTGCAGCAGCCTGCCACGACGCTGAGGGTACTCCGACTACAGTGGCCCCCCGATGAGCGGCGAATACGTCTACACGATGTACCGGGCCGACAAGTTCTACGGCCCCGACCGGCAGGTGCTCGCGAACATCTCGCTCTCGTTCCTGCCCGGAGCGAAGATCGGAGTGCTCGGGCCGAACGGCGCCGGCAAGTCGACGCTGCTGCGGATCATGGCGGGGAAGGAAGAACCGTCGTCGGGCGTCGCCGAGCTCGCGCCCGGCGCGACGGTCGGCTTCCTCGAGCAGGAGCCGTATCTCGATGCGGCCAAGGACGTGCGCGGCAACGTCGAGGACGGCGTGCGCGAGCTGCGCGACCTCCTCGACCGTTTCAACGCGATCTCCGCCGCGTTCGCCGAGCCCGACGCCGACTACGACGCGCTCCTCGCCGACCAGGCGAAAGTGCAGGACGCGATCGACCGCGCCGACGCGTGGCAGCTCGAGGAGCATCTCGACCACGCGATGGACGCGCTGCGGCTTCCAGACGGCGATCGCGACGTGACGACGCTCTCCGGCGGCGAGCGGCGCCGGGTCGCGCTGTGCCGGCTGCTCCTCTCGTCGCCGAGCCTGCTGCTGCTCGACGAGCCGACGAACCATCTCGACGCCGAGTCGGTCGCGTGGCTCGAGCGCTTCCTCGCCGACTACAAGGGCACGATCGTCGCCGTCACCCACGACCGCTACTTCCTCGACAACGTCGCCGGCTGGATCCTCGAGCTCGACCGGGGCAAGGGCATCCCGTTCGAAGGGAACTACAGCTCGTGGCTCGACCAGAAGCAGCAGCGCCTCGCCGTCGAGGAGAAGACGGAGTCGGCGCGCCGCCGCACGCTCGCGCGCGAGCTCGAGTGGGTGCGCATGAGCCCGCGCGCACGGCACGCCAAGTCGAAGGCACGGCTCAGCGCCTACGAGAAGCTGCTCGCCGACGAGCAGAACGTGAAGCTCGACAAGGTCGAGATGCACATCCCGCCGGGCCCGCGGCTCGGAGACCTCGTGATCGAGGCCGAGCACCTGCAGAAGGGCTTCGGCGACAAGCTGCTCGTCGAGGACCTGACGTTCTCGCTTCCGCCTGCCGGCATCGTCGGCGTGATCGGCCCGAACGGCGCCGGCAAGACGACGCTCTTTCGGATGATCGCCGGCGAGGAGACGCCCGACGCCGGTTCGCTCAAGGTCGGCGACACGGTGCAGCTCGCGTACGTCGATCAATCCCGCGGCGAGCTCGACCCGGCGAACACGGTCTGGAAGGAGATCAGCGGCGGGCACGACATCATCGAGCTCGGCAAGAAGGAGATCAACTCGCGCCAGTACGTCTCCCAGTTCAACTTCAGGGGAAGCGATCAGCAGAAGCGCGTCGGCGACCTCTCCGGCGGAGAGCGGAACCGTGTCCATCTCGCGAAGCTGCTGCGCAGCGGGGGCAACGTGCTGCTGCTCGACGAGCCGACGAACGACCTCGACGTCGACACGCTGCGCGCGCTCGAAGACGCGTTGCTCGACTTCGCAGGCTGTGCCGTCGTCATCACGCATGACCGCTGGTTCCTCGATCGCGTCGCGACGCACATCCTCGCGTTCGAGGGCAACAGCCAGACGACGTGGTTCGAGGGCTCGTGGGGCGAGTACGTCGAGTGGGTCGCCGAGACGCGCGGTGCCGACGCGCTCGAGCCGCATCGCATCAAGTACAAGCCGCTCGTTCGCGCGTAGCGAGCGCTACGCGAGCGGGTCGGCGAGCTCGGGATGCCGCCGGAGGTACGCCACGACGAACGGGCACAGGGAGCGGAGCTTGAGGCCACGCGCGCGAACGTCGTCGAGTGCGCCCGCGACGAGGGCGCTGCCGAGCCCGCGCCCCTCGAGTGCCGGCTCGACCTCCGTGTGGACGAGCGTGATCTCCCCGTCGCCGAGCGTGTAGCTGATGAAGCCCGCGAGCGCTCCGTCCGTCCACAGCTCGTACCGGAGCTCTTCCGGGTTGTCGTCGACCCGGGTCTTCTCGTCGTCCATGCTTCGTCCAACGCCGGGCGGCTACCGTTCGTTCCCGGCGAGCTCCGAGGCGCGCTTCACCGACCCGGCACGCGCGCGGTCGCGTCACGGCAGCCGCGGGGCCCAGAGGGCCGAGAGCACGCCGGCGAGCACAAGCAGCGCGGCGGCCGCGGCGATGAACGCGTTCGTCACCTCGGTGGTTCCGGTCGTCCGCCCGAGGCTCGACCCGAGCTTCCGGTAGGCGGCATCTGCGGCGCCGGCGGACCGCGCGCGGAAGAACTGCCCTCCTGTCGCGGTCGCGATCGCCTTCAGCGTCACCGGGTCGGGGCTGAGCCCACGTGCTCCGAGGCCCGGGACGCCGAACGGCGCCGCCCCGTTGAACCCGTTCGGGAATCCCCGCAGCGTCGTCGCTCCGGTGGTGCCGAGCGCGATCGTGTAGATCGGGATTCCGGCCGCGCGCGCCCGCGCTGCGCCCTGGAGCGGCTGGAGGTAGCCCTGGGTCTGGTGTCCGTCGGAGAGGAAGAGGATCGAGACGAGGGAGCTCGCAACGTGCGGCGGGGCTGCGGAGTAGGAGGCGAGCGTCCGGCCCTTGTCGCTTCCGACCGTCGCGAGACCGAGCCGCACCGCGACGGCGATGGCGTCGCCGATCGCCGTGCCGCCGAAGCCGCGGAAGTCGCCCGCAGCATCGACCGCCTCGCCGACGAGCTGGTGGTCGCGCGTCGGTGGTGTCGCGACCTGCGCCTCACCCGCGAACAGGATGAGCCCGACGCGCACGCGACTCGGGACCTTGTCGAGGAACGCGTGAATCGCTTTCTGCGCGGCGGCGAGGCGCGTCGGCTTCACGTCGATCGCCTGCATCGAGCCGGAGACGTCGAGCACGAGGATGATCGTCGCCCTGTCGCTCGTCACGGTCGAGCGCACGTGTGGCTGCGACACCGCGACGCACAGAAGCGCGACCGACGCGAGGAAGACGGCCGCCGTCGCATAGCGCCGCCACGGGCGCCCACCGGCCACGAGCGTGAGCACCTCGACGTTCGTGTAGCGCACCGTGTAACGCATCCGCCGCCGCTCGACGAACCGGTACGCGGCCACCGCGAGTGGGACGACGAGGAGCATGAGCAGCAGGTACGGATGGCCGAAGCTCACGTGCCCACCGCGCACACGAGATCGATCTGCACGATCGCGCTCACGGCCGGCGCACCGCGAAACGCCGTCCCGGCGTGCACCACCAGGCGCACACGTCCTCCGCGTACCGTCTGCTGCACGTGCACGCTCGCGATCAACGCCGCCGGTGGCGGAGCGAAGGTGTAGAAGCCGATCGCGTGGGTCGCGCGCACGAATCGCCGCCCTCTCCCGCACGCTGCGGTGAGCCGCCGCGTGCCGGAGCTGACAGCGAGCTCCTCGACGACGCGAACCGCCGGGGCCCCGGGCTTGAAGACCTGCACGGCGGTCGGCGTGCGCTGTCCGGCGCCCGAGGCGGGAATGCAGCCGATGTGCGGCCGGAAGCTCGCGCCGTCGACGCGTCGTCCGACGAAGCGTCCGAGGAAGACGGCCGCTCCCGAGGTCGTGATCCCCGGGTTGACGGGGCTGCCGAGGCCCCCGGCGAAGTTGACGTCGATCGCGCGGTCGCTCAGCTCGGCGTCGAGACCGCCGACGACGAACCGCTTCGGGCAGCTGAGCTGGAACTCGACGCCGGAGGCGGGCGCGACGACCCAGGGCCCTGCAACCGGGACGCAGATCTGGAGCCCGCGGCACTCGTTCGTCGCGCCCGCGGGCGCCGCGGCGGCCGCAAACGCGAGCGCGGCGAACGGCGCGATCACGATTGTGCGCCTCACGGCACGACGCTCCGGAACCAGAACGCCGACAGCAGTCCTGCGGCGAGCAGCACGGCGATCGCGCCGCCGGCGAAGAAGTCGGTGATCTCCCGGTTGACCGTCCGGTGGCCGACGCGGGTTGCGAGCTTCCGGTACACGTCGCTGAGGGCGGCGCTCGTCCGCGCGCGGAAGAACTCGCCGCCCGTCGTCCGCGCGACCTGCTGGAGCGTCCCGGGGCTCGGCGGGACGCGGATTCGCTCGCTGTAACCGCCGAGGAGCCTCGTCGTCACGACGCCGTTCGGCGTGCCGACGAGGACGGTCGAGACCGCGACGTGGAGCGCCTTCGCCCGTCGAGCCGCGGTGAGCGGCGGCGTGAGGCCGCCGTCGCGGGCGCCGTCGGAGATGAGCAGTACCGACGTCGGCGGCACGACCCCTTCGATCGGTCGCTGCCGCTGCCCGACGCGTGCCGCGAGCAGGATCGCGTCGCCGATCGCCGTCCCTTCGCCGGCGGTCAGGTCGCTCAGCCCCTGCCGGACGAGCGCGTGGTCAGTCGTCGGAGGCACGGCGAGGAACGCACGGCTGCCGAAGGCGACGAGCGCGACGGCGTAGCTGCTCGGAACCCTGGCGAGGAACGCGTCGCCTGCGGCCCGTGCAGCGTCGAGGCGCGACGGCCGCACGTCGGTCGCCGTCATCGAGCGCGAGACGTCGATCGCGAGCACGACCGTCGCCTCCTTGCGCGGTACGGAGAGATTCGCGTGCGGTCGCGCGACGCCGACGATCATCGCGGTGAGCGCGAGCAGCAACAACGTCAGCGGGACGTAGCGAAGCCGTCCCGGCCGGCGGGGAACGAGATTCGGCAGCAGCGTGGGCGTCGAGAACCGCGACGCCGACGCGCGGCGGAGCCGCTCGTTGCGGATCCAGAGCACGAGCAGCAGCGGCACCGCGCCGAGCGCGACGAGGGCGAACGGCTGCGAGAAGCTCACCGGCGCGCTCCGAGAAACTCCGCGTACGGACGAAGCCAGTCGCCCGACGTCGAAAGCACGACGTGGGGAACGCCGAGGGCGGAGAGGACGCGCGCGACACCGCTTCGCTCGGCGGCCGCAGCGGCGGCGAAGCGCTCGCGCAACGTCGTGCTGCGCGTGTCGACGCGCACCTGGCGGCCGGTTTCGGGGTCGACGAGCCAGAGCTCGCCGACGTCGGGCAGCTCCTGCTCGCGCGGGTCGCGGATCTCCACCGCGAGCACCTCGTGGCGGCTCATCAGCTCGAGCAGCGGCTTGCGCCAGTCGAGCGGCCCGCGGAAGTCGGAGACGACGACGACGATGCCGCGCTGGCGCGCGATCGCGCCGGTGTGCCGGAGCGCTGCGCCGAGCGACGTCGCGCCGACGTGCCCGGGCTCGGGCTCGCGCTGCAACGCCGCGAGCAGGCCGATCAGCCCGGCGCGTCCCTGCGCGGGAGGCACGGTGGCCGGGTCCCGGTCGCCGAACGTGGTGATCCCGAGCCGGTTGCCGCGGCGCGTCGCGATGTGACCGGTCGCGATCGCCACGCCGTCCGCGACGTCGGCTTTGCGCCGTTCGGCCGTGCCGAAGTGCATCGACGGCGACGTGTCGAGCATGAGCCACGTGACGAGCACGCGCTCGGCGAGATGCACGCGCACGTGCGGCACCCCGGTGCGCGCGGTGACGTTCCACTCCATCTTGCGCACGTCGTCCCCGGCCTCGTAAGGGCGCACCTGCGCGAGCTCGACTCCGTCTCCGTAATGCGAGGAGCGATAGTCGCCGGCGAGCATCCCCGACAGCCGCCGGCCGACCTCGATCTGGAGCGCCCGGAGCAGGTCGAGCGGGAGGCGGCCCGGACCGGGACGTTCGGGCGTTGCCGCCCCGAGGAGCGGCGAGACGTTCATGCGGCGCTCGACCGGGCGAACGTCACCTCCGGCACGGGGACCGCGGCGAGAACCGAGTCGAGGATCCTGTCGGGCGTCATGCCTTCCGCGAGCGCCTGGTAGCTGAGCACGAGCCGGTGGCGGAACGCGTCCTTCGCGAGCGCGCGCACGTCGTCGGTCGTCACGTAGTCGCGGCCGCGGACGAGAGCGAGCGCGCGGGCGGCCTGCACGACGCTGATCGGCCCGCGCGGGCTCGCGCCGAAGGAGACGTACTCCCCGAGCTCGCCGAGGCCGACGCTCTCCGGCAGGCGCGTCGCAGCGGCGAGCGCGACGCTGTAGCTGACGAGTGCCGGGTCGACGTAGACGTGGAGCACGATCGACTGGAGCTCGCGGAGGTCGTCGAGCGAGAGAGCCTCACGCAGCTCCGGGTGCGGCACGAGCTGGCGCTGCACGATCGTCAGCTCCTCGTCGTGCTCGGGATAGTCGATGAGGATCTTCAGCATGAAGCGGTCGAGTTGCGCCTCCGGCAGCGGATACGTGCCTTCGGACTCGATCGGGTTCTGCGTCGCCATCACGAGGAACGGCGACGGGACGGGGTAGGAGGTGTGGGCGATCGTGACCTGCCGCTCCTGCATGACCTCGAGCAGCGCGGACTGGACCTTCGCCGGCGCGCGGTTGATCTCGTCGGCGAGGAGGAAGTTGCAGAAGACCGGGCCGAGCTCGGTGTCGAAGCTGCCCTGGTCGGGCCGGTAGACGCGCGTCCCGACGAGGTCGGCGGGAACGAGGTCGGGCGTGAACTGGACGCGCGCGAACGTGCCGCCGAGCACGTCGGCCGTCGTCTTGATCGTCAGCGTCTTCGCGAGACCCGGGACGCCCTCGATCAGCAGGTGCCCCTGCGCGAGGAGGCAGACGAGAACGCGTTCGAGCATCTGGTCCTGGCCTGCGATGACGCGCCGGATCTCGAAGAGCGCCTGCTCGAGCCGGTCGCTGATCTCGGCAGGTGACGCCGATGAGCCGTTCGCGGGCTCGGGCACGGAGACCTCCCTGTGGCTGGCCGAAGGCCCTGGATTGAATCACCAGAACCTAAGGGGTGCGTGAGCGATGATGGGCGGATGCAGCGCGTGCTCGCAGCCATGGGCAGTTCAGGGTGAATCTCGCCGCCCGCGAGGAGACGCTGAGGCTCGCCGAGACGTTCACGATCGCCAACGCGTCGGTCGATGTCGAGCGGGTCTGCATCCTCGAGCTCGAGCACGACGGCGTCATCGCCTACGGGGAGGGCGCTCCGGTCGACTACTGGGGCGAGAGCGCCGCCGGGATCGTCGCCGCGCTCGAGGCGGACGGCCGCGCGCTCCTCGGCGACGATCCCTGGGCGCTCGAGCGGATCGCCGGGCGCCTGCGCGCCTGGGACGGGCCGCAGGGCGCGAAGATGGCCCTCGACGGCGCGCTCCACGACTGGGCCGGCAAGCGTGCCGGTCTGCCCGTCTGGCGCCTGTTCGGCCTCGATCCGGTCACGCCCGAGACGAGCTTCACGATCGGGATCGACACCGTCGAGGGAACGCGCTCGCGTGTCCAGCGCGCCGGTGCGTTTCGCGTCCTCAAGGTGAAGGTCGGTGGCGATGCCGACCTCGACCGGCTCGAGGCGGTGCGCGCGCAGACCGGTGCGCGCCTGCGGATCGACGCGAACGAGGGCTGGACGCTCGACACCGCGCACGCGCTGCTGCCGCGCCTCCTTCAGCTCGGCGTCGAGTTCGTCGAGCAGCCGTTCCCCGCAGCCGACCGCGCGAGCTACCGGGCCTACCGTGCGCTCGAGCCGCGCCTGCCCGTCCTCATCGACGAGGGCTGCAAGGATCTCGCGAGCGTCGCCGGGATCGCGACATACGCTGACGGCATCGTGATCAAGCTGTCGAAGTGCGGCGGGATCCGTGAAGCTGTGCGGATGATCCACGCCTCGCGCGCGCTCGGGTTGTCGGTGATGCTCGGCTGCATGATCGAGTCGGAGCTCGGGATCGCGCAGGCCGCACAGCTCGGCTCGCTCGTCGATCACGTCGACCTCGACGGGCACCTGCTGATCGAGGACGCGCCCTTCACCGGCCTCGGGCTCGAGGACGGGAGGGTCGTGCTGTCGCGCGAACCGGGGCTCGGCGTCGCTCCCGCATGAGCGAGCGGCTCGCGATCCTCACCGCACGCGGTCTCGACTCGGTCTTCGTGCCGAACGGCCAGACCGGCATTGCGATCGCCGGTTGGGGAATCGCGGTCGACCCCGTGATCTCCGACTACGTCGCCGGCCCGGGTCGCTGCGATCGCGCTCGACGCGGCGGCTCTCGACGACCGCGGCGCCCGGTCGGCCCTCGCCGCGGCCGAGGCGGAGACCGGCCTTCCCGCCGCCGATGTCGTCCGCTACGGCCCCGGCGGGACGCTCGCTGCGATCCTCGCTGCGCTGGCATGAGAGGCTGGTGGATTGCAATGCGCGCCCGAAGTCCCCACACTCGAACCCGAACCGAACGAAAGGAACCGCCCATGCACAGCATCGTCAGGCGCCCACGGACGGCGCTCGTCGCGATCGCCGCGGTGGTGGCGTTCGCCG
>DATKQO010000276.1:0-2356 GCA_035532715.1 Gaiellaceae bacterium | reverse complement strand
GCAGCACCGCCGAACAGACATCAGCACGGCCCGAGGCCCCGGAGACGGGGCCTCACTCGTGGACCGGGCCGGCTCAGAGCGGCACGAGCCGCGTGCCTGTCGCCTTGAACGTCGCGTACGCGATCCCGCCGCGCGCGAGCTCGAGGCGCTCGGCCGAGGACGACGTCACCTCCGCCGTCACCGGCCCGATCCGGACCCGCACGCGGTTCCCGATCTCGACGACCGAGCCGATCTCGCCGCGCACGACGTTCAGCGCGGAGTCATCCGCGTGTGCGCGCGCGACCGAGATCTCCCAGGGATAGACGACGACGCCGACCTCGCCCTCACCGTGGTCGCTCGAGAACAGCCGCTGCCCTTCTCGCAGCTGCACCTCGGTGAGGTCGTCGCCCGCGCGTCGCGCCGTGCCGTGCAGGAGATTCGCGCCGGTGAAGGACGCGACGAATGCATCGCGCGGCCGAGCGACGAGCTCCGCCGGAGCAGCAAGCTGGCGGAGCGATCCGTCGACGACGACGCCGACCTCGTCGGCGAGCGCCGCCGCGTCCTCGTAGTCGTGCGTGACGAGGAGGGTGGGGAGGGCAAGATCGTGCAGCAGCTCGCTCAGCTCGCCGCGAACCTGCAGCTTCGTGTGCGCGTCGAGCGCCGCAAGCGGCTCGTCGAGCAGCAGCACCGCCGGATCGCGCGCGAGCGCCCGTGCAAGCGCAACGCGCTGCCGCTCGCCGCCCGACAACCGTGCCGGCCGCGCGTCTGCGAGGTGCGCGATGTGGAACCGGTCGAGCAGCTCGTCGACCCGCTCGCGCCCGCCGTAGGCGACGTTCGCGCGGACGCTCATGTGCGGAAAGAGCGCGTACTCCTGGAACACGAGCCCGACGCGCCGCTCCTCCGGACGCAGGTCGACGCCGTGCTCGCTGTCGAACCACGCCTCCTCGCCGAGCATGACGCGGCCGCGTGCGGGCCGGGCGAGCCCCGCGATCACCCGCAGCGTCGAGGTCTTGCCGGCCCCGGAGGGGCCGACGAGCGCGACGGTCCGCTCGACCTCGAGCGCGAGCGTCAGCTCGAAGTCGCGAAGCGGAAGCGTGAAGTCGACGCCGAGGGAAGCCACTTGAGGGTGACGAGGAGGGTCGCGCTGATCAGGACGAGCAGCGCGCTGACGGCGAGCGCGACGTCGAAGTTCACGTCGAACTCCGCATAGACGGCAAGGGGCAACGTCTGCGTGACGCCGCGCAGGCTGCCCGCGAACATGATCGTCGCACCGAACTCGCCGAGGCCGCGCGCAAACGCCAGTGCAGCGCCGGCGACGAGACCGCCGCGGGCGAGCGGCATGACCACCCTGAAGAACGTGCGCGTCGGCCCGGCGCCGAGCGTGCGCGAGGCGGCGACGATGTTCGCGTCGACCGCCTCGAACGCCGCGATCGCGGCGCGAACGTAGAGCGGGCTGGCGACGAACGCGACGGCGAGCACGACCGCGGCCTGCGTGAACGGGATGCTCGTGTGCAGCAGCCCCATCCGTCCGAACGCGGCGAGCAGCCCGAGCCCCGCGACGGCAGGCGGGAGGACGAGCGGCAGCTCGACGAGCGTCACGAGCAGCGAACGCCCGCGGAACCGGCGCGAAGCGAGCACCCAGGCGGCCGGCGTTCCCAGCACGAGCACGAGCGCATTGGCTACGAGCGTGGTCTTCAAGCTGACGAGCAGCGCGTCGGTGACGATGGGGTTCCCGAGCTGTGCGAAGAGCCTGGCCGGCGAGACGCGTGCGAAGATCGCGACGACGGGCAGCGCGAGGAAGCCGAGTGCGGCGAATGTCGCCACGAAGACGACCGAGGCGATGCCGGCGCGGCGCATCTACCTGACCCGCAGGAAGCCCGCTTCGACGAGCTTCTTCTGTTCCGGCTCGCCGAGGAGCCGCTTCACCCAGGCGCGCGCGGCGGCCCGGTGCGTGCTCGACGTGACGACGGCCACCGCGTACCGGACGACCGGCTGCGCGCTCCGGCGAATCCCGATCGTCGCGACCTTCCCTTTCACCGTTCGCGCGTCGGTCGTGTACACGAAGCCCGCGTCGGCTTCTCCGAGCGCAACCTTGGCAAGCACCTCGCGCACGTCGATCTCGTTGCTGACGACGTTCGCGAGCACCTTGTCGAGGCCGAGATGGTGGAGGACGGTGCGAGTGTAGTCGCCGACCGGGACGCCCGGCGCGGCGACGACGAGCTTGAGGCCTTTTCTGCGCAGGTCGTACACCGAGTGCACGTGCGCGGGATTCGCCTTCGGCACGATCAGGATCAGCGCATTCCGCGTGAACACGACCGGCTTTTCGACGAGCCCTTCGGCGTACAGCTGCTGGGGGATCGCCGCGTTCGCGGAGGCG
>DATKQO010000275.1:0-4019 GCA_035532715.1 Gaiellaceae bacterium | reverse complement strand
CTGTTCGCCCTGATCGCGGGCCTTTACCCCTTCGGCATCGTCGGCTTCGCCGCCGCGCGTGCCGGCGCGACGCTCGTGATGGGTGTCGTGGCGCTCGTCGCGGCGGGGCGCATCCTGGAGCTGCCGCTCGCCGAGTGGCTCTATGCGATCCGCGCGCCGTTCGCCGCCGCGCTCGCCATGGGAGGGGGCGTCACCGTGACGCGGGTGGCGCTCGCCGCTGCCGTCGGGCCGCACGCCTGGCAGCTCGCGCCGCTCGTGGTCGAGGGCGCGGTGCTCTATCCGGTCGCGCTTCGCGTCTTCGCGCCGGCGCGCTGGCGCGAGTTCGCCGACGACGTCGAGCGGATCGTGCCGTTGCGGCGGGCTCTTGCGCGCCTCGGAACGCACCGCGGGCCACACCTCTCCCGACGGGGAGAGGAGCCTGGACGATGAGCGGGGGGTCCCCGGGGCCGCGCCTTCTTACACTCGCCGGAGGACAGCCGTTCCGGCTGGCCGGAGCGACAGGAGGCCCGTACGAGGTGATCGTTTGAGCATCAGCCGTCTGCTCGCCGTTCTCGGCCGCCACTGGCTGCTCATGGTCGGCCTCACCGCCGCCCTCATGGGCGGCGTGGCGGCGGTGACCTATTCGACCGCGCCGAGCTACCGCGCCTCCGCGCTGCTCCAGGTGCAGGCGCCGATGGACACGACGGGCTCCATCACCCTCGAGGACACGCTGAGCGCGCGCGAGCGCGCCGTCACGATCGCCGCGCTCGGGAACACGGCGCAGGTCGCGCGCCGCGCCGCGCAGGCGCTCGGCGGCTTCCGTGGCCTCGAGCGCTGCTCCTTCTCGCAGGTGGGCCAGTCGGAGTACCTGCACGCGACCTGCACCGGGAGCGCTGCCGGCCGGGTGGCCGGGGCGGCGAACGCGTACGCGGTCGCGCTCCAGGGCCTGCTCGAGGCGCAACGGAACGCTCGCATCGTCGAGCTGACCCGGCTGTACGAGAAACAGATCAGCTCGCTGCGCGCGCAGGGCGTGCCGGCCACGAGCTTCCCGACCCAGCCGGTCTATCCGAGCTACCGCGAGCTCGAGGTCATCGACAGCGCGCGCACGCCGACGAGCGCCTACGCACCGCGTCCGGTGCGCACGCTCGCGATCGCGCTCGTGCTCGGCCTGCTCCTGAACACCGGCCTCATGTTCCTGCTCGAGCACGTCCAGGATCGCGCCCGGAGCCCGGAGGACCTGCAGCGTGCCCTCGACCTGCCCGTGCTGGCGGCGATCCCGACGCTCGGACGCCGCGTCGGCGGTGACCGCGTGCCGGCCCGGGCGCACGCGGCGGCCGGCCGGCCCCGGGAGGGCGTGCGCGCCGGAGGCGATGCATGATCCGGGGGCCGATCCCGATCGACTCGGTCGAGGCCGAGGCGTACCGCGGGCTCCGGACGACGATCTCGTACGCCCGCCTGCCGGAGGGCCGCCGCGTCGTGCTCTTCACGTCGGCGCGTCGCGGCGAGGGGAAAAGCACGACCGCCGTGAACTTCGCGGCCGTCTGCGCGTACGGCGAGCGGCC
The DNA here is from genome assembly GCA_035532715.1 of Gaiellaceae bacterium. Classification (GTDB taxonomy): domain Bacteria; phylum Actinomycetota; class Thermoleophilia; order Gaiellales; family Gaiellaceae; genus Palsa-739. The sequence continues at coordinate 2,478 of DATKQO010000275.1, read as the reverse complement.
GACGCTCCTCATCGACGCCGACCTCCGCAACCCGCAGGTCGACCAGGTGTTCGGAGCCTCGGGCTTCGCCGGGCTCGCCGGCTTCCTGAAGGGCGTCGCCAGGCTGTCGCTCGAGGATCTCGTCGTGCCGACCCGGGTGCCGTCGCTCGACATCTTGCCGGCGGGCGGACCGGTCACGAACGCGGCCGAGTTGCTCTCCCGGCCGCTGCTCGCCGACCTGATCGAGGAGGCGCGCGCGTCGTACGACTGGATCGTGATCGACGCACCGCCGGTGCTGCCGATCGCCGACGCGGCGATCGTCTCGCGCGCGGTGGACGGCGTCGTGCTCGTCGTCGACGTGAAACGGACGCCGCTCGAGGCGGCCCGTCGCGCGAAGGACCTCCTCCGCGCCGTCGACGCGCCGCTGCTCGGGGTGGTCGCGAACCGGTCGCGGGCCAAGGCGACGGCGTACGGCTATGGCCGCTATTCGAGCTAGCCTCCCGGCGCGGTCGACCCTGGTGCCGGCGGGCGGGGCGCTCGCCGCCAACGCGGCTGCCGCGGCGCTCGCGACGCGGTCGACCTCGGTCGTCGTGGTCGTCGTGCTCGCCGCGTCCGTCGCCGTCCTCGCCTTCGTCCGCCCCGCCGTGGTCCTCTGCGCCGCCGTCTTCGGGATCGTCGCCTCCGACCTCCTCGACCAGCTCGTCGCGATTCCGCGCCTGTCGGTCGCCGGCCTCGAGCTGCAGATCACCGATCTGATGCTGGCTGCGATCCTGCTCGCCTGGCTCGGCTGGGAGCTCCGGCGGGAAGGCGTGCCCGGGCCGCCGCTCGCGGCGCTCGCGCGCGAGCCGGCCTTCGTCGCGTTCGTGCCCCTGCTGGGGCTCGCCCTGTACGACCTCGCGCGCGGCGGCTACGGCACGCTGTCGAGCTCCCGGATCTTCCTCTACTGCATCCTCGTCCCGGTCGCAGTGCGGGTGCTCGAGACGCCGCGACAGCTGCGGATCCTGGGCGGGACCGTCGTCGGAGCGGGCGTCGCCGCCTCGATCGGCGCCGGCGCGATGCTCGCGGCGGGCCGCAGCGTCACGAACAGCGGTCTCTCGACCGGCGGCATCCGCGGCCTGTCGATCGGCGGCTCGTTCCTCGTCGCGGGGGCGCTGCTCTACGTGCTCGCCTCGACCGTCGGCGGTGCGCAGCTGCCCTCGGTGGTCGCGCCCGTCCTCACCCTCGTCCTCGCCGCCGGGGTCGCCGCCTCCGGCTCGCGGGAGACCTGGGTGGGAGTGCTCGGCGCCCTGGCGATCTACGCGTTCATCTCCCCGCTCCGCGGTGTCGTGCGGCTGGCGCTCGTGCTGGGGCTCGCCGGCCTGCTCGCGCTCGGCGCGTACAGCATCGCCCCGCAGCCGCCGCGCCTCTCGGCGACCGTGGCTGCGATCGAGCATCGCCTCGCGTCGGTGGATCCGGGCGCAGCCGCCCGCGACCCCTCGGTGCAGGTGCGCTACGACAAGTGGCGGGTCGTGTGGGACCAGCTCAAGGCTCACCCGCTGCTCGGCACGGGGTTCGGGTATCCGGCGACGTACACGTCGAACATCGGCGGGAACAACTTCGTGCGCAGCTACGTCGACGACCCCGAGAACACGCAGCTCTGGCTCTGGGCGCGCATGGGCACCCTCGGCTTCGTGGCCTGGGTCGCGTTCAACCTGCTGGCGCTCGGGACGCTGCTCGTGCGCTTCCTGCGCAGCCGCTCGGCGGACGTCCGGACAGCCGCGCTCTGGGCAGCAGGCGTCCTCGTCGTCGTCTGGAGCGGCATGGTCTTCAGCCCCGTCTCCGCGTTCGCCTCGACGCTGCTCCTGTACTGGCTCGCAATCGCGCTCGTGCCGGTCACCGCGCGGCTCGGCGCGGCGGATCAGTGACCGGAGAGATGGGGGGCGGCGGGCGCTGCGGCACGACCGCCGCCCCGGATCGGTGCACTGGGGAAGGGAGAGCACCAGATTCGAGCGTACGCCCGCGGCGCCCGTTTTTCCCCGCCCGTTCGTCGCTTCCTCGCTCGCCGTTCGGTCCGACGTTCGCATCGGCGACGAAACGAAGGTCGAGGTCATGAAGCGCATCCGCGTGGGCTGGCTCGCGCCGGAGGACTGCACGCTCCCGCCCGGCGCGTACGTCGAGTCGATCACCAACGTCAGCTGGCAGCTGGCCTCGAGGCTCGCCGGGCGCTGCGACCTCGTGCTCGCCACGCGCGACCACCCGACGCTCGGCGCCTCCGACGCGGAGCTCGACGGCATTCGGTACATGCGCAGGCGCGCCGTCGCAGACGTCCGCCGCGGTGCAGCGGTGGAGCTGCTGAACAAGGCACAGCGGAAGCTGCGGGTCCCCGACCCGCCGTACGCGGGCCGCCCTTCGTACTTCCGTGGGTACGCGCGCAACCACGCGGAGGGGTTCCGCCGCGAGGCGGTCGACGTCGTGCATCTCTCCAACACCTCGCAGTGGGTGCCGATCCTGCGGGCCGCG
>DATKQO010000274.1:0-3448 GCA_035532715.1 Gaiellaceae bacterium | reverse complement strand
CGACAGGTCGGCGCCGACGTCGAAGAGCTCGTTCTGGATGCGTGCGAGCGGCGTGTGCAGCACATCGGGGAGGTCACCGGCCAGAACGACGCCGATGTGCGAGTTCAGCTCGTCGACGATCCCGTACGCGACGATGCGCGGGTCGAGCTTCGAGACGCGTGAGCCGTCGCCGAGGCTCGTCTCCCCCGCGTCGCCGCCGCGCGTGTAGATCTTCGTCAGGCGCACCGGCTCGTCGCGCTTCCGCATCAGCCACGACGTCCTGCGACTGTGGGCTCCTGCAACCCGAGGATCGAGCGCGCGATCACGAGCCGCTGGATCTCGCTCGTCCCCTCGTAGATCTCGGTGATCTTCGCGTCGCGGTAGTAGCGCTCGACCGGGAACTCCTTCGTGTATCCGTAGCCGCCGAGGATCTGGATCGCCTCGCCGGTCTGCCGCCGCGCCATCCCGGACGCGAACAGCTTCGCCTTTGCGCCCGCTTCGGTGTGCGGCTCGCCGCGCTCGCGCAGCGTCGCGGCCCGATACGTCAGTAGGCGCGCAGCGTCGATCTCGGTCGCCATGTCGGCGAGCTTGTGCTGGATGGCCTGGAACTGGGAGATCGGGCGTCCGAACGCGTGCCGCTCCTTCGCGTACTCGCGCGCGACGTCGTATGCGGCCTGCGCGATGCCGACTGCCTGCGCGGCGATGCCGATGCGGCCGCCGTCGAGCGTCTTCATCGCGACGAGGAAGCCGTGGTTCTCCTCATGCAGCAGGCGGTCGCGGCCGACGACAGCCCCCTCGATCACGATGTCGTTCGTTGTCGACGAGTTGAGCCCGAGCTTCTCCTCGTCGCGAGTCACGCTCACGTGCTCCGCGTCGAGCACGAACGCGCTGACGCCGCGCGCGCCTGCGGTCTCCTGGTCGGTGCGTGCGAAGAGCAGGAACGTCCCCGCGTACCGCGCGTTCGTGATCCATTGCTTCGCGCCCGTGATGCGCCAGCCGTCGCCCTCCGCCTCGGCACGCGTGCGCAGGGCGCCTGCGTCGGAGCCGGCTTCCGGCTCGGTGAGCGCGAATGCGCCCAGATGGTCGCCGCGGGCGAGCGGCGGGACGAAGCGCGCCCGCTGCTCGTCGGTGCCGAAGGCGAGGAGCGGAAGCGTCACCGCGCTCGTGTGCACCGCGACGGTCACCCCCACGCCGGCGTCGGCGCGCGAGAGCTGCTCGAGCACGAGGATGTACGAGAGGAAGTCGGCGCCGGCGCCTCCGTACTCCTCTGGCACGCACGTGCCCATCAGGCCGAGCTCGGCCAGCTTGGCGAAGATCTCGCGCGGGAAGCGATGTTCGCGATCCCACTCGGCGGCGTTCGGCTCGATCTCGCGGGCGGCGAACGCGCACGCGAGCTCCTGGATCTCCCTCTGCTCCGGGCTCAGCTCGAAATCCACGCGGAAAGCGTAGTCGTAATCTTCCCACATGCTCGTCGCGCCGCCCACGCCCTCGCCCGCCGCGATCGTCCGCGCCTGGAGCGCTGCCCTGAACGCGAGTCACAACGCCGCGGCCGCGAAGCTCTTCGCGCCGAACGCGCGCGTCCTGCAAGGACCGCTCAGCGCGCGGCTGACGTCGCCGCAGCTCGCGCTCGCGTTCAACGCGTCGCTGCCGTGCGCCGGGAAGATCACGCGCGTCACCGTCAAGGGCGACCGCGCGACCGCGACGTTCGTCCTCGGCCACCGACCCCGGCACACGTGCACCGCGGCCCGCGGCGAGAAGGCGGCCGCGGTCTTCGTCGTCCGCGCCGGGAAGATCGTGCTCTGGGAACAGGTGCCGGTGCCGAAGAGCCCCGCCGGCCTGCCTCCTAGGCTGCCGCCGTGTCGCGGTAGACCGCGACCAGCAGGGGTTCGCAGTCGTGGAAGGCCTCGACGACCACCGGGTCGAACTGGCGGCCCGATTCGCTGACAATCTCCTCGTGCGCTGCGTCCCAGGCGAGCGCCCGCCGGTAAGGTCGGTCGCTCGTCATCGCGTCGAGCGCGTCCGCGACGGCGAAGATGCGCGCGCCGATCGACGTGTCGTCCGCGCGCAGCTGGTCCGGGTAACCGTTGCCATCCCAGCGTTCGTGGTGCGAGCGAACGACGTGCAGGCCTTCGCCCTGGAGCAGCGCAACGCCGGTGAGCATCTCTTCGCCGAGCAGCGTGTGCTGCTGCATGCGGTTCCGCTCCTCGGGCGTGAGCGGGCCGGCCTTCTGGAGGATCTCGTCGGGGATCCCGATCTTCCCGACGTCGTGCAGCAGGAAGCCATATTCGATCCCGCGGTCGTTGTCGGCGAAGCCGGGCTCCATGACGGCGAGCAGCTCGAGCGCGTAGCGCACGACGCGCTGTGAGTGGTCGTGCGTGTTCGCGTCCTTCCACTCGAGCGCGGTCGCGAGCGCGGTCACGGTCTCGAGGTACGAGCCTTCGAGCATGGCGCGCTGGCTCCGCTCGACCGCGAGCATGTGGCGGAGGTCGCGCGCGTAGAGCAGCAGCTCCTCGTCGTCGTGCATCTCAACGGCACGCGGGCGCATGGTGGGCGTTCGCGTGCCGTTCCTGGTGAGCCGGTCGACGACCGCGAGCAGCTCGAGCGGGCTGAACGGCTTGCGCACGAGCGCCTCGGCGCCCGCATCCTCGCCGCGTCGAGCCTCCTCGAGATCGGCGCCCGTGAGGAGGACGATCGGGATCGCGCGCGTGTCCGGTGATCCTTTGAGTCGTGCGCACAGCTCGGCACCGCTGACGCCGGGCATGCGCAGGTCGAGCACGATGAGGTCGGGGCGAGCCGTCCGGATGCGTGCCTCGGCTTCGAGTGCCGAGCCGGCCTCGTCCACGGTCACGTCTGCGCCCTCGAAGGTGACGCGCAGGAGCTCGCGGAGGGCGGGCTCGTCGTCGACCAGCAGAATCTTCATTCCCCGCCTTGCCTGTCGGCAGGCCGGGCCATGCGGGTTAGTCCCCGAATGGGTTACTCGTACGTGTAGAAGCCGCGGCCGTTCTTGCGGCCGAGGCGTCCCGCCTGCACGTACTGGCGCAGGAGCGGGCAGGGCGCGTACTTCGGGTCGCCGAGTCCGCGCTGGAGGACTTCCATGATGGCGACGCACGTGTCGAGGCCGATGAGGTCGGCGAGCGCGAGCGGCCCCATCGGATGCGCGAAGCCGAGCTTCGCGATCGTGTCGATCGCCTCCGGCTCGGCGACTCCTTCGAGCACCGCGTACGTGGCCTCGTTGATGAACGGCATGAGGATGCGGTTGGAGACGAAGCCGGGGAAGTCGCGCGCCTCCGCGGGCGTCTTGCCGAGGTCGCGGGCGAGGGCGACGATCGCGGCCGTGGTCTCGTCCGAGGTGTCGAGCCCGCGGATCACCTCGACGAGCTGGAGGACCGGGACGGGGTTGAAGAAGTGCATCCCGATGACGCGCTCCGGGCGGTTCGTCGCGGCGGCGAGGCTCGTGATCGGGATGGAC
>DATKQO010000273.1:0-5318 GCA_035532715.1 Gaiellaceae bacterium | reverse complement strand
GTCGGCTCGATCAGCCGGATCAGCGTGCGCACGAGCGTGGACTTGCCGGAGCCTGAGAGGCCCATGACGACGAACACCTCGCGCGGCCACACCTCGAACGAGACGTTGCGGACGGCGGCGACGCAGCCGTGCTTCTCGCGTAGCTCGGCGCGGGGAAGATCGGCGTCCGGGGTGCCGATCACGCGGTCCGCGTGACGCCCGAAGATCTTCCAGACGCCCTCGACTCGGATCAGAGGCGCACCGCTCCGGTCGATCTCGTGGCCGAAGGCCGCGGCGCTGTCGGCCACCGCTGTCACCGCTCCACCGTACCCCGATGTTCGTCTGCCGCCAAGGGCACGGTCAGAAGAGCCCCACCGTCGTGCCGTCCTCGTCGATGTCGACATTGAACGCGGCCGGACTGGAGCCGTAGCCGGGCATCGTCTGCATGTCGCCGCAGAGCGCGACGATCCAGCCTGCGCCGGTGTAGGCCCGCAGGTCGCGGACCGTGACCGTGAAGCCGGTGGGCGCGTTCGTCAGGGCGGCGTCGTGGGACAGCGAGAGGTGCGTCTTCGCCATGCAGATCGGCAGGCGGTCGAGGCCCGCCTTGTTGAACTGCTGGATCTTGTCCTTCGCGGTCTTCAGGAGGTAGATCCCGTCTGCGCCGTAGACGCGTTTCGCGATCGCCTCGATCTTCTGCTCGATCGGTGCGTCGAGCGGATAGAGGAAGTCGAACGACGAGGGCTCGTTCGCGGCCGCCACCACGGCCTCCGCGAGCGCCGCCGCTCCGGCGCCCCCCTGGGAGAAGCCGTCGTTCACCTCGGCGGCGTACGCGCCTGCCTCGAGCGCGAGCGCGCGGACGCGCTCGATGTCCTCCTCCGTGTCGCTGGGGAAGCGGTTCACCGCGACGACCGGGTTGATGCCGAACTCGCGGACGATGCCGATGTGCCGGGCGAGGTTCGCCGCGCCCGCCTCGATCGCCTCGATGCCGCCGGCGGGGTCGCCCGCGTGATGCTTGAGCGCCTTCACGGTTGCGACGAGCACGACGGCGTCGGGCCGCAGCTGCCCGGTGCGGCAGACGATGTCGAAGAACTTCTCCATCCCCATGTCGGAGCCGAAGCCGCTCTCGGTGACGACGTAGTCGCCGAGCTTCAGCGCGACCCGGTCGGCGACGAGCGAGCTGTTGCCGTGCGCGATGTTCGCGAAGGGGCCGCAGTGGACGAACGCGGGCTGGCCCTCGAGGGTCTGGACGAGGTTCGGCTTGATCGTGTCCTTCAGGAGCACGGTCATCGCCCCGGCGGCCCGCAGCTGCTCGGCGGTGACGGGCTCGCCGTCGAAGGTCTGCGCGACGGTGATCGCGCCGAGCCGGCGGCGCAGGTCCTGGAGGTCGGAGGCGACGGCGACGATCGCCATCACCTCGGACGCGGCGGTGATGTCGAAGCCGGTCTGGCGGACGTAGCCGTTGGCGCGGCCGCCGAGCCCGACCGCGACGTCGCGGAGCGCGCGGTCGTTGATGTCGAGACAGCGGCGCCAGCTGATCGAGAGCGCGTCGACGCCGAGCTTGTTGCCGTGGAGGATGTGGGCCTCGAGCATCGCGGCGAGGAGGTTGTTCGCGGCGCCGATCGCGTGGATGTCGCCGGTGAAGTGGAGGTTCATGTCCTCCATCGGGACGACCTGCGTGTAGCCGCCGCCCGCCGCGCCGCCCTTGATCCCGAAGACGGGGCCGAGCGACGCCTCGCGCAGGCAGAGCACGGGGTTCTTGCCGATGTGGCCGAGACCCTGCGTGAGCGAGACGGACGTCGTCGTCTTGCCCTCGCCCGCCTTCGTCGGCGTGATCGCCGTGACGTCGATGAGCTTCCCGTCGGCCTTGCCCGCGAGCCGCTCGAGGACGCCGAGGTCGATCTTCGCCTTGTAGCGGCCGTACGGCTCGATCTCGTCGGGCAGGAGCCCCGCGGCCTCGGCGATCTCGCCGATCGGCCGGAGCTCCGCCTCCTGTGCGATCTCGAGCGAGGAGGGCATGTGTGTCGCCACGGGTCTCAAGTCCTTTCGGTGATCACCATCAAGAATATGACTAGTATATGTCAATGCCGCGCACGATCCAACCGGTCTCACTCGCGGACAAGGCATACCAGGCGATCCGGGAGCTCATCGTCTCGCTCGAGCTCGCGCCCGGCGCCGTGATCGAGGAACCGGAGCTGATGGAGCGGCTCGGGATCGGGCGGACGCCCGTCCGCGAGGCGCTCCGCCGCCTCGCCCACGAGCGGCTCGTCGAGGTCTATCCGCGACGCGGGATGTTCGTGACCGGCGTCGACGTGCGCGAGCTCGCGCGCCTCTCCGAGGTGCGGGCGGTGCTCGAGCCGGAGGCCGCGCGCCTCGCCGCCGAGCGTGCGACCGACGCCGACCGGGCGGAGATCGCCGGGCTGCTCGAGGAGCTCCGGGCGCCGGGGGGCGACGGCCGGGAGCTGATGGCCCTCGACGAGCGGATCCACGGCGCGGTCTACCGCGCGGCGCACAACGAGCTGCTCGCCGCGACACTCGCCCAGTACTACGTCCTCGCACTCCGCATCTGGTCGATGGCGCTCGACCAGGCGCACGAGCTCGAGGAGGCCGTCGACGCGCATCGCACGCTGCTCGAGGCGATCCGCGACGGCGATTCCGAGCGCGCGGCGGAGATCATGCGCGCGCATGTCCAGAACTTCGAGCAGGCGATGACCCGCGTGCTCCTGACCGTGTGAGGAACCCATCGTGAGCGATCTCCCAGCAACCGCCCGCGCCGTCGTCATCGGCGGCGGCATCGTCGGCAACAGCCTCGTCGGTCACCTGGCCGAGCTGGGTTGGCGCGATCTCGTCCAGCTCGACAAGGGCCCGTTCCCGAACCCGGGCGGCTCGACCGGCCACGCGTCGAACTTCATCTTCCCGGTCGACCACTCGAAGGAGATGACGCAGCTGACGCTCGACTCGATGCGCCAGTACCGCGACGCCGGCACGCTGATCGAGAGCGGCGGCATCGAGGTGGCCCGTACGGAGGAGCGGATGGAGGAGCTGCGCCGCCGCATGGCGTCGGCGAAGTCGTGGGGGATCGACGACGTGCAGCTCGTCACGCCGGCCGAGATCAAGGAGCTCGTCCCGTTCGTCGACGAGTCGGTGCTCCTCGGCGGCTTCTACACGAAGTCGGTCGCGGTCGTCGACTCGCTCCGCTTCGGCACGATCATGCGCGAGCGCGCGCAGGAGCCCGGCGCCGTCCAGATCTTCCCGAATACCGAGGTGCTCGGCATCGACGTCGAGGACGGGCGCGTGAAGCGTGTGCGCACCTCGCGCGGCGACGTCGAGGCGGAGGTCGTCGTGATCGCCTGCGGCGTCTGGAGCCCGCGCATCGCGCGCATGGCCGGCGCCTCGATCCCGCTCACGCCCGCGGTGCACCAGATGATCGACGTCGGCCCGGTGCCGCGCTTCCTCTCGTCGAAGAGCGCGATCGAGTTCCCGATCGTGCGCGACATGGACACGAACATGTACGAGCGCCAGGACGGGCAGGGCCTCGAGGTCGGCTCGTACGCGCACCGGCCGATCCTCCACGACCCCGACGAGATCCCTTCGATCGAGGAGGCGTCGCTCACCCCGACGGAGCTGCCGTTCACGCAGGAGGACTTCGAGCGCCAGCTCGAGGACGCGCTCGAGCTCGTGCCGGAGATCCTCGGCGACGAGTCGGTGGGCATCAAGTACGCGATCAACGGGCTTCTGTCGCTCACGCCGGACGGATTGCCGCTGCTGGGCGAGACACCCGAGGTGAAGGGCCTCTGGTCGGCGGCCGCCGTCTGGGTGAAGGAAGGCCCGGGCGTGGGTCGCGCCGTCGCCGAGTGGCTCGTGAAGGGCCAGCCGGAGATCGATCTGCAGTCGTCCGACATCGCGCGCTTCTACGACGAGCAGCGCACGCAGGCGAACATCGACGCGCGCGCGTCGGAGGGCTTCAACAAGACGTACGGCATCGTTCATCCCTCCGAGCAGTGGGCGTCGAACCGCGTCGTCCGCGTCTCGCCGTTCTACGAGCAGGAGAAGGCGCTCGGCGCCGTCTTCTACGAGGCTGCGGCGTGGGAGCGGCCGCATTGGTACGAGTCGAACGCGCCGCTCGTGGAGGAGTACGGGGTCGAGCCGCGCGAGCACGAGTGGGACGCGCGCTGGTGGTCGCCGATCATCAACGCCGAGCACCTCGCGATGCGCGACCGCGCTGCGATGTTCGACTTGACGGCGTTCTGCATCTTCGACGTCAAGGGGCCTGGCGCGCTGGACGTCGTGCAGAGGGTCTCGGCGCGGCAGATGAACGTGCCTGCGGGGCGCGTGATCTACACGCCGGTGCTGACGCCGAACGGCGGCTTCAGGAGCGACCTCACGATCATGAAGATGGACGACGAGACCTTCCGCGTCGTCACCGGCGGCGCGCACGGCATGGCCGACAAGAAGTGGTTCGCCGACCACCTGCCGGCTGACGGTTCCGCGACGATCGAGGATCTCACCTCGACGTGGTGCACGGTCGGGCTCTGGGGGCCGCGCGCACGCGACATCCTGGCTTCGATCACGAGCCACGACGTGTCGAACGAGGGCTTCCCGTTCAGTACCTGGAAGACGGTCGGCGTCGAAGGGCTCGACGTGCTCGCGTCGCGCATCTCGTACGTCGGCGATCTCGGCTGGGAGCTCTACGTGCCGATGGGCGACGGCGCCCGGCTGTGGGACATGGTGTGGGAGGCGGGGCAGCCGCACGGCATCGTCCCCGCGGGCATCGGCGTGTACGGCACGACCGGCCGGCTCGAGAAGGCGTACCGCGCCTTCGGCGCCGAGCTCGACGCCGACTACGACGTCGTCGAGGCCGACATGGCGTGGTGGAAGGTGAAGGACGAGGACTTCGTCGGCAAGGAGGCGCACGTGGCCCATCGCGCGTCCGAGCCGGCGGTGCGGCTCTGCACGCTCACGATCGACGACCACACCTCCGCGAGCGGCGTAAAGCGCTACCCGCTCGGCCGCGAGCCGGTGACGACGCCGGACGGCAAGCCGATCGTCGACGCGCACGGCCGCCGCTCGTACGTCACCTCCGCGGGCGCGGGGCCGTCGCTCGGAAAGCACATCCTGATGGCGTACCTGCCGCCCGAGCACGCGGTGGAGGGAAAGACGCTCGCCGTCGAGTACATGCGCGAGCTCTATCCCGTCACGGTCGCGGTCGTCGGCTCGCGCGCGCCCTTCGATCCCGAGAACGCGAGGATCCGCTCGTGAGAGTGCTCGTCTGCGTGAAGCGGGTACCGATCACGGGCGGCCGGATGGTGCTGACCGCCGACGCGCAGGCGCTCGAGACGAAG
>DATKQO010000272.1:0-3437 GCA_035532715.1 Gaiellaceae bacterium | reverse complement strand
CGCCATGACGCTCGCCTCGTCGAGGAAGATGTGCGCGCCGACGAGGCCGTCCGTCTCCATCTCGTAGCGGCTCTCGATCGTGATGCGCGCGCCGAGGCGCTCGAGCGCGTGGATGTGCGGATCGAGGCGCCGGCGGCCGATGACGTCTCCACCGGGCGGCGGCACGCTCGCCCTGCCGAGCCGCGCGAGGAGCGGCCCCGCGAGGAGGAACGACGCGCGGATCCGCGCGGCAGGCCCTGCGTCGACCTCGTGTGAGTTGAGGCCCTCGCCGTGGATGCGCACCTCGTTGGTGCCCGTCCACTCCACGCTCGCGCCCGTTCCGGCGATGAGCTCGATCATCGTCTCGACGTCGCGGATGCGCGGAACGTTCGAGAGCGTGACCGGCTCGTCGGTGAGCAGGCAGGCGACGAGGATCGGCAGCGCGCCGTTCTTGTTCCCCGATGCCCGGATGTGGCCGGTGAGGGCGTTCCCGCCCTCGATCACGAAAGCCTGCGGCGCGGTTTTCACGGACATCGGCCACTAGGATAGACGGGCCGTGGAGCCGACCCGCGAACGCGCCTGGGAGACCTTGACGCGCTACACGAAGAGCGAGTCGCTCCTTCGCCACGCTCTTGCCGTCGAAGCGTCGACCGCCGCGTACGCGCGCAAGCTCGGCGGCGACGAGGAGCTCTGGCGCGTCGCGGCGCTTCTCCACGACTTCGACTACGAGATGCACCCGACGCTCGACAAGCACCCGCAGGACGGCGCGCCGATCCTCCGCGAGGAAGGCTGGCCCGACGAGGTCGTGGAGACCGTGCTCTCCCACGCCGAGCATCTCGGCCTGCCGCGCGACACGCCGCTCAAGAAGGCGCTCTTCGCGTGCGACGAGCTGAGCGGCTTCGTCCACGCGTGCGCGCTCGTCCGCCCGACCGGCCTCGAGGGGCTCGAGCCGAAGTCGGTGAAGAAGAAGCTCAAGCAGCCGTCGTTCGCCGCCGGTGTCCACCGCGAGGACGTCTACAAGGGCGCCGAGGATCTCGGAGTCGAGCTCGACGAACACATCCGCACCGTCGTCGAGGCGCTGCAGCCGATCGCCTCTCAGCTCGGCTTGCCCAGCTCTTAGGCAAGTTTCATCGTCCTCTCATTGCGTCCACAGGCAACGGGAGTTGGATGCACGGCATGGGACGCATCCGCACCGACGTGGCCGTCGCGCTCGCCGCCTTCGCCGGGCTCTGCATCGCCGTGCTCACGCGGTCGACCGCGCTGCTCGAGCCCGACGACCTCGCGTACCGGGCCTCGATCGTCGCCCTCTCAAACGGCCATCTGACCCTCTCCACCGCCGAGTACCACGCGCTCGCGCACAAGCTCGGCTCGATCGCGCAGTGGGTGCAGCTGCCGAACGGCCGCTGGATCAGCGAAAAGAATCCCGGCTACCCGTTCCTCGCCGTGCCGTTCGAATGGATCGGCGCGCTGCGTCTCGCCCCGCTCTTCTACGGCGGGCTTGCCTGCGTCGGGCTCTTCGCCGGCGCGCGGCGCTGGCTCGGACGCTTCGGCGGCGCGTGGGCGGTCGTCCTCTACTGCTCCTCCGGCGCGGCGCTCGTCTTCGCGTGGCGCGCGACGATGCCGACGTTCACGGACGCGTCCCTCATCGCCGCGGGCGCAGGAGCGCTGCTGTGGACGTTCCTCGCGACCGACGCCCCGCAGGGGCGGCGCGCCGTCGCCGGGCTCCTCGGCTTCCTCGCGCTCGAGGCGGCGACGTTCACGCGCTACACCGACGTCGTCGCGCTTGGCGTCGCGTGCGTCGTCGCGCCGCTCGTCGCGCGGCGCACGGGTCTCGACCGGCGCGCGCTCATGGTCTGGGGCGCGAGCGTCGCCGCGTTCTGTGCCCTCGTCGCGACGTTCGACGCCGCGATCTACGGCGGAGTCTTCTCGACGGGCTACCGCTCCGGCGAGATCCAGTTCGCGTTCGGCGCGATCGCGCCGAACCTCCATGAGATGCCGCGCCAGCTCGTCTGGTCGATGCCCCTCCTGCTGCTTGCGCTCGCCGCCGTCGTGTGGATCGGCGTCCGGATCCGGCGCGGCCTGCCCGGAGCGCGGCGCGATGCCGCCGTCGCCAGTGCGCTCGCGGCGGTCTGGCTCGGCATCTACGGGCTCTACCTCGCGTACACGTGGACTACCGGCCAGGGAGCCGGCGGGCCCGGCGGCGGCGTGAGCGTCCATCTCATCCGCTTCTACGTTCCGGCGCTCGGCGCGGTCGCGCTGCTCGCGGCGTGGCTCGTCTACCGCCTGCCGCGCTGGCTGCCGGTCGTCGCGCTCGCGGCTGTCGTCACGCTCGGCGGCGTCGAGTACCCGAAGCTGGCGTCCGGCGGCGGGATGCCCGGCGGCCCGCACGGGATCCGCGGCCCCGGCGGGTTCGGCCCGCCCGGCCAAGGACCCGGCTACGGCGGTCCTCCGCCCGGCGGCCCGCCGCCCGGCTACGGCCCCTAGACGATTGATTCCAAACTGTCGCGGTGCCGGATGACGCCCCTGACGCAGCGCGGGATCTCCACGCTCGCCCGATCGCGCAGCCCCGCTTGGTCAGTGACGTCCCCGACCGGCACGCCACTTTGGAATCAATCGTCTAGGACAGGCCGTCGGCGAGTCGCTCGAGATCGTCCTCGCTCGTCCACCAGCCGCACGACGCCCGGACGACGCCGTGGCCCGGGATCTCTCGCACGACGACGCCGCGCTCGTCGAGCGAACGGACGAGCTCGCCGGGGTCGCCCTCGGGTCGGAACGAGACGAGCGTCGAATGGCCTGGCGGAGTCACAACCTCGACGAGCGGCTCGAGCAGCGCCCGGCAGCGCGCCGCCATCTCCGCCGCGCGCTCGTACCGCCACTCGGGGTGGCAGGCGAGCGATGCGACGATCCCGGAGAGGATCGGCCCCGCGAGCCAGCCCGAGTCGAAGCGCCGCGCGCCGTCGCGCGCGGCGTACGAGCCGTCCTGCTCATGCGCCGTCATCGCGAAGTAGCTCGGCAGCACGACCGGCAGCCGCTCGGGCTCGCGGACGAAGAGCGCGCCGGTCGGCTCGGGCGCACACAGCCATTTCTGGGCGCTGATGGTGAAGTAGTCCGCGCCGGTCAGATCCCCCGGGATGGCGCCGGCCGACTGCGCTCCGTCGACGAGAACCGGCACCCCAGGCTCCTGCAGCCGCGCGATGTCGAGGCGCCGGCCCGTCGTCCAGAGGACGTGCGAGACGGCGATGAGCCGCGTCCCCGGGGTGACCGCGGCGAGCACCGCATCCTCGTCGGCGGAAGTGACGACGACGCGCGCGCCGCTTGCATGGAGCGGGCCGAGCAGGCCGAAGTGCTCCTCGTCCGTCGTCACCACTTCGTCCCCGGCCGCGAGCCCGAGCCCGGCGACGACGATCTGGCAGCCGCGCGTCGTCGAATCCGTCAGCGCGATCTGCTCCGGCGACGCG
>DATKQO010000271.1:0-4647 GCA_035532715.1 Gaiellaceae bacterium | reverse complement strand
GGTGGATCTGCTCGCACTGCCAGAGGAACGGCTTCTGCGGCCCCGCGACTTGCTGCACGACCCCGCTTGCGCCGCAGCCCGAGGAGAGCAGCGCGAGCCCGGCGAGCACGACGACGACCGCGGCTCTCACCCGGGAAGCCTAGCTAGACGTTTGCTGTGAACCTCGGCCTCGGACCTCGGCCTATCCGGCAGGAAGCGCTCGTCAGAGCGTCACCTCGGCCGCCGACCCGACCGTGCGGACGAAGCGCGGCGCGACGTCGAGCGTGCTCTCGCGCGCGCACCAGGCGATGTCGGCCTCGAGGCCGCGGCCGCGAAGGTTGGCGGCGCTCCAGCTCGCGCCGAGTCCCTCGAGCGCGGAGCCGAAGCTGTGCACGAGACGGATCGCGAGAAGCGCCGAATCGGCAGGCTCGCCGCCGAGCGCCTCGGCGATGCGTCCGGCGCAGTACGCGTCGTCGAGCGTGAGCTGTCCCAGCACGCCGGCGCAGAGGACGGCGACGTCCTCCCCGGTCTCGCCTGCAGCGCGTGCGACGGCGTCGAGATTCAGGAGCGAGCCGACGTACACGCGGTCGAAGCGCGCGGCGGCGTCGACAAGCAGGCGGGTGCCGTTCGTCGTCGTCAGGATGAGCGTCTCCGCCGCCGGCTGCCCCGCGACCTCGCTCGGCGAGTTCCCGAAGTCGAAGCCCTCGATGTGCTCGAGCCGCCGTTCGCCGGCGAGCTTCGCCGGCCCCTCCGTCTCGGCGAGCGCGCGTGCCTCGTCGATCTCCGCGCAACAGAGCACGCGCCGGTACCCGGCGGCGAGCGCCTGCGTCATCGTCGACGTCGCCCGGAGCACGTCGACGACGACGCCGACGGAGGCCGGCGTCTGCTCGCCCGGCGTGAAGGCCACGTGTACGCGCACCCGGCTAGGCTAGTCGCGATGTCGGCGACCGAGACGCACCTCCCGACCTGCTACCGGCATCCCGACCGGGAGACCGGCCTCGCGTGCTCCGAGTGCGGCCGCCCGATCTGCACGGAGTGCATGACGCCCGCGCCGGTCGGGCTGCGCTGCCCCGACCATGCCGGGTCCGCGCGCCGGAGCGGCCCCCGGGTCGGCGGCCGGCAGATCGTCGTGCCGCGGACGCCGCTCCGCGGCACCGAGGCGCTCGTCACAAAGGTGCTGATCGCCGTCAACGTCGGCATCTACCTGATCACGGCGGTCCAGGGCGCCGGGCTCAACGCGCCCGGCGGGTCGCTCTGGACGAAGATGATCCTCTGGGGGCCGTTCCTGAAGCACAACGGCGACTGGTGGCGGCTCATCACGGCCGCGTTCCTGCACGCGAGCATCCTCCACATCGCCTTCAACATGCTCGCGCTCTGGTGGATCGGCGCGCCCGTCGAGAACTATCTCGGCCGCACGCGCTATCTCGGCCTGTATCTCGCCGGCGGTCTCGCCGGCTCGGCCGGTGCGCTCGTGAACTCACCGACGATTCCGGTCGTCGGCGCATCGGGTGCGATCTTCGCGGTCCTCGGCGCCATGCTGATCCTCGAGTGGCAGGCCACGGGCCGGCTCGGCGGCAACGCGCTGACGCTGATCGTGCTCAACCTCGCACTCAACTTCGCCTTCAATGGCGCAGGCGGGAACATCTCGATCGGCGGTCACATCGGCGGCCTGATCGGCGGCATCGTCGCGACGCTCGCGTTCGCGCGCTGGGGCAAGGGCCACGCCGCCTACGGAAAGCTCGGGCTCGCGGGGATCGCGGGGCTCGTGGGCGTCGCCGCCGTGAGCGTGGCGATCGCCTACTGGAAGGTGCGCGGGCTCGCGTAAGCGCGCGCGTCCGGCTCAGAGGTACCGGCGTGCGCCGAGGTAGTACCGGTCGAAGCGCACCGGCACGACGCGGACGCTGTGCGCCGAGTCGGGCGCCTCGACCATGAGGCCATCGCCCGCGTAGATCGCGACATGGTCGGCATAGCCGGCCGAGCCCCAGAAGAGCAGGTCGCCGGGGCGCAACTGTGCCCGCGCGACCGGCATGCCGTGCCGGAACTGCGGGTCGGCGTCGCGCGGGATCGTCAGCCCGTGCGCACGGAACACGTCCCAGACGAGACCCGAGCAGTCGAAGCCCCACGCGGAGAGGCCGCCCCACAGGTAGCGGAGGCCGACGAAGCGCTTCGCCTGCGCGACGATCGACGCGGCCGACGGCGGCAGCGGCGCGCGCGCGCTGCCGGGCGGGAGGCTGCCGGCGCCGTCCGGCGTTCGAACGAGGACGGCGCCGCCGGCGTGGCCGGTCACCGGCAGGACGGTGCCGTAGCTCACGACGAGCCGCCGCCCGCCCGCGAGGGCGAGCGGAGCGGTGCGCGCGAGCACGACGACCGAGGGTCCGCTCGTGTCGAACGGCGCCGCGAGTTGCGAGGCGGGCAGCCAGCCGGGGTAGCCGTGTGGATCCTGCGGGTCGGGCTCGTCGCGCACGGCGACCTTCGCCCATCCCCCGCTCCGCGCAAGCACCGTGACGGCCTGCCCGTAGAGCGCCTGCGTCTGCACGTGCGAGTCGAGCCAGACGCGCGACGCGGTCGTCGCGAGGTTCCGGTTCCAGCCGGCGGGGTCGACCGGGTTGCCGAGCGAGGGCCGGTCGAGTGCGCGTTCGAGGGAGGGCGCCTTCCAGAGCGTCGCGACGGCGACGTCGACGACCGCCGTCTCGCCCGGCTTGCGCGCCGCGCCCGCGGGCGCGGCCAGGGCGAGCGCGGCGGCGGTGACGGCGAGCAGGCGCACGCCGCCATGGTGCCTTACTGCTCGAGAAACCGCTCGCGCGGGACGAGCGCGCCCCCGGTGACCCACGACCACCGGGTGAGCTCGCGGATCTGGACGTGAACCGCGTCGGGGTCGTCCTGCGCGTGCTCCTCCCGGTACTCGCGCAGCCACCGGCGCACGCCGTCGTCCGACGAGGCCTTCCAGCGCCTGCGCCCGTCGATCAGGACCTCGTAGCCGTGCACTAGCCCCCGGCGGCGACGTACTGGGCCCGGTGCGCCTCTTTCAGCACGGCCTGGGCGGCGGCGAGGCGTGCCAGTGGGACGCGGTAGGGCGAGCAGCTGACGTAGTCGAGCCCGAGCTTGTGGCAGAACTCGACGGACTTGGGCTCGCCGCCGTGCTCGCCGCAGATGCCGAGCTTGATGCCGGGCTTCGCGCTGCGACCGCGTTCGACGCCGATGCGCATGAGGTCGCCGACGCCGCTCTGGTCGAGTGTCTCGAACGGGTTCGTGTCGAGCACGCCGTCCTCGAGGTAGAAGGTGAGGAACTTGCCCTCGGCGTCGTCGCGCGACATGCCGAGCGTCGTCTGCGTCAGGTCGTTCGTCCCGAACGAGAAGAAGTCGGCGTACTCGGCGATCTCGTCGGCGCGGAGCGCGGCGCGCGGCAGCTCGATCATCGTGCCGCAGAGGTACGCGAGCTCGGGCGCCTCCTCGAGCATGATCGCCGCCGTCAGCTCGCGAAGGCGGCGCAGCTCCTCCTTGAACGCGACGAGCGGGTGCATGATCTCGACGAGAGGCGCGTCGCCCGTCCGTTCCTGCACCGCCCGCGCGGCGCGCGCGATCGCACGCACCTGCATCTCGTAGATCTCGGGCCACTGGATCCCGAGCCGGCAGCCGCGCGTACCGAGCATCGGGTTCTCTTCGTGCAGCGCGTTGATCCGCCGGCGCATTCGCTCGTCCGTCGCCTCCTCGACCGGCGGCAGGAACTCGTGCAGCGGCGGGTCGAGCAGCCGGATCGTCACGGGCAGGCCGGCCATCGCCTCGAAGATGGCCTCGAAGTCGGACTGCTGGAACGGAAGCAGCCGGTCGAGCGCCGAGCGGCGGCCCTCCTCGTCGCGGGCGAGGATCATCTCCTGCATCACGGGCAGCCGGTCCTCGCCGAAGAACATGTGCTCGGTGCGGCAGAGGCCGATGCCTTGCGCGCCGAACTCACGCGCCTTCGCCGAGTCTTCCGGATTGTCCGCGTTCGCGCGCACCTTCAGCACACGCACGTCGTCGGCCCAGCCGAGCACGGTCTCGAAGTCCTCGTTGATCTGCGGCGGGACGAGCGCGACCTCGCCGACGATCACGCGGCCGGTGCCACCGTCGATCGTGATCGTGTCGCCCTCGCGCAACTCATGGCCGCCGATCCGCACCGTCTTCGTGGCGGCGTCGATCGTCAGGCCCTCGCAGCCGGCGACGCAGGGCTTGCCCATCCCGCGCGCAACCACCGCCGCGTGCGACGTCATGCCGCCGTGTGCGGTCAACACGCCCTTCGCCTGGATCATCCCGTGGATGTCGTCCGGGCTCGTCTCCCAGCCGACGAGGATCACCGACTCGCCCGCGCGTCCGCGCTCCTCCGCCGTGTCCGCGTCGAGCACGATCGCACCGGATGCCGCGCCGGGCGAGGCATTCAATCCACGCGCCGCGACCTCGAAGTCGGCCGTCGGATCGAGCATCGGGTGCAGGAGCTGGTCGAGCTGCGCCGGGTCGATGCGCGCGATCGCCTCCTCGCGACCGATCAGGCCTTCGCTCGTCATGTCGACCGCGGCCTTGAGCGCCGCCGCCGCCGTCCGCTTCGCCGAACGCGTCTGCAGCAGGTAGAGGCGGCCTTCCTCGATCGTGAACTCGATGTCCTGCACGTCGCGGTAGTGCTGCTCGAGCCGCGCC
>DATKQO010000270.1:0-3125 GCA_035532715.1 Gaiellaceae bacterium | reverse complement strand
CTGGGGCGAGACACCGTGGTGGGTGCCTTGCAGCCACGTCTTGAGGTTGGAGAGTGCGCGATGTGCGCGTGGCAGCACCCTCTCGCGATCCGGGTAGCGAGCGCGCTGTTTGCGCGGCTGGTGATCGAAGCCGGCGGCGCGCAGTCGGCTGTAGCCTGCCCAGCCGCCGGTGTGGACGATCGCGCCGGCCGCGACACTGGAGCTGACAAAGGGGGTGAGGGGAGCGGCGGAGGCGTCGGGCAAGCAAGCGCAGGCGCAGCCGTCCCGAGCCGTTGCCGCGTACCTCGACCGCGACCCCGACCAGCGTGTAGGGCGCGGAAACTCTGATTTCGGTGCCGAATCGAGTTTCCGGCACCCACAGGACACATGCGGACAGACGTTCGCGGCCGTCTGGCCGGATCACGTAACGCGCAATCCCTGCTAGACGGCCGCTTTTGGGTAGTACAGCGGAGGGGGAGGGATTTGAACCCTCGTCGGACCCTAAAGCCCGAAACGGTTTTCGAGACC
This sequence comes from Gaiellaceae bacterium, assembly GCA_035532715.1. Classification (GTDB taxonomy): domain Bacteria; phylum Actinomycetota; class Thermoleophilia; order Gaiellales; family Gaiellaceae; genus Palsa-739. The sequence goes on along the minus strand of DATKQO010000270.1, from coordinate 2,618 downwards.
GCCGCATTCGACCGCTCTGCCACCCCTCCGCGGCCGGCGCATCGTACCGGGACGGGTTCGTGGCGTCGGGACGGAACGGAGAAGGAGGGATTCGAACCCTCGATGGAGACATTCATCCCCATAACGCCTTAGCAGGGCGCCGCCTTCAGCCACTCGGCCACTTCTCCGAGGAGCGAACGATAGCGCACCCCAATTTTGCCACCCGGAGGTCGAATCACCCTTTCGCGGGAGCGGCACGCGGCCCGGATCTGTCGAAGATCACCCTGCCGGACATAACCCCCCCTTCCCCCCGGCACCCTCCAAAAGCCCGCTGCGGCCCCCCTCGGCGGGCTTTCCCCTTTCCGGGCTCAGTCGTGGATGCGAGCGACGAGCTCGCGCCGCCGGATCACCTTCACCCCGGCGCCGCCGAGCCGCACGTCGTAGCCGGCGTCGACGGGGAAGAGCACCTTGTCGCCCGGCACGACGCCGTCGGCGTCGGCGCCGACGGCGGTGACGATGCCGCTGCGGCACTGCGCTTCCGCGCTCGCGGGCAGGATCAAGCCGGCGCGGGTCTCCGCCTCCTCGTCGGTCGGCTCGACGACGACGAAGTCGTCGAGCGGCTCGAGCGAGAGACGCATCGGGCGGGGGTCTTCGAGCACGTTTCAGACGATACTCCGCTCTGTGGCGTCTCCGTTCATCGAGCTCGACGTCGACGGGCGCACGGTCAAGGTGACGAATCCGGACAAGGTCTACTTTCCGGCGCGCGGCGAGACGAAGCTCGATCTCGTGCGCTATTTCATCGCGGTCGGAGAGGGGATCGTGCGCGCGCTGTACGAGCGGCCGTGCCAGCTGAAGCGGCAACCCGAGGGCGTCGGCGGCGAGGTGATCTGGCAGAAGCGCGTGCCGGAGCGGAGACCCGAGTGGATCGAGACCGCACGCGTCACGTTTCCGTCCGGACGCCACGCCGACGAGCTCTGCGTGACCGAGCTCGCGCACGTCGTCTGGGCGGCGAACCTCGCGACGCTCGAGTTCGGGGCGTGGCCGTCGCGCCGCCGCGACCCGGAACGCCCCGACGAGCTGCGGATCGACATCGACCCGCAACCCGGAACCGGCTTCGCGGAGGCGAAGCGCGTCGGGTCGATCGTGCACGAGGTGCTCGACGAGATCGGCTATGTCGGCTGGCCGAAGACGAGCGGGAATCGCGGCATTCACATCTACTGCCGCATCGAGCCGAACTGGGACTTCAAGGTCGTCCGCCGCTGCGCGCTCGCGTTCGCGCGCGAGATCGAACGGCGCGCGCCCGATCTCGTCACCACCGCGTGGTGGAAGGAAGAACGTGGCGAGAAGGTGTTCGTCGACTACAACCAGAACGCACGCGACCGGACGATCCTCTCGGCGTACTCCGTGCGCGGCAGGCCGGATGCGACGGTGTCGGCGCCGGTCGCGTGGAACGAGCTGGCGGACGTCGAGACGGAGGACTTCACGCTCGCCACGATGCCGCCGCGGTTCGCCGAGCTCGGCGACCTGCACGCCGGGATCGACGACGCCGTCTGTGACCTGCGCAGCCTGCTCGAATGGGTCGAGCGCGAGGAGGCAGCCGGCGTCGGCGAGGCGCCCTATCCGCCGAACTTCCCGAAGATGCCCGGCGAGCCGAAACGCGTGCAGCCCTCGCGCGCGAAGAAGCCCGACGCCTAGGTTTAGGGCGCGAGCAGGTCCTCCACCGCGAGGTCGTCGGCGCGCCGCGGCGGGCGCACCTCGCGCCACGTGCACTGCGCCGCGTCCTTGTCGGGACGGAAGCGCACGAGCTTCGTGCCGTGCCGGAATCGGCTCTTCTCGAGCTTGTCGTAGCGCACCTCGACCACCAGCTCGGGCTTCAGCGGCGCCTCCTCGAGCTCGCCGGTGCCCCAGCGGCTCGGTTCCGAGAAGCGCCGGTCGCTCTGCGGGTCGAGGAGCGGCAGCACCATTGCGGCGACCTCCGCCTGGTTGCGGGCGCCGACCGCGCACGAGCCCACGTAGTCGAGCGTGCCGTCGTCGCGGCAGAGCCCGAGCAGCAGCGTCGCGATCGTCGAACGTCCGCCCTTCTTCCAGCGCAACCCCGCGACAACGCAATCCGCCGTCTTGTGCGGCTTCACCTTCACGACGCCGTCGCGCGAGCCGGGGAGATACGGCAGCCCGAGCCGCTTCGCGATCACGCCGTCGAAGCCGGCGGCCTGCAGCGTCTGCAGCCATTCGCGCCCCTGCGCAACGTCGTCGGACACCGGCGAGAGCGCGATTCCCTTTGCCACGCGCTCGAGCTCGGCGCGCCGCTTCTCGATCGGCAGCTCGTGCACCTTCTCGCCGTTCCAGAGCAGCAGGTCGTACGCGACGAAGGTGGCCGGGGTTTCGGCCGACAGCTTGAGCACGCGGCTCTCGGCCGGATGGAGGCGCATCTGCATCGCGTCGAAGTCGAGCTTGCCCTCGCGCGCGATCACGATCTCGCCGTCGAGCGCGGAGTGGGGCGGGAGGAGCTCGCCGACCGCACGCAGCTCGGGGAAGTAGCGGAGGAGCGGGCGCCCGTTGCGCGACCACAGCGCGAGCTCGCCGCCGTCGTTCTCGAGCACGCCGCGAAAGCCGTCCCACTTCGGCTCGTACCGCCAGGC
>DATKQO010000269.1:0-3258 GCA_035532715.1 Gaiellaceae bacterium | reverse complement strand
CTCGGCATCTCGAAGCTGACGCGGCTCGTCCGCCTGTACGCGCGCCGGTTCACGGTGCAGGAGCGGCTGGGCGAGCAGATCGCCGATGCGCTCGTCGAGCTCGTCGGGCCGCGCGGGGTCGCAGTGCATCTCGACGCTGCGCACCTGTGCACGCAGATGCGCGGTGTGCACGAGGAGAGCTCGCGCACGGCGACGACGTTCTGGCGCGGCCTCTACGATGAGGATGCGGACCTGCGCCGCGAGTTCCTCGCTGCGATCCGGTGAGGCTGACGCCGCTCGAGCTGCTCGATGAGGAGCCCGACCTGCCGCGGGCCGACCTGCCGGACGAGCTGCGTGTGCTCTACGGCGGCGGGCTCGGCTTCGCGGGGCCGCGCGTGTTCGCGAACTTCGTCGAGACGCTCGACGGGGTCGTCTCGATTCCCGATCTCCCGCGCTCGAACGCCGTGATCGCGGACGAGAGCGAAGCGGACCGATTCCTGATGGGCCTGCTGCGCGCGCTCGCCGACGTCGTCGTCATCGGCTCGGGGACGATGCTCGCCTCCCCCCGTGGCACGTGGAGCCCCGACCGGATCTACCCGGCGGCTGCAGGCGCGTTCGCCGAGCTGCGCCGCCGGCTCGGAAAGCCGGAGCGTCCCGCCGTCGCGATCGTCACCGCCGGCGGCTCGTTCGATCCGACCCATCCGATCCTCGACTCCGGTGCGACCGTGCTCACGACGGTGCGCGCCGCCGCCGAGCTCGTCGTGCCGCCCGCGAGCGAGCTCGTCGCCGTGAACGACGGCGACACGGTCGATCCTGCCGCTGCGATCGCCGTGCTACGCGCGCGCGGGCACGAGGCGATCCTCTCGGAAGGCGGCCCGACGCTCTTCGCCTCGCTCGTCGCCGCCGGCGTCGTCGACGAGCTGTTCCTCACCGTGTCGCCGCTCCTCGCCGGGCGGGCCGGAAGCCCGCGGCTCTCGCTCGCCGACGGCGTCGAGCTCCTGCCGGCCGTGCGCGTCGCCGGAGCGCTGCTCTCGATCAGGCGGCACGGCGGCCACCTGTTCCTGCGCTACGCCCTCAGCGCTCGTCGAGCTCCAGCGCCGCGGAGTTGATGCAGTAGCGCAGCCCGGTCGGGTGCGGACCGTCCGGGAACACATGGCCGAGGTGGCCGCCGCACCGTGCGCAGAGCACCTCCGTGCGGACCATCCCGTGCGTGACGTCCGTCTCCTCCTCGACCGCGTCGTCGCCCTTCGGTGCGGAGAACGCGGGCCAGCCGCAGCCCGAGTCGTACTTCGCATCCGACTCGAACAGCTCGGCGCCGCACCCGGCGCAGCGGTAGGTGCCCGGCTCGAACACGTGGTCGTACTCGCCCGAGAACGGCGCTTCGGTGCTCTTCTGGCGCAGGACGCGATACCGCTCGGGGTCGAGCTCCGCGCGCCACTGCTCCTCGGTCTTCTCGATCTTCGCCATGCCGCAACTGTACGGCCGGAGCCCTCGTCTACGGAAGGGCCGCGGCCGTTAGGCTCGTGGCCGGATGGTCGGCGGCGTTCCCACACGTTCAGCCGAGCGCGTGCGCGTGATCTTCGGCGCGCTCATGCTCGTCATCCTCCTCGCGTCGCTCGACCAGACGATCGTCTCGACGGCGCTGCCGACGATCGTGGGCGACCTCGGCGGGCTCCAGCACCTCTCCTGGGTCGTCACGGCGTACCTCCTCGCCTCGACGGTCACCGGGCCGATCTACGGGAAGCTCGGCGACCTGTACGGCCGCAAGATCGTCCTCCAGACCGCGATCGTGATCTTCCTCGTCGGCTCGGCGCTTTGCGGAATCGCCCAGAACATGGTCGAGCTGATCGGGTTCCGTGCGCTGCAGGGGCTCGGCGCAGGCGGCCTGCTCGTCACCGCGATCGCCGTCGTCGGCGACATCGTCCCGCCGCGCGAACGCGGCCGCTACCAGGGGCTGTTCGGCGCCGTGTTCGGAGTGTCGACGGTGATCGGCCCGCTGCTCGGCGGGTTCTTCGTCGACAACCTCAGCTGGCGCTGGATCTTCTACGTCAACCTTCCCGTCGGCGCGCTCGCGCTGTTCGTGATCGGCGCCGTCTTCCACTCGCGCGCGAAGCACGTGCGTCACGCGATCGACTATCTCGGCGCAGCGACGCTTGCCGTCGGGCTCGCCTGCGTCGTGCTGTTCACGAGCCTCGGCGGCACGACGCAGCCCTGGGCCTCGTTGCGGAGCGTCGCGCTCATCGTCGTCGGCGTCGCGCTGCTCGTCGCGTTCGTCTTCGTCGAGAGTCGTGCGCAGGAGCCGATCCTGCCGCTCGAGCTGTTCCGCAACCGCACGTTCGTCGTGACGAGCGCGGTCGGCTTCATCATCGGCCTCGCGCTGTTCGGCTCGGTCACCTACCTGCCGGTCTTCCTGCAGGTGGTGAAGGGAAAGAGCCCGACGAGCAGCGGCCTGCAGCTGACGCCGATGATGGGGGGCCTCCTCGTCACGTCGATCCTCGCCGGCCGGCTCATCAGCCGTTTCGGGCGCTACCGCGTGTTCCCGATCGTGGGCACTGCGGTGATGACGGTCGGCATGGTGCTCCTCGCGCAGCTCAGTGCGCACTCGTCCTCGCGCACCGCCGCGCTCGACATGCTCGTGCTCGGCCTCGGGCTCGGCATGGTGATGCAGGTGCTCGTGCTCGCGGTGCAGAACGCGGTCGAGTTCCGGGTGATGGGCGTCGCGACGTCGGGCTCGCTCCTGTTCCGCCAGATCGGAGGCTCGATCGGCCTCGCGATCTTCGGCGCGATCTTCGCGAACCGCCTGCAGACGAACCTGGCGCACGCGGGCGTCCACGGCCTGAAGAACGTGAGCCCGATCGTCGTTCGCCAACTGCCGCCGGCGGTGCACCGCGCCGTCGTCGACGCGATCGCAGCGGCGCTCCACCCGGTGTTCGTCACCGCCTCCGTGATCGCCGTCGTCGCGTTCGTGCTCACGTGGCTGTTGCGCGAGGTGCCCCTGCGCGCCAGCGCGCGGCCGCTGAGCGGAGAGGAGCTGGCCGGTGCGGCGTCCGCCGAGACGAGCGGAGGATGAGCGCGGAGGAGGCGCTCGAGCTGCTCGACTGGAAGCGGCGCGTTTTCGCCTCGTACGCGGCCGTGCGCGACGCCGCCGACCCGGCGAAGGCCTGGGTGCGCTGGCGCGACACGCGCGACGAGCTCTTCCGCACGCACCCGCAGTCGCCGCTTCCAAGTGGCGGGCGCGCGGTCTTCGCGGGGCTCGAGTACTTCCCCTACGACCCGGAG
>DATKQO010000268.1:0-5578 GCA_035532715.1 Gaiellaceae bacterium | reverse complement strand
CGGGCATCGCAAAGCACGGCAACCGCGCCGCATCCTCCGCGACGGGGGCCGCGGACGTGCTCGAGGCGCTCGGCTTCCGGCTCGAGCTCGAGCCCGAGCGGATCGAGCGCTCGATCGACGAGCTCGGCTTCGGCTTCCTCTTCGCGCAGGCGCACCATCCGGCGATGCGGCACGCGGCGCCCGTCCGCCGCGAGCTCGCGACGCGCACCGTCTTCAACGTGCTCGGACCGTTGACGAACCCGGCCGGCGCCCGCGCGCTGATGCTCGGCGTCTACTCGCCGGAGCTGACGCGGACGCTCGCCGAGGCGCTCGTCCAGCTCGGCGCGACGCGCGCCTACGTCGTGCACGGGGCCGGCGGCATCGACGAGCTCTCGCCGTGCGGCGCGAACCTCGTCTGCGAGGTCGAGAACGGCACGGTGCGCGAGTACGAGCTCGACCCGCTCGACCTCGGCGTCGAACGGTGCAATCCATCCGAGCTGGCGGGCGGCGACCCCGCGACCAATGCCCGGGCGCTGCGCGACGTGCTCGCCGGCGCGGGCGGCGGCCACCGCTCCGCCGTGATCCTCAATGCCGCCGGCGGCATCGCCGCGGCCGGCCACGCTTCGAACCTCCGCGACGGCATCGGGCTCGCGCGCGAGGCGATCGACTCGGGCGCCGCGGCAGCGCGGCTCGACGAGCTCGTGGCGTTCTCGGTGGCGGCGTGAGGTTCGCGGAGGCGCTCGCGCAGCCGGGCCTGCGCGCGATCGCCGAGGTGAAGCGGCGCTCGCCGTCGCTGGGCGACCTGCGTCCCGACGCGGATCCTGCGCGGCTCGCCGCGCAGTTCGCCGCGGCGGGCGCGGCGGCGATCTCCGTGCTCGTCGACGAACGCTTCGCCGGCACGGTCGACGACCTGCGCGCCGCCCGCGCGGCCACGAACGCGCCGCTGATCGGCAAAGGCTTCTTCTCGACGGAGGAACATCTGCTCGAGCTACGCGACGCAGGCGCCGACGCGGTGCTGCTGATCCTGCGCGATCTCGACGACTCGACGTGTGCGCGCCTGCTCGCATACGCGCAGGGGCTCGGCATGGACGCGCTCGTCGAGGCCCACGACGCCGAAGAGCTCGACCGCGCCGTCGCGCTCGACGCCCCGATCGTCGGGATCAACGCGCGCGATCTCGCCACGTTCGCGATCGACCGCCGCGCCCAGCTCGCCCTCGTCGCCCGCGCGCCGCGGAACCGGATCGTGATCGCGGAGAGCGGCGTTCACACGCGCGCGCAGGGCGCCGCGGCCGAGCTCGCGGGCGCCGACGCGATCCTCGTCGGCTCGTCGCTCATGCAGGCGCCCGACCCCGCGGCGAAGCTGCGCGAGCTCCTCTCCCGCCCGCTCGTGAAGGTCTGCGGGCTGACGCGGCAGGAGGACGTCGACGCGGCCGTCGAGGCCGGCGCCGACCTGCTCGGCTTCATCCTCGCGCAGGAAACCCCGCGCCGCGCCCCCGCGGTGCTCGACGTGCCGCAGACCGCGCTGTCGGTCGCCGTCTTCGTCGAGGACTCGCACGACGCGGGAGCAGACCTCGTGCAACTGCACCGCCGCGTCGACGGAGTGCGCTCGCGCGAGGCGGCGCTCCTGCGCGACGGCGAGCAGGTGGCACGCGTGCTCGACCTGCCCTGGCAGGGCAGCGATCCCGCACACTGGTCGACGGCCGCCGGCACCGAAGGCCGGGTCGTGCTCGCAGGCGGGCTCGGCCCCGGCAACGTGCGCCACGCGATCGCGGCGGTCCGACCCTGGGCGGTCGACGCGTCGTCGTCGCTCGAGACCGAGCCTGGCATCAAGGATCACGCGCGCGTGCGCGCATACATCGAGGAGGCGAGGCAATGAGCACGAGCGCATACGGCGCGTACGGCGGCCGCTACGTTCCCGAGACGCTGATCCCGGCGCTCGACGAGCTCGAGCAGGGCTGGCGCGAGGCACTCGCGGACGACGCCTTCCACGCCGAGCTGAACGGCTTGTTGACGACGTACGCCGGCCGGCCGACGCCGCTCACGCTGAGCGAGCGCTTCGCGCCCGGCAAGCGGATCTATCTCAAGCGCGAGGACCTGCTGCACACGGGCGCGCACAAGCTCAACAACGCGCTCGGCCAGATCGTGCTCGCGCAGCGGCTCGGCAAGCGGCGCATCGTCGCCGAGACGGGCGCCGGGCAGCACGGCGTCGCAACCGCCACCGTCTGCGCGAAGTTCGGGCTCGAGTGCGTCGTCTACATGGGCGAGGAAGACATCCGCCGCCAGAAGCCGAACGTCGAGCGCATGGGCCTGCTCGGCGCCGAGGTCCGCCCCGTCGACTTCGGCACGAAGACGCTGAAGGAAGCGACGAGCGAAGCGATCCGCGACTGGATCACGAACGTCGAGACGACGCACTACCTCATCGGGTCGTGCGTCGGCCCCGCGCCGTACCCCGAGCTCGTCGCCGAGCTCCAGTCGGTGATCGGACGCGAAGCGCGCGAGCAGCACCTCGCTGCGGCGGGGCGCCTCCCGGAAGCGGTCGTCGCGGCAGTCGGCGGCGGCTCGAACGCGATCGGCATCTTCCACCGCTTCCTCGACGACGCCGACGTGCGACTCGTCGGCGTCGAAGCGGCGGGCGCCGCGTCGCTCGGCACGGGTCGCACGGGCGTGCTGCACGGCGCGCGATCCTCGGTCCTCGCCGACGAGGACGGTCAGATCGCCGACGCCCACTCGATCTCGGCCGGTCTCGACTACCCGGGCGTCGGCCCCGAGCACGCGTTCCTGCGGGACGAGGGCCGCGCGATGTATGTCGGCGCGACCGACGAGGAAGCGCTGCTCGCGTTCCGTGATCTCGCGCGCACCGAAGGCATCATCCCCGCCCTCGAGCCCGCGCACGCGCTCGCCCGCGCACGCGAGCTCGACGCCGAGCTGATCCTCGTCTGCCTCTCCGGCCGCGGCGACAAGGATCTCGCCGAGGCCCTCAGCGGCCTGGAGAAGCTCGCATGAAGAAGCTCGTGATCTACCTGATGGCGGAGCCGGAGACGCCGGAGCTCGCCCGCGCGGCGGTCGAGGGCGGCGCCGACATCGTCGAGCTCGGCTTCCCGTTCTCCGACCCGCTCGCCGACGGCCCCGTCATCCGCCGCGCGGCGGAGCGGGCGCTCGCACGCGGCATGCGCACGCGCGAGTGCCTCGGCGTGCTCGAGCGCACGCACGCGCTCGTGCCGGACACCCCGCTCGTCCCGATGACGTACTCGTCCCTGCTCGAGGCGTACGGCTGGGCGCGGTTCGCGCAGGACGTCGAGAGCGCGGGCGGCGCGAGCATGATCGTCGCCGACCTGCCCGTCGACGAGCGTCCCGAGCTGCGACGCGTGCAGCTCGTCGCGCCGACGTCGACCGACGAGCGAATCGCGCTCGCGGGCGCGCACACCGGCGGCTGGCTCTACCTCGTCACCGTGGCCGGGACGACCGGCGCGCGCGCCGAGGTCTCGTCCGCCCTACCGCAGCTCGTCGAGCGCGCGCGCAGGCTCGTCTCGGTGCCCCTTTACGCCGGCTTCGGGATCTCGACGCCCGAGCACGCCCGCTCCGTGACCTCGCTCGCCGACGGGATCGTCGTCGGCTCGCGCGCGCTCCAAGTGGCCGAGGAAGGGCCGGCGGCCCTGCGCGGCTACGTCGCGTCGCTACGCGCGGCCATCGACGGCTGACTCTCCCGGCGTGCCCGGTTCTTAGGGGATTCTCACGCGCTCTTCACGGTCCGTTCACCGGCCGCGGGGATGATCCGGGCATGACAACGACAGCCGCGATCACCCTGAGCGCTCTCCTGGGCATCGGCCTCATCGGCGCCCTGGCGCTCGCCGTCCGCCTCGCCCGCCCCGTCCCACGCCCGTCGCGACCGCGCGAGCTCGCCGCCCTCACCGTCGAGGACGAGGAAGCGAAGCTCGCCCTCGCGGCCTGAACCCCTCTCAGAACGCGAGACCGGCGGCGGCGTCGACCAGCTCGACGCCGCCGCCGGCGGGCTCGGGCTCGGGACGCTGGACGACCGGCAGGTGCAGGACGAACGTCGTGCCCTTCGGCCGGGACCGCACGGTGCACCGGCCGCCGTGCGCCGCAGCGATCGCGGCGACGATCGCGAGGCCGAGCCCCGCGCCCCCCTGTGCGCGCGTGCGTGCGTCGTCGGCGCGCGCGAACCGGTCGAAGATACGGCCGAGCGCCTCCGGCGGCACGCCGAATCCCTCGTCGGCGACCTCGATCGCGATCTCGCCGCCGGCCGCATGCGCGCGGAGCGCGATCGCGGCGTGCGGCTCGGTGTACTTGACCGCGTTCTCGAGCAGCGCGTCGAGCGCGCTTCGCAGCGCCTCCTCGTCCGCCCACACGATGCCGGCGACATCGAGCTCGAGGCGCCATACGCGGTCATGAGCGACCTCGGACCAGCGCATGAACACGTCCTCGAGGAACCCTTCGATCTCGACGTTCGAGAACATGACGAAGTCCGGTTGGTCGACCTTCGCGAGCAGCAGCAGCCGGGCGACGATCCTCTCGATCCGCTCGAGCTCGTCGAGGGCAACCGACACCTCGGGCGTATCCGGCTCGGCCTGCCGGAAGAGCTCCAGATGCCCGCGCGCGATCGTGACGGGCGTGCGCAGCTCGTGCGAGGCGTCGTGGAGGAAGCGCTTCTGCCGCTCGAGCAGCGACGCCCGCGTGTGGGCGACACCCTCGAGCGTCTGCAGCGCCACCTGGCGCCGGCGCGCATGCCAGACCATTGCGAGGAACATGACCGACATCAACGGCACTTCGAAGAGCTCGCCCCAGAGCTGGATACCGTTGAACGCGTCCGCGCCAATGCTCGCTCCCGTGCCGACGATTACGGCCGAGAGCACGGCCCCGGTCACGAGCGGCGACCACACACGGAAGCCGTAGACGATCGTCAGCGAGATCCACACGAAGTGGAACGGAATCGTCTCCCAGCTCGGCCAGGCGATCATCGCCGCCCAGTTCGCGAGGGCGAAGGCGCCCCAGAGCGCCTCGATCTGGTTACGCCGAAGCAAGCCGGTAGCCCGCATGCCTGATCGTCTCGATGGGAGCGTCCGGACCGAGCTTCCGCCGCAGCCGCCGTACGCACACGTCGACGACGTTGGAACCGGGATCGAAGCTGTAGCCCCAGACCTCTGCGAGCAGCCGCTCGCGGCTGATCACCTGGCCCGCGTGCAGGAGTAGATGGTGAAGCAGCCGAAATTCACGGTCGGAGAGGTCGGTCACGAACTCGCCGATTCGCGCCTGCCTGCGCGCGAGGTCGAGCACGAGGCAGCCCGCGGCGAGCAGATGCTCGTCCTCGAGCGGCCACGCCGGGCGCAGCTGCACGCGCACGCGGGCGAGCAGCTCGTCGAGCGAGAACGGCTTCGGCACGTAGTCGGCGGCGCCGAGCTCGAATCCCTTCAGCTTCGTCCGCATGTCCGTGCGCGCAGACAGGATGAGCACCGGCAGCCGCGGTCGCGACCGCTGCAGCTCCTGCAGCACTTGGAGCCCGCTGAGCCCCGGCAGGAGCAGGTCGAGCACGACCAGGTCCCACGAGCCCTCCGACGCGAGCTCCAGTCCGTGCCGGCCGTCG
>DATKQO010000267.1:0-19693 GCA_035532715.1 Gaiellaceae bacterium | reverse complement strand
CGTCGAGCTCGGCTGCTCGATCGGCTTCGCGCTCGGCCAGCAGCACTTCGAGCAGACCCTCGGCCTGGCTCCTCACGCCGGGCTCTCCTGACGCAGGAGCCGGAGCGCGTTTCCGCCGAGGATCGCGCCCTCGTCGTCCGGCGCGAGCCCGAGCGCGCGGACGATGTCGGCCGGCTGCTCGGTGCCCATGTCGAAGGGATAGTCGGAGCCGAGCAGCACACGCTCGGCGCCGAAGAACTCGACGAGCCCGCGGAGCACCGCGGCGTCGTGCACGACCGTGTCGACGTAGAAGCGCGCGATCGCCGCGAGCACGTCGCGCCCGGGCGCGTGTACCGTCTGCTCGTGTGCGAGCCGGCCGCGGAGCGCCGGCAGCACGCCGCCTCCGTGCGCAAGCAACACGCGCAACGCCGGAAAATCGTCCATGACGCCGGCGCCGACCATGTGCGCGGCCGTGACCGCCGTCTCGACGGGGTTTCCGACGGTGTTCCACATGTAGTGCTCTTCGAGCACCGGCAGCCCGAAGCCGCGCGAGCTCGGATGGATGAAGACGAGCACACCCGTCTCCGCGGCGGCGGCCCAGAAGTCGCGGAAGCGCTCGTGCCCGAGGTAGTCGCCGCCGGGCGCAGCGGGAATCTCGACGCCTGAGAGCCGGCCGTCGCGGGTCAGCTCGGCGAGCAACTCCGGCCGGTCGAGGTCGACGGTCCCGAGCGCGACGACCCGCTCGCCGGTCAGCGCGGCCAGCGCCTCGTTCTGCCGCTCGACCTCGACGCCGCAGAGATTGACCCAGGGCGCGAGCACGACGACGTCGACGCCGGCGCGGTCCTGCTCCTCGAGGATGCGCCCCACGTCCTGGAACTCGCGCAGCGCAGAGCGAATCTCCCGCCCCCCGTGCCGGACGACCTGCCCCCGCTCGTCCCACACGACTTCCGCACCGAGACCCGGCACGATCACGTGCGCGTGCACGTCCACGACCACCGGCCGCTCCCCTCGCTTCGAGACAGCGGTGGGCGCCTCGCCGAAGCGGGGCGCCCACCGCACGACTTGTCCTACTTCTTCTTGTTGACCGCCGCGAACGCCTGCTTCCAGACGCTCGAGTCGACGACGTCCTTCCACTTCGGCACCGACCCCACGGGGATGTTCCCGAGCTTCACGTTCTCGTAGATCGTCCGCGTGATGCCGGCGATCCCGAGCCCGCTGCGGTCGAGTGGCCACCACTTCAGCGCCAGGAACTGCTGGAGCGCCGTCTTCGTGACGGCCGGATCCTCACCCGTGACCGTCGCGATCTGGGCGACCTTGTCGAGCGCCTTCGGGTTGTACATGTAGCGCGTCGTCGCGATGTCCGCCTCCAGCATGTGCATGAAGGCCGTCCGCTTCGCGGCGAGGTTGGCGCGGGTGGTGACGAGCAGGTCGTAGTGCTGATAGGGATCGGTCTGTGCGATCGTCACGACCTTGTTGATCGTCGCACCCTGGGACTGCGCCAGGGCCATGTCGTCGAGATGCAGGACCGACGCCTTGATCTGGCCCGCGAGCAGCGCCTGGATCGCGGCGTTGCCCGGGAGCACGACCGGATGCACGTCCTGGATCGTCAGCTTGCATTTCGTCAGCATCGCCTGCAGTGCCTGATAGCGCGCGCCGCCGATCGAGTCGACGCCGATGTTCTGCCCCTTCAGGTCACTGCACGTCTTGATGCTCGAGCTGTTCGAGCCGATCAGCCAGTCGACCTTGTCCATGCCTTCGATGGCCACGAGCGGGTTGCCCTTCGCGATCAGCGTCAAGGCGAACGGCGTCGGTGACCACGCCGCGTCGATCTGCCCCGCCAGCACTGCGCGCACCGCATCGGTGCCGGTCGCGAAGCCCTTCAGGGTGACGTTCACGCCGTAGTGCTTGTAGTAGCCCATCGACTGCGCCGTGTAGAGACGCACCGCCATGAAGATCGGCGGAATGCCCGGATACCCGATCGTGAGCGCGGCGTCCCTCTGGGCAGCCTGCCGTCCGGTCGCGGCGGACCCCGCCGTCGTTGCGGAGAGGAGCAGCGTCGCTCCGGCCGCGAGCAGCACGACGATCCGCGCCGTCCTCCCCCTCAGTCCCCTGTACATGCGTGACCCTCCTTCGCTGTGACGATGTCGTTGCATCTACCTCGTCTCCTGCAGCTCGCGCTCGGCCCGTTCGGCCTCCTGCATGAGCGTCGACCACACGTGCTCGCGCACCTCGTTGAACCGCGGGCTGCTGAGAACGTCGCGCGTGCGCGGGCGCGGCAACCCGGTCTCGATCACCTCGTGCACCGTCGAGGGCCGGCCACGCAGGACGACCACGCGGTCTCCCATCAGCACGGCCTCCTCGATCGAGTGCGTGACGAACACCATCGAAGTCGGACGGCTCTCCCAGATACGGAGCAGTTCGAACTGGAGAATCTCGCGCGTCTGCGCGTCGATCGACGCGAAGGGCTCGTCCATCAGCAACACATCCGGCTCGGTCGCGAGCGCGCGTGCGAGCCCGGTGCGCTGCTGCATCCCCCCGGAGAGCTGGTACGGATACGCCTTCTCGAAGCCTGCGAGGCCGACGAGCTCGATGTGGCGCGGCACGGACTCCTCGATCTGCTTCTTCGGGACGCCGGCGAGGCGCAGGCCGTACGCGACGTTCTCGTAGACCGTCTTCCAGGGGAAGAGACCGAAATGCTGGAAGACGACCGCCACGCCGCGCGGAGGCTCGGTGACGCGCTGCCCGTTGATCCGCACCTCGCCGCCGTCGGGCTTCACGAGGCCGTCGATGCAACGCAGCATCGTCGTCTTGCCGCAGCCGCTCGGGCCCACGATCGAGACGATCTCCCGCTCTCCGATCGTCAGGTCGACGTTCTCGAACACGCGCAGCTCGCCGAACTGCTTCGCGAGCCCGTCGATCTCGATCCGTCCGCCCGCGCCGGTCATGCGCGCCGGTACCAGGGAAGGAACCGCCGCGTCAGGAGGTCGGCGAGGGAGTTGATGGCGACGCCGAGCAATGCGAGCGCGAGCACCGCGACCATCGCCTCGTTCATGTGGAACGTCCGCGAGTCGAAGATGATGAAGTACCCGAGCCCCGGCAGCGCGACGATGTACTCGGCGATCACCGCCGCGACGAGCGCGCGACCGGCGGCAAGCCGGAAGCCGGCGAGCAGATACGGCAAGGACGCGGGCAGCGCGATTCCGAACCAGACGTTCCACCAGCGCGCGTGGTACGACTGCGCGACCTCGACGTAGTGCGCCGGCAGCTTGCGCGTCCCGTCGTAGACGTTCAGGCAGACCGGCAGGAACGCGCCGAACGAGACGATCGCGAGGCGGACGGTGCCGGTGTAGCCGAACCAGAGCGTCATCACCGGTACGAGCGCGATCAGCGGCATGGCGAAGAACGCGCTCACGTAGAAGCGGAGCGCGCTGTCGACGTCCCGGAGCCGACCCATCGTCAGACCGACCACGACCCCGAGGACGACGCCGATCGCGAGCCCTTCGAAGACGGCGACCACCGTCACTCTCGCGTCGCTCCAGAACAGGCTGCTGGAAAGCACGTCCGGAAGCACGCGCGCGACGCCGCTCGGACGAGCGACGTACGACGGCGCGAACAACGTCACGAATCCCTCCCAGAGCGCGAGGAGCGCCGCACCCGTGCCGATGCGGAGCGCGAACCGTCCGGCCCGCGGGCCGAGCGCGAACGGGCGCGGAAGCGGCACGGACTGCGCGGTCGCGCTCATACGCCGACCTTCCAGCGCGCGACGCGGTTCTCGGCCGCACGGCCGACCCCCATCAGCGCGGTCGCGAGCAGCGTGATCGCCAGCACCGCCGCGAGCACGTGCGCCGTGTCGAAACGCTGTGTGTAGATGAGGATCAAGTTGCCGAGCCCATCCGCCTGGAGCAGGAACTCGCTCGCGATCATCCCGATCAGCGAGCGCGCGATCGCCTGCCGGATACCGGTCATCGTGTACGGAAGCGTGTACGGGATCACGACGTGACCCCAGAGCTGGAGCTCGCTCGAGCGGTACGACTTCGCCACCTCGAGCAGCTCGGGGTTGACGCTGCGGGCGCCTTCGAGGGTGTTGATCACGATCGGCCAGATCCCGAAGAGGACGACGACGATCAGCTTCGAGCGGAACTGGAAGCCGAAGACGGCGAGGATGAACGGGATCAGCGCCACCATCGGCGTCGCGTAGAGCATCGCCACGTACGGCTCGAGGCCGATCCGGATCGCGTCGATCCGCGCCATCACGAGGCCGAGCAGGAAGCCGAGCACGATCGCGAGACCGAGCCCTGCGCCGAACAGCTTCAGCGAGGACTCCAGCGCCCGCGGCAGCTCGCCGCTCACGAGCATGCTCCAGAGCGCCGAGACGGTCGCCGAGAAGGGCGCGAACGACACGGCCTGCGTGTGCCGTCCGACGAACTCCCAGATTCCGGCTCCCGCCGCGAGGCCGGCGACGGAGACAAGCGGCCCGCGAAGCCGGGCGACGGTCACACACCGCTCCGGTTGTTGAAGGTGAGCAGCTTCAGCTCGGTCATCTCCTCGATCGCGTAGCGCAGCCCCTCGCGGCCGGAGCCCGACGACTTGACGCCGCCGTACGGCATGTGGTCGATGCGGAACGTCGAGACGTCGTTGACCATCAACCCGCCGACGTCGATGCGGTCGAAGGCAGCGTCGACGACACGCATGTCGTGCGTGAACAGTCCGCCCTGCAGGCCGAACTCGCTGCGCGCTGCGGCGTCGATCGCCTGCTCGACGTCCGAGAACCGCGTGACCCCTATCACCGGTGCGAACACCTCCTCACATGAGACGCGCAGATCCTCACGAAGGTTGGCGAGCACGGTCGGCCGCCACACGCTGCCCTCGCGCTCCCCACCGGTGAGGACGGTCGCGCCGGCTGCCCTTGCCTCGTCGAGCCACTCCTCGACGCGCTCGGCGTTCGCAGTGTCGATCACCGGGCCGACGTCGGTGTCCTCGTCGAGCGGGTCCCCGACCTTCAGCGCCTCGACACGCCGCACGAGGTCGGCGACGAACGCGTCGTACACGTCCTCGTGGACGAACACGCGCTGCACGGAGATGCACGTCTGGCCGGCGTACGTGAAGCCGCCCCACGCGATCCGCTCTGCCGCGTACGCCACGTCGGCGTCGGCGTTGACGATCACCGCGGCGTTGCCGCCGAGCTCGAGCGTCACCCGCTTGCGACCGGCGCGGGCGCGCAGGCCCCAGCCGACCGCAGGGCTCCCGGTGAACGTGAGCAGCTTGATCCGGTCGTCCTCGACCAGCGGGCGCGCGGTGTCGGTCGACGACGGGAGCACGGCGATCGCATCGGCAGGCCAGCCCGCTTCGAGCAGGATCCGGCCGAGGATGAGCGAGCTGACCGGCGTCTGCGACGCGGGCCGGATGAGGATCGGGTTCCCTGCTGCGAGCGCAGGCGCGACCTTGTGCGCGACGAGGTTGAGCGGGAAGTTGAACGGCGTGATCCCCGCGATCGGGCCGAGCGGCACCCGGCGGACGTGCGCGACGCGATTCTCGTTGCCCGGCAGCCAGTCGAGCGGCACGATCTCGCCGTAGATGCGCTTCGACTCCTCGGCGGCGACCGTGAACGTGAACGCGGCGCGATCGACCTCGATGCGCGCGGTCTTGATCGGCTTTCCCGCCTCGAGCGCAATCGTCAGCGAGAGCTCCTCGCGGCGCGCGCCGATTCCCTGCGCGATCTTCTTCAGGATGTCCTCGCGCTGCCACGACGGCAGGTGCCTGGTCGTCTCGAACGCCGCGACGGCGCCGGCGATCGCCTGCTCGACCTCCTCGGGCCCCGCGCGGTGCACGAGCGCGACGGGCGAGTCGTCGTACGGGTTCCGCACCTCGTAGGTCTCGCCGGTGCGAACGTCGCCGCCGCCCAGCAGGATGCCGAGCTCGCCGAGCAGCATCTTCGTGGTCGCCATGGTCTACGCCACCAGCCCGGCGGGCTCTTCGATCAGGCCGGCGAGCGTGTCGAGGAACTCCGCACCGCGCGCGCCGTCGACGACGCGGTGGTCGAACGAGACGGACAGGGTCAGCATGGGACGCACGACCACCTCTCCGCCGACCGCCACCGGCCGGTCGAGCGTGCGGCCGACCGCGAGGATGGCGGCCTGGGGCGCGTTGACGATCGCCTGGAAGCCGTCGACGCCGTACATGCCGAGATTCGAGATCGTGAACGTGCCGCCCTGGACGTCCTCGGCACGCAGCCGCCCGGCGCGCGCCGCCTCGGCGATCTCGACGCGGCGGGCAGAAGTCGCGGCGAGGTCGAGCGTGTCGGCGCGATGGACGACCGGCGCGACGAGGCCGTCGTCCGTCGCCACCGCGACGGCGACGTTGACGCCCGCGCCCGGAACGATCGCGCCCTCGCGCCACCCGGCGTTGACGCGCGGATGCAGGCGGAGAGCCTCTGCGCAGAGCTTGACGAGCAGGTCGGTGACGCTCACGCGCTCGCAGCCCGGTTTCCGGCGCGCCGCCGTCTTCCAGCTCTCGAGCCGTGACGCATCGACGTCGCGCCAGAGGACGAAATGGGGGACCTCCTGCCACGAGCGGGTGGTGCGATCGGCCATCACGCGCCAGACCGTTCCGACCTCGAACGAGTCGCCGCCCGCCGCCGGCGCAGGGAGCGCATGCGCCATCGACTCGACGTCCTTCGCGGTCACGGCGCCGTTCGGGCCGCTGCCGGCGAGCGCGTCGAGATCGACGCCGCGTGCCTCCGCAAGGCGTCGCGCCTTCGGCGAGGCGAGCCTGCGGCGCGGCGCGCGGGCCGGCGCGGCTGCAGCAGCCGGTGCGGGAGCGGCCGCGACGGCCTCGACCTCGCGCACGAGCGCCGGCGCGGGATCGGCCACGGCGGCGACGACCTCGCCCTCGGCGAGCACGACCGCGATCACCGTTCCGACCGGCACCTCCGTGCCCTCCGGAACCGTGACGGCGGCGAGCGTTCCGCCCGCAGGCGACTCGATCTCGACGGTCACCTTGTCGGTCTCGACCTCGAGCAGCGGCTCGCCCTTCGTGACGGGCTCGCCGTCCTGCTTGAACCAGCGCAGCACCTTCCCGGTCTCCTGCGCCATCCCGAGCGCGGGCATGATCACGTCAGACGGCATTCGATCCCTCGAACGCGGCCGAGTCGACAACGGCGTCGACGAGCCGCGGATTGTTGAGATTCGACGTCGTCTCGCGCTGCCCGGGCACGCGTCCGGAGACGGTGTACTGCCCACCGGCGGTGACGAGGAGCTCCTCCGCGGGGAAGCGCGTGATCACCTCGCAGCCGTTGCGCGTCACGACGAGCTGCTCCTCGATGCGCGCCGCGGACCACCCGTCGGACGACGGCCAGAACGTCTCGAGCGCAAACACCATCCCCTCCTCGATCGTCTCGGGATAGTCGAACGAGACGAGACGCGAGAAGACCGGCTTCTCCCAGATCGAGAGCCCGATGCCGTGCCCGTACTGGAGCGCGAACGCCGCCTCCTCGTCGGGGAACCCGAACTCCTCGGCGCGCGGGAACGTCTCGACGACCTCAGCCGTCGTGACGCCCGGGCGGATCATGGAGATCGCGTTGTCGAGAACGTCGCGGGCGCGCGCATACGCGTCGACGAGCGCACGCGACGCGGAGCCGACCGCGAACGTGCGGTAGTAGCACGTGCGGTAGCCGTTGTACGCGTGGAGGATGTCGAAATAGGCGGGCTCGCCCGGGCGAAGCATCCGGTCGGTGAACACGTGCGGGTGCGGCGAGCAACGCTCGCCGGAGATCGCGTTGACGCCCTCGACGTGCTCCGATCCCATCTCGAAGAGCACCTTGTTGACGAGCGCCACGCATTCGTTCTCACGGATCCCGGGCTTCATCGCGCGATAGAGGTGGTCGTACGCGGAGTCGACCATCGCGCAGGCGGTGTTCAGCAGCGTGATCTCGTCCTCGGTCTTGATCTTGCGCACGTCCTGCATCAGCGCCTGGCCGTCGGCCACGGTGATCCCCGCCTGCTGGAGCGCGAAGAGCACCGGCAGCTCGATCACGTCGACGCCGAGCGGGTCGTCGAGCAGGCCGCGCAGCTCGAGCTCGACCCGGATCTTCGCGGCCACGGACTCGGCGCGACCCTTGACCGAGCCGCGCAGGGTCGAGATGCCGGCGCGCGAGCGTTCCTCGCCGAGCCACGGGTTGTAGATCTTGTGATGCCTCGCGGCCGAGCCGAAGTCCCACATGATCGGCTCGCCGTCCCGGGTCAGCAGGCAGAAGCGGATGAGCTTGTCCATCGCCCACGTGCCGATGTGCGTCGCCGTGATGTAACGGATATTGGCCATGTCGAAGCACAGCAGCGCACCGAGCTCGGAGCGCTCGAGGTGCTCCGTCGCGCGGGCCAGCCGCTCGCGGCGCAACCGGTCGAAATCGGTGCGCTGCTCCCAGTCGACCGCCATCGTCCCGTATGTCCGAATCCCCATCGTCAGTCCTTTCCACAAAGTTGCCGCGCCGTCTGGGCGACCGTATCGGGCGTCGGCACCGTGACGTCCTCGAGTGTCGGCGAGAACGGCACGGGCACGTCCATCGCGCCCATCCGCTTGACCGGCGCGTCAAGCGCGTAGAAGGCGCGGTCGGCGATCACGGACGCGATCTCCGCCGTCACGCCGTAGCGCTGGTGACCCTCGTCGACGACGATCGCACGGCCGGTCTTCTCGGCCGAGCGCACGATCGTGTCCTCGTCGAGCGGCGAGATCGTGCGCGGATCGATCACTTCGGCCGAGATCCCGTCCCGCTCGAGGAGCTCCGCCGCGGCGAGCGCGACGCGCACCATCGAGCTCGTCGCGACGATCGTCACGTCCTCGCCCACGCGCTTCACGTCCGCCACTCCGAAGGGGATCAGATACTCGCCGTCCGGCACCTCGCCCTTGACGACGTAGTCCATCTTGTCCTCGATGAAGACGACCGGGTTGTCGTCGCGGATCGCGGTCTTCAGCAGGCCCTTCGCATCGGCGGGGGTCGAGGCGAGCACCACTTTCAGCCCCGGAACGTGCGCGACCCACGCCTGCAGCGACTGGCTGTGCTGTGCCGCGGAGCGCCGCGTCGCGCCGAGCGTCGTGCGCAGCGTCAGCGGGACGCGGAGCTTGCCGCCCGACATGTAGTGCGCCTTCGCCGCCTGATTCGCGAGCTGGTCCAGCACGAGCGTCAGGAAGTCTCCGAACATGATGTCCACGACCGGGCGCAGCCCGGTCATCGCGGCGCCGACGCCGAGACCGGTGATGCCCTGCTCCGAGATCGGCGAGTCGAGGACCCGCTCGGGGCCGAACTCCTCGACGAGACCGGCGAGCACTTTGAACGGGTGGCCTGCTTCCGCGATGTCCTCGCCGATGAGGAACACGGTCTCGTCGCGCCGCATCTCCTCGGCGAGCGCCTCGTTGACGGCCTGGCCGAACGTCAGCGTGCGCGTTCCCGTGGCGGCGTCGACGGCGCTAGGCGAAGACATCTTCGGTCACCTGACTCGGGTCTGGATAGGGGGCCTCGAGCGCGAACTGCACGCCGGACTCGACCTCGGCGCGCGCGTCGTCCTCGATCGCCTTCAAGGCGTCGTCGTCGACGAAGCCCTGCGCGAGGAGCCAGGTGCCGAGCACGCGCAGCGGATCGCGCTCGTCGCTGCGCCAGAGCGCTTCCTCGTCCTTCGTGCGGTAGTACGCGCGGTCGACGTCGCCGACGTGGTGGCCGTGATAGCGGTACGTGTTGCAGAGGAGGAACGCGGGGCCTCCCCCTGCGCGCGCACGCTCGACGAACTCGATCGTCCGTGCGAAGACGGCGCGCACGTCCTGCCCGTCCACCTCGTCGGCCTTGATCCCGAACGCGCGGGGGCGGCTGAGGATGTCTCCCGCCGTCGCCTCGAGGTAGTGCGTGTACTCGTTGTACATGTTGTTCTCGCAGACGTAGATCACGGGCAGCGTCCAGAGCGACGCCATGTTCATCACCTCGTAGACGAGGCCCTGGCCGAGCGCTCCCTCGCCGAAGAAGCAGACCGCGACCTGATCGGTACCGCGCCGCTTCGCCGAGAACGCGGCGCCGGTGGCGATGCCGGCCGAGCCGCCGACGATCGCGTTCGCGCCGAGGTTGCCGTTCTCGTGGTCGGCGATGTGCATCGAGCCGCCCTTGCCGCGGCAGTAGCCGGCCTCCTTGCCGAGCAGCTCGGCGAACATGCGGTCGATCTCGGCGCCCTTCGCGAGGCAGTGGCCGTGGCCGCGGTGCGTCGAGGTGATCCAGTCGTCGCGGCGCAGGGCGGAGCAGACGCCCACGGCGACGGCCTCCTCGCCGATGTAGAGGTGGGTGAGGCCCGGCATCTTCGCGCCCCGGTACAGCTCGTTCGCCTGCTCCTCGAACAGACGGATGCGGGTCATCTGCCGGTACATCTCGAGCGCGACCTCCGCGCCGATCTTGCTGGGTGACGCGGTGGCGCTCATGCAAGAACCTCCGTCTGGACGCCGGACATGGCCGCGAGGACGTCGAACAGCACGGCGAAGTCCTTCTCGCCGATGCCCATGCCGTTCGCGGCGGTGAGGAATTCGTTCGTGACCGCGGTGGTCGGCAGCGGCACTTCGAGCTCGCGGCCGAGCTCGAGTGCGAGATTCATGTCCTTCTGCATCATGTGGCAGTCGAACCACACCTCGTCGGGATGGCCGAGCACGAGCGGCCCCCGGTAGGCGACCATCGGCGAGGCGATCACGGAGGCGAGCATCACCTCGACGGCGCGCTCGCGCGCGATGCCCGTCTTCTCGGCGAGCAGGACGCCCTCGCTGAACGCGAGCATCTGCACCGCGAGCGAGAGATTGATCGCGATCTTCATCGTCACCGCGGATCCGTTCGGCCCGAGGTGGAAGACCTTCGGCCCGATCGCCTCGAGGATCGGCCGCACTCGCTCGAACGCGTCCTCGTCGCCGCCGACCATGACGGAGGCCTTCCCCTGCTCGATCGTGATCGACGTGCCCGAGACCGGGGCGTCGAGCATCTGCGCGCCGACGGCGACCACCTGCTCGGCGAGCGCGCGGGTGTTCGCCGGGCTCGCCGTGCTCATGTCGACGTAGATCTTGCCCGCGCCGAGAGCGGAGAGAATGCCGTCCGGCCCTTCCACGACCGCAAGCACCGCCGCGGTGTTCGTCACCATCGTGAAGACGACCTCGCTCCGCTCGGTGACGGCGCGCGGGCTGTCCGCCCATAGAGCTCCTGCCTCGAGCAGCGGCTCGGCCTTCGCCCGCGTCCGGTTCCAGACCGTGACGGTGTGGCCCGCGTCGAGGAGCCGCCGCGTGATCGCGGTGCCCATCACGCCGAGGCCGACGAAGCCCAGGTCAGCCATGCGACACTCCCTTCTGGACGTCCGACTCGACGCGGACGAGGTGGTTGGACATCTCGTGCCGCGCACGGGACGGCTCGCCGGAGGCGATCGCCGCTCTCACTGCCCGGTGCTCGACGACTGCGCTCTCGGGGCTCTGCGGAATCGAGTAGACGGTCAGGAGCGCGCGCCGGATCACGTCGCGCACCGCCTGCATGCTGTGGAGGACGAGCCGGTTGCCGGTGGCCTCGGCGACGGCGAGGTGGAACCGCAGGTCGGCCTCGATGAACCGGTCTCCGCCGCTGTCGGCGAGCGAGGCCTCCATCTCCTCGATCGCAGCGTCCATCTCCTTGAGATGGCCCGCGCCGTGGCGTACGGCGGCGAGCGCCGCGGCCTCGACCTCGAGGATCCGGCGGAGCTCGAACAGGTCGTGCATGCCCGTTTGCTCGTCGAGGGTGAACATCAGCCGGAGCGAGCTGTTCAGCGGGTTGGCGGCGTCGGCGACGACGAACGAGCCGCCGTTGACCGCGCTGATCACGCCCTGCGACTCGAGCATCCGGAGCGCCTCGCGGATCGAGGAGCGGCCGACGCCGAAGCTCTCGGTCAGCTCGCGCTCCGGCGGCAGCACGTCACCGGGCTTCAGCCGCCGCGCGCCGATCTGGCCGAGCAGCTGCTCGGCGACCTGCTCGTACACCTTCCGGCGTGCGACCGGGTGATAGCTCGCTTGCGTCTCGGTGACCTTTACCTCGCCGGGTTTTGTCCGACAAGCAGACGTTGGCACTGTACGCCGGGCAACGGCCCGTTGGCAAGGGCTGACGCAAAACCCGCCTATCTTCCCGGTTTGGCGCGGTGCGGAGCGATTGGCCATTGCGCCGGGTCGCGTCAAGTGATTCAATCGCCGCTGTCTGATCGTCCGACGGATTCCGCCTTTTCACCCCATTATCTCGGTACGCGAAGGAGGCTGGTCGTGACCAGAAAGACCCTCGCTCGTTTGGCGGCCCTCTCGGGCGCCGCCGCCCTGGCGGCGGTCGCTGCCGCCGTCGGCAGCGCCGCCCCGGCACGGGACTCTGCGGCCGCACCGCTCAAGATCGGGATCTCGCTCTCGCTGTCGGGCGACTTCTCCGACCCCGGCAAGTTCGCGCAGCAGGGCTACAAGCTGTGGGCGAACACCGTCAACGCGAAGGGCGGGATCCTCGGCCGGAAGGTGCAGCTGATCATCCAGGACGACGCCAGCAGCCCGACGCAGGCGGCGACGAACTACCAGAACTTCATCACGAAGGACAAGGTCGATCTCGTCTTCGGCCCGTTCTCGACCCTGCTCTCGGCACCGTCCGCGGCGGTCGCGAACCGCTACGGCTACGCGTTCATCGAGCCCGCCGGCGGCGGTCCCGCCGTCTTCGACCAGAAGCTGCACAACGTCTTCTTCACGCAGCCCGCGCCGATCGTCGAGAGCGGTGACGTGTTCGCGAAGTGGCTCCTCTCGCTGCCGAAGTCGCAGCGGCCCAAGACCGCCGCGTACCCGGCACTCGACGACCCGTTCTCGTCGCCGATCGCCGACCGCATGCGCGGAATCCTCGAGAAGGCCGGCGTGAAGACCGTCTACAAGACGATCTACCCGTCGGAGACCGTCGACATGACGCCCATCGTCTCGAAGATCGCCTCCGCCAACCCCGACGTCGTCATCGGCGGCACCCAGTCGGGTGACGGTTACTCGATCGTCAAGGCGATGGTGCAGGCGAAGTTCAGCCCGAAGTTCCTCTTCCTCTCGAACGGGCCGAACAGCCCAGGTGAGTTCCCGAGCAAGGTCGGGGCGAAGAACGTCAACGGGATCTTCAGCGCGAGCGACTGGTTCCCGCAGGCGAAGACGCCGGGCAACCCCGCGTTCGTCAAGGCCTTCATCAAGGCGTACGGCGGCAACGCGGGCTCGATCGATCCCGGCTCGGCCGAGGCCTATGCGGTCGGCCAGGTCGTATCCTCGCTCGCGAGCCGGATCCACTCAGTCGACAACAAGAAGATCATCGCGGCGCTCCACAAGGGCACGTGGCCGACGGTGGAGGGAACCCTGCACTGGAACGCGATCGGCGAGCCCCAGGGCCAGGATCTGCTCATGGAGTGGATCGGCGGCCAGCTCTATCCGGTGCTGCCGAAGAGCGTCGCCGTGAAGGCGCCGTTCTTCCCGAAGCCGGCCTGGGGCAAGTAGGAACCGGAGCGGAGAGAAAGGGTCGACGTGCACGAAGTCGTTCAGGCGATCATCCTCGGCGTCCTCGTCGGGGGGATCTACGCCCTCATGGCCAGCGGGCTGACGCTCGTCTTCGGGATCATGAAGGTGATCAACGTCGCGCAGGGCGCGCTCGTGATCCTCGCGGCGTACCTGAGCTACGCGCTGTTCTCGCACCTGCACATCGACCCTTTCCTCTCCATCCTCATCGTCACGCCGGCGATGTTCGTGCTCGGCGTGGCGGTGCAGCTCGTCTTCGTCCGCTCGCTCCGCGGACCTGACGGGTCAGAGCTCTCGCTGCTCGTGACGTGGGCGCTCGCACTCGGAATCGAGGGCGTGCTGAGCGTGATCTTCAAGACGAACTTCCGTGTCACCAGCCCGTCGTACGGCGACAACTCGTGGAGCATCCTCGGCTATCAGATCAGCGAGGTGCGGCTGTTCGCGTTCGCCTCGTCCGCCGTGCTGCTCCTCCTCCTCTCCCTCCTGCTGACCCGCACCCGCTTCGGCCGCGCCGTCCGTGCGACCGTGCAGAACCCGACCGCTGCAACGCTGCTCGGCGTCGACGCGAACCGCGTGCAGACGCTCAGCTTCGGCCTCGGGGTCTCGATGGCGGCCGCCGCAGGCGCGGTGTACGGCGTCATCTATCCGTTCAATCCGGGCAGTCACTACGACCTCATCTCGAGGCTCCTGTCCATCGTCGTTCTCGGCGGCCTCGGCAGTCTCGGCGGAGCGGTCTTCGCGGCGCTCGGCATGGGTGTGATCGAGGCCCTCGTCGCCGTCGAGATCTCGCCGGTCTGGTCGTCGTTCTCGTTCTTCGTCGTCCTGATCGCCTTCCTGCTCGTCCGGCCGCAGGGCATCTTCGGCGTCCGGGAGCGTGTCCTTTGAGCCGTGCGACCGCCGCGGGCCTCGCCCGAGGCGCTGCCTTCGCGGCCGCAGCAATCGCGTTCCCGTTCGTCTTCAACGCCGCATGGATCGTCAACATCGGCGTCCTGACGCTCATGTACGCCGCGCTCGCGACGGCCTGGAACCTCTTCTCCGGCTACACGGGCTACATCACGCTCGGGCAGGCCGCCTTCTTCGGCCTCGGTGCGTACACGCTCGGGATCGTCTTCGAGCACGTCGGCATCGGCTCGGGTTACAACCCGTTCTACGCGCTGCCCCTCGTCGGCGCGGGGATCGCAATCGCGTCGGTCCCGGTCGCATGGATCGCGCTACGAACCCGACACATGACGTTCGCGATCGTGACGTTGACGCTGCTCTTCATCGTCCAGCAGCTCGCCTTCAATCTGCGCTCGCTCACGAAGGGCTCGTCAGGCCTGATGCTCCCGACGCCGAGCTTCCCGATCTCGAGCTACGACACCCCGTTCTATCTCGCGATGCTCGCGATCCTCCTGGCCGGGCTCGCGCTCTGCTGGCTCATCCTGAGGAGCAAGCTCGGGCTGATGCTGCTCGCGATCCGCGAGGACGAGGAGAAGGCGCGCGGTCTCGGCATCCGCGTCACCGGCGCGAAGCTGATCGCGTGGTCGCTCATGGTGTGGCTCAGCGCGATGGTCGGCGGCGTCTGGGCGTACTACCTCACGTTCATCTACCCCGAGTCGTCGGTCGATCCGCTCGTGATGATCGGAGCCGTGCTCATGACGTTCCTCGGCGGTCGTGGAACGCTGTGGGGGCCCACGATCGGCGCGCTCGTGCTCGTTCCCGCGCAGCAGTACATGATCACGAAGCTCGGAGCGAGCCAGCTCTACCTCGTCGGGTACTCCGCGGTGTTCATGGTCGTGCTCCTGCTGCTGCCCCGCGGGATCCTGCCGTCCTTGCGGAGCGCGATCGACAAGCAGCGCGAACGGCGGCGCACCCACCGAGAGCCGATCGTCCGCGAAGAGGCACGCGCGTGAGCGCCGCGCTGCTCGAGATCGAAGGGCTGACGAAGCGCTTCGGCGGCGTGACCGCCGTCTCCGACTGCTCGTTCGCCGTGCCGGAGGGTACCGTCACCGCTCTCGTCGGGCCGAACGGCTCGGGCAAGACGACGGCGTTCAACCTCATCACCGGCTACATGCGCGCCGATGCCGGCACGATCCGCTTCGCGGGTGCGAGCGTGCGGAGACCCAACCCCGTGTCGCTCGCCCGCCACGGCCTCACGCGCACGTTCCAGCAGGCGCGCGTCTTCCCCGAGCTGACGCTGGTGCAGAACATGGTCGCGGCGCTCCAGCAGCCGTGGCGGGCGGCGCTGCAGCGCGCCGTGCGCAAGCACGAGCGCACGCGCGCACTCGAGCTCCTCGAGGAGTTCGGCCTCGCGCGCCTCGCCGGCGAGCGCGCCGGCAACCTCTCGTACGGCCAGAAGAAGCTGCTCGAGTTCGCGGCCGTGCTGATGGCGGACCCGCGTCTCGTGCTCCTCGACGAGCCGACGGCCGGCGTGAATCCGCTGCTCGTCGAGCAGATCGAGCAGCGCATCCGCGACCTCAACGCGCGCGGGCTGACGTTTCTGCTCGTCGAGCACAACATGAATCTCGTCATGCGGCTGAGCGACCCGGTCGTCGTGCTCGACCACGGCACCAAGCTCGCAGAGGGCAAGCCCGACGAGGTGCGCAACGACCCGCGCGTGCTGGACGCGTATCTCGGCGGATGACCGCGCTGCTCAAGCTCGAAGGGGTCGTCGCGGGCTACGGGCGCGGCGACATCCTGCGCGGGATCGACCTCGAGCTCGAACAGGGGACGATCACCTGCCTCGTCGGCCCGAACGGCGCCGGCAAGTCGACGGTGCTGAAGGCGCTGAGCGGTCTCCTCCGGCCGCGCGAGGGAACGATCACCCTCGACGGCGAGGAGATCTCCCGCCGCTCGCCGGCCGAGCTGCTCGCGCGGGGGATCGTGCACGTCGCGCAGGAGCGCAGCCTCTTTCCGCTGATGACGGTGTGGGACAACCTGCTGATGGGTGGCCACGTCCTGCGGGACCGGCTGCTCGTGCGCCGCCGGGCCGACGCGATCGCAGAGCGGTTCGAGCTCGTGCGCGAGCGCCGCGACGAGCGCGCCGGCGAGCTTTCGGGCGGCCAGCAGAAGCTCGTCGAGATCGCGCGCGCCCTCATGCTCGAACCGCGCCTTGTCCTGATGGACGAGCCGACGATGGGCCTCGACCCGCGGGCGCGTCATCTGATGTTCGAGACGGTGGCCGAGCTGAACGCGGAGGGTCGCACCGTGCTGCTCGTCGAGCAGAACGCGCGCGCAGGTCTCGCGATCGCGCACCACGGCGCCGTCCTCGACAACGGCAAGGTCGCGCTGACCGGCCCCGGCAAGAGCCTGCTCGACGACCCGCGCGTCGCGGAGCTCTATCTCGGCGGCGCTCCGGCTGCGGCGTAGCTCAGGCCCCGGCGCCGATCTCCTCTGCGACGGGCGGGATCGACTCGCGGCGCACGACGAGCGCGACGCAGGCAAGCACGAGGGCCGCGCCGGCGGCGATCGTCCACGTGACCGCCTCGTGCAGCACGATCGCGCCGAGCGCGATCGCCACGACGGGGTTGACGTACGCGTACGTCGAGACGGTGCCGATCGGCGCGTTGTCGAGCAGCCAGACGTACGCGGTGTAGCCGATGATGGAACCGAAGCTCACGAGGTAGATCCAGCCGCCGATCGACCGTCCCGAGAAGTGCGCGACGTGCGGGTGCGTGGTCGCGAGGCCGATCGGCAGCAGGATGAGCCCGCCGAAGAGCATCTCGTACGAGGTCGCGGCGAACGAGTCTCTCGGCAGGCGCACCCGCGACGACAGGAATGAGCCGGTCGCCCACATCACGGCGGAGAGCACGACGAGCAGCAGCGACCAGAGCGGCGCACCGCCGGACGGACGCACGAGCAGCGCGAGCCCGCCGAAGCCGACGAGCACGCCGGCGAGGGTTGCGAGCGGCGGACGGTCCCGCGTCAGCGTGCGCAGGAACACGACCCAGAGCGGCACGGAGCCGATGATCAGCGAGGCGAGCCCGGTCGGCACGTGCCGCTCCGCGATGAAGAGGAGGCCGTTGGCGCACGGGAGCAGGGTGCCGACGAGCGCGCACGACGCGAGCTCGCGGAGCCCGACCCGGAGCACGCCCGGCCCGCGGCGCCACGCGGTGAACGCGAACATCAGGATCGCCGCCGCGACGAACCGCGTACCGACGGCGAAAAGCGGCGGGATCGTCTCGCCGGCAAGCTCGATCCCGAGGTAGGTCGAGCCCCAGATGATGTAGACCGTCCAGAGGGCGGCCCAGACGCGCGCGCGGTGGCTCACGGCCCAACACTGCCCGGTCCCGGCGCAGGCTGTGGCGCCGCCGCGTCGAAGGACCGGGGATGGACGCACACACCGCCGCCGAGCGCTTCCTCGCGTCGCCTGCGCTCTCGGAGGGCACGCGCCGTGCGTACCGCGTCGACGTCGGCGAGTTCTGCCGCTGGCTCGACGCGCGTGGAACGACGCTCGACGGCGTCGACGTGCGCTGCTTCGTCGAGTACGCGGCGGAGCTCGGGGCTGCCCGTCCGGGCCGCCGGCCGAGCCGTCTCGCGCCCGCGACGGTCGCGCGCAAGCTCGCCGCGGTGCGCGCGTTTCTGCGGCACGCGCTCGGCGCCGCCCGTGTGCCGGACGCGCGCGTCGGGCCACGCCGCGGCCGCCGGCTGCCCGAGGCGACGCGGGGCGCCGACCACGAGCGAGAGCTCGCGGCGCTCGAGGGGGACGGACCGATCCCGCTGCGGAACCGGGCGCTCGTCGAGCTCGTCTACTCCGCCGGGCTGCGCAGCGCCGAGGCGGTCGGGCTCGACCTCGGCGATGTCGACTTCGAGCAGGAGCACGTGCACGTGCGCAACGGCAAGGGCGGCAAGGACCGCGTCGTGCCACTCGGGGAGGAGGCGTCTTACTGGGTCGCCCGCTACCTCCGCGAGGCACGGCCCGCGCTCGCGCGCGGCGCGAACGACGCGCTCTTCCTCTCGACCCGCGGCCGCCGGCTCGACACGAGCACCCTGCGGCGGGCTGCGCCTCATCCGCACCGCCTGCGGCACGCGTTCGCGACGCACCTGCTCGAGGGCGGAGCCGATCTCCGCACGATCCAGGAGCTGCTCGGTCACAGCTCGCTCTCGACCACGCAGGTCTACTCGCATGTCGATGCGAAGCGACTACGGCGTGTCTACGACTCGGCGCACCCGAGGTCATGATCGGCGCCGCGGACGACGTCGAGGGCTTCCTAGCCCTTGCGACGGCGCGGCTCGCGCCGAAGACCGTCGATGCGTACCGCCGCGACCTCGCCGACTTCTGCCGCTGGCTGCAGGCTCCGCCCGGCGCCGCGACGACGGACCAACTCGCGGCGTATGTCGCGTCGATGCGTGCCGCAGGCCTGGCGGCGACGACGATTGCACGCCGCGTCGCGGCACTGCGCTCCTTCTACCGCCACCAGGTGCTGCTCGGCGTGCGCGGGGAGAACCCGGCCGCCGAGCTCGAGCTGCCGCGCCGGCGGCGCACCTTGCCGCGCACGCTCTCGCCGGGCGAGGTCGAGCGGCTGATCGAAGCCGCGCCCGGGACGACGCCCCGCTCGCTGCGCGACCGCGCCCTCGTCGAGCTCCTCTACGGCGCCGGGCTGCGGGTCAGCGAGGCGGTCGGCCTCGACAAGGCGGGCGTCGACCTCGAGCGCCGGCTCGTCCGCTGCGTCGGCAAGGGCTCGAAGGAGCGCGTCGTGCCGGTGGGCCGCGAGGCCGTCGAGGCGCTGCGGCGCTATCTCTCCCGCGGGCGGCCGTACCTCGACAAGCGGCACCGCCCGGAGCTGTTCCTCAACGCCCAGGGCGGCGCGCTGACGCGGTCCGGCGCCTTCCTCATCCTGCGGCGCCTCGCCGACGCGGCCGGGCTCGAGCCCGGCCGCGTCCACCCGCACCTCCTCCGCCACTCGTTCGCGACCCACCTGCTCGAGGGAGGCGCCGACCTCCGCTCTGTCCAGGAGATGCTCGGGCACGCGGATCTCGCGACGACCGAGCTGTACACGCACGTATCCGATCGGCGCCGCCGCGAGTTGTACTTCCACGCGCACCCCCACGCGCGCAAGAAGTCCTAGCGCTTCGCCTGCGGCTTGGGCTTGCGCTTCAGGGTCTGCGCGACCTTGGCGGCGGCCTGCCGGAGCTCCGGCTCGGCCTCGTCGTCCGAGGCGAGCCCCTCGAGCAGCACGATCGTCTCGCGCTGGGGCGAGCC
>DATKQO010000266.1:0-7195 GCA_035532715.1 Gaiellaceae bacterium | reverse complement strand
CGGCTGCACGCCGATCAGGTCTACTTCGTGCTCTGGCATCCGGCGAAGAAGCTGCGCGGCCGGTTCACGTGGTGCGTCGAGGCGATCGGCTCCGACGCCCAACGGTCGGCGCCGAGCTGCTCCACCGTGACCCTCCGCTAGGCGGACAGCAGCTCGAGCAGCCGCTGCGCATAGGCGGGCGCCGTCGGCTCGTCCTCGTGGCGGAAGTACACGTAGACCGGCTCGGCGACGGAACGCAGGCGGGTCGCGAGCTCGCCGAGCGTGGCGTCGTCGTAGGGCGGGTTGCGCAGCCGGAGGTACCGAAACGGCGCAGGATGATCGAGGTCGTTCACCCGTGCCGCGCCCGCGCCCCCGAGTCGCTGCTCGATCCCGTCCCACGACGGGTGGCCGAGGTCGAAGGCGAGCCGGAGGGACGGATCGAGCGAGCCGAGCAGCAGCTCGACCGCGCCCTCGTCGCGTGCGCCCGGGAGCGACACGCGCACGGGGCCGAGCCGGTCGCCGAGGGCGCGCAGCCGCGACTCGAAGAGCTCGAGCCCGCGCAACCTGTGGCCCGGCAGCTTCGGCGCGAACTCGAAGCCGTCGGGAGCCTGCGCAGCCCAGCGCTCGAACTGATCCTCGGCCGGGAGTCGATAGCCGGTCGTGTTCAGCTCGACCGTCCGGAACCGCTCGGCGTAGAAGCCGAGGAACGAGGCCGGATCGAGCCCGGCGGGGTAGAAGCCGGGCCGCCAGGAGGGGTACGACCAGCCTGACGTACCGACCGAGACCCGGTCTACAGTGGGCGGTCCTTTGGTCACCGCCGCAACTGTGACAGTTCCCGTCGAGACGTTCACCGAAGCCGAGCGCGAGCGGCTCGCGCCGCATTTCACGAACGTCGACCGGCCCGTCTTCGGCCTCGTCAACCTGCCGGAGACGGTGAAGGGCGCGATGTTCGCCCGCTACTCGCGGTATCCGGGAACGCTGCGCCGCATGTTCCTCGACGAGTTCGCCGACTCGGTGCCCGAGGCGTCCGGCAGCGAAGGTGAAGAAGGGCAGCGTGCGGCCGAGCTGTACGAACGCATCTTCCTCGGCTACGGCGACGACTCGGTCGCGCAGCTCGGCGGCGCGCACGTCGCGCTCGAGTGGACGTCGAATCTGCTCACGAAGATCCTGCAGCGGCCGCGGCTCGCCGCGTATCTCGAGCAGTCGACGCGCTACATCGCCTACGACGCGCAGCTCGACGGGTTCGGGTACCGCTATCACCGCGACGCGCGGTTCGGGCCCGAGTACGAGCGCGCGCTCGACGATCTGTTCGCGACGTACTCGAGGCTCCTCGAGGGCGTGTCGGCGTGGGTGGACGGGGAGTTCCCCCGCGGCGGCGACGAGTCCGCCGCGGCGCATGCGCGCGCGGTCCGCGCCAAGGCGCTCGACCTCGTGCGCGGGCTGCTGCCGGCCGCGTCGCTCTCGCACATGGGGATGTACGCAAGCGGCCAGACCTACGAGCAGCTCGTGTTGCACCTGCTCGCGCATCCGCTCGCGGAGGCACGAGCGTACGGAGTGATGCTGTTGGAGGAGCTGCAGAAGATCATTCCGAGCTTCGTCGTGCGCGTTCCGCGCGAGGATCGCGGCGGCCGCTGGGTCGAGTACCTGCGCGAGCGCCGCAGCGCCGCAGACGCTTTGGCGGCGCGGCTCGGCCTCGACGAGGAGACGGGCGCGGCGGCGGCGCCCTCGGTTCGCCTGCTTCGTGCGCACGGTACGGAGGAGGAGCTCCTCGCTGCGCTGCTGTACGAGTCGGCGGCGACGGCCGAGGACGACGCCCTTCGCGCGGTCTCGGCGCTCGCCCCCGAGGAGCGCAGCGAGCTCGTGCGCGAGCTGGTCGGGGCGCGCGAGAACCGTCGCCATCGGCCCGGGCGCGGCTTCGAGACGCTCAGCTACCGGTTCGAGATCGTCTCCGACTACGGCGCGTTCCGCGACCTGCAGCGCCACCGCCTCCTCACGTGCCAGTGGCAGCGGTTGACGCCCGATCTCGGCGCGGACGTCCCGCACGAGGTTTTCGCGGCCGGGCTCGGCGGCGACTACGAGCGTGCGCTCGAGGTCTCGCGCGCCGAGTACGAGCGGCTGCGCGGCGAAGGGCTCGTCGAGGAGGCGCCCTATGCGCTCTGCCTCGCGTTTCGCCTCCGCTACGTGCTCGAGCTCGACGCGCGCGAGGCGCTCCACCTGATCGAGCTGCGCTCCGGGCGCGAAGGGCATCCGTCATATCGCGCAGTCGCGCACGAGATGCGCCGCGCGATCGCCGGCGTGCATCCGAGCGTCGCTGCCGCGATGAGCTTCGTCGACGACTCGACCGAAGAGCGGCTCGAGCGGCTCCTCTCCGAGATGCGCAACGAGTCGAAGAGCCCCGGCTAGATCGTCGGCTCGAGCACGACGGGGCCGACATCGCTCCGGCCCGGAAGGTGCTTCGTCACGACCCACGTGTCGCCCGGCTTCAGCCGGTAGGGCGCGTTCAGCCAGACGGAGACGGCGGTGCTCGCGCCTGCGACGACGAACGTCCCGCAGGGTGCGTACGCCTTCCCGTTCCGCATGAGCCAGACCGTGTAGTACCCGTGCGCCGGCAGCTTGGGCAGGCCGGTGGCGGAGAGCTTCATCGGCCAGTTGCCGGCGGGGTCGACGGGCTCGATCTCGAGCGACGCGAGCGCCGCGGGGGCCGCGCTCGTTCCGGTGAGCTTCATCACGGTCCCGGCGGAAACGCCGTTGCCGCCGCCGTTACCGGCGAGATAGCCGCCGAGGAATGCGAGCGCGAGCGCGATGACGGCGGCGGCTGCGAGCATGACCCGTCGCTGGATCCAGCCGCCCCGCCGCGACAGCGTCATCGCGAGGGTCGGGCCGAGCTCGATCTCGGGCGAGAGCTCAGGCGGCGGGCCTGCCTCGAGCAGCAGGTCGTGCACGCGGCGCAGGCGCGCACGCTCCGCGCTCTCGACGTCGCCGCCGAGCAGCTCGTCGAAGTCGGGGCCGCGGGTCATGCGAGCTCCCCCTCGAGCAGGTCGGCGAGCCGCGCGAGCCCGGCGCGGGTGCGCGTCTTCACCGTTCCGAGCGGGATGTGGAGGTACTCCGCGATCTCGCTCTGCGACAACTCGCTCCAGTAGGCGAGCTCCACCACCTCGCGCTCCTTCTCGGGCAGCTCTTCGAGTGCGCGGTGTACGCGCCACGCAACGAAGGACGACTCCGCGCGGTCTGCCGGCCCGAGCTCGGTCGACGGGGTGTCCGGCACGTCGCTCGGCGGCTCGTGCCGCGCGCGCTGGCGGTCGACGACGGCGTTCCGTGCGACCGCATAGAGCCAGGGCGCGGCAGGACCGCGCTCCGGCCGGTAGCTCCTCGCCGAGCGCCAGACGGCTGCGAACGTCTCCTGGACGGCGTCCTCCGCGCGTTGCCGGTCTCGTAGCCGGCGAAGCGCCAGGCCGAAGATCGAGCGCACATAGCGCCGGTACAGAAGCTCGAACGCCTCCCGGTCGCGCTCCGCGACCCGGACGAGCAGGTCGGCGTCGCTCGTCGGGGCGGCCTCGCCGCCGCGTGCCGGCGTCACGGCGTGCAGGTGCCCTTTCGTGTCGACCGCGAGCTCCATGTCCTTGCCGTCTTTACGCACCTGCGCCCATTCCGGTTTCCGAAGTCATAGCACCCGCCTGACGCCGGTTTGGTGGGGACGCAGTGGAGGGGCGGCGACCGCGCCGCCTGCCCCTCCACGTCTTCGTCAGCTCGCGCGCGCCTGCGCGTAGCGCCGGTCGACTTCCGCCCAGTTGACGACGTTCCACCAGGCTTCGAGATAGGCGGGGCGCTTGTTCTGGTACTTGAGGTAGTACGCGTGCTCCCACACGTCGATGCCGAGCAGCGGCACGTGGCCCTGCGAGATCGGTGAGTCCTGGTTCGGCGTCGAGTACACGGCGAGGCCTGTGCCGTCCCAGACGAGCCACGACCAGCCGGAGCCGAAGCGCTTCACGCCGCCGTCGGTCACCGCCGCCTTCAGCTTGTCGAAGCCTTCGAAGGTCTCGTCGATGGCGTGGGCGAGATCGCCGGTCGGCTCGCCGCCGCCGTCCGGCCCCATGATCTGCCAGAACAGCGAATGGTTCGCGTGGCCGCCGGCGTTGTTGCGAACGGGGCCCTGCTTGTCGGCGGGCAGCTCGTCGAGGATCGTGAGGATGTGCTCGACCGACGTCGAGGCGTAGTCGGTGCCCTCGAGTGCGGCGTTGGCGTTGTCCACATATGCCTTGTGGTGGAGGTCGTGGTGGATGCGCATCGTCTCGGTGTCGATGTGCGGTTCGAGCGCGTCGTACGGATAGGGCAGATCGGGTAACTGGAAAGCCATGGAGCTCCTTTCACCGGCGTCATTCGCGTCGAGGGTGAGGATATGCTCCGCCCGCCCGTCCACGCCGAGGAACGAGAGGTACCGATGTCGACGCTTGCCTTCAATTTCGAGGAGATCGCGCCGCGCGAGCTGCGCCCAGAGGTCTACGAGCTCGACGGGATCTCCCGTGCATCCGTCGAGGCTCACTACAAGCTCTACCAGGGTTACGTGAACAAGCGAAACGAGATCCTGCGGAAGCTCGCCGAGGTCGACCTCTCGTCGGCGAACCAGGTGTACTCGGATCTGCGCGCGCTGAAGGTCGACCTCACCTTCGCGCTCGGGGGCATCAAGAACCACGAGCTCTACTTCGCGCATCTCGGCGGCGGCGGCGGCGATCCGACCGGCGCGTTCGGCGAGCTCGTCAAGGGCAATTTCGGTTCGGCTGCCGCGTGGCGCGCCGACCTGAAGGCCACCGGCATGGCCGGCCGGGGCTGGGCGTGGACCGCCTACGACTGGGACGAGCGCCGGCTCTTCAACTACATCGGCGACGCGCAGAACACGTTTCCGGTCTGGAACGCGACCCCGCTCGTCGCCCTCGACGTCTACGAGCACGCGTATTTCCTCGACTACCAGACCGATCGCGCCTCCTACATCGACGCGTTCTTCGACAATCTGGACTGGGACGTCGTGAACGGCTGGATCGAGCACTACGCGATTCCGGCGTAGCCCAGAAGCCAAATGTTGACCGTCATCCTCGCCGTGATCGGCTACCTCTGCGGCTCGATGCCGTGGGGCTATTGGCTCGTGCGCATCTTCCGGCACGAAGACATCCGCACGCAGGGGAGCGGCAACATCGGCGCGACGAACGTGTGGCGCGTGCACGGCCGGCGGCTCGGCCTGCCGGCGGTGCTGCTCGACGCGGCGAAGGGATTCGCGCCTGCCCTCGTTGCGACCCTCCTCGCCGGGCACGGGGCCGGGGTCCTCGCGGGCGCCGCGGCGATGCTCGGCCACTGGCGGCCGCTCTTCCTCCGCTTTCGCAAGGGCGGGAAGATGGTCGCCACGGCGGGAGGCGCGTTTCTCGGCGTCGCGCCGATCGTCGGCGGTCTCGCCGCGGGGATCTGGCTCCTGCTCTTCGCGGTGACGCGTTACGCGTCGGTGGCGTCGATCGTGTCCGCGATCTCGCTCGCGCTCTGGGCGTGGCTCCTCGGCTACCCGTGGCCGGTGATCGCGTTCGGCGGCTTCGCGGCCGCCGGCGTGCTCGCGCTGCACCGCGCGAACATCGGCCGTCTCTGGCGCGGCGAGGAAAACCGCTTCCACCTGCGGCGGAAGCGGCCGAGCGGGACTAGCCCCTCAGCCAGTCTCTGAGCTCGGTGTGGCGCAGCGGGCCGTGCCCGCCGCCCGCGAGCTCGCCGCGCAGCTCGCCGATCGTCCCATAGCGCTCGGCGACGACCTCGTGCGCGTGGATCGTCTCGAAGTTCACCTGGCGGGAGAGCACGAAGTCGTCGTCGTCAAACTGCGGCAGTTCGTCGAGCACGCTCTTCAAGGCGACGCGGACAGAGTCCTCGACGAAGCGCGGCTGGAGATGGGCGTGCTCGACGACGAAGAGCTCGTCCGGCCGCTTCAGCAACTCGTAGATCGGCGAGCTCATCGACGACTCGACGAGCTCGACGAGCCGCTCGGCATCGACGCGTTTCGTCGTGCCGACAAAGAGCGTCCCCTGTCCGCGCTGGTTGTGCGTCGCGATGGGAACGAGTTCGAGGATCCGCTCGACATCTCCCGAGTCGAAGCCCGCTTCCAGCAGTCGCTCCGAGGCGCGTCCGCGGACGAGCCCCTGCGCGCACGGGCATGCGTTGATGCCGACCGCCTCGACGCCGACGACGCGGCGCACTCCCTGGCGCGACGCGGCGGCGATCCCGATCAGCGAGACCATCTCCTGCGTCGTGAGCCGCGTGACCGGCGTGCGGCGTTCGTACGGATAGCGCGCGCTGATGTGCACCTCTGCGAGCAGCGCGTCCTGCCGCTCGACGATGTGGCGCGCAACGTGCTCGGCGAGATCCTCGACGAGGAACGCGTCGTCGTCGACGACGCCTTCGATCGCTTCCTCGAAGAGCTCGGGGAAGCGCGACATGTGGACGCCCTTCTGCGACGGGTCGAGGTCGACGGTGCAGTCGATCGTGGCGAGGATGAGCTTCTCTCGCGCGCCCTTCCCGATTCGAACCGCCTTCTGGACGCCGGTGACCCCGGCGCGCGACAGGCCGAGCGGTACCTCCGGCGCGGAGGCTTGCAGATCGTCGAGCAGCTGGCGTGCCGAGTCGCTCATCCGGGTACTGTGCCGCACGGTAGCCGATGCAGAACGACACGTCCTTCGCCCGGCTTGTCTCGCTCGCGTGCCACGACGTGCGCACGCCGCTCGCGACCGTGCACGGGTTCGCGAAGACCCTGACGCGCACGGCCGAGCTCGCGGCACCGGCCGACCGCTATGTCGAGATGATCGAGGCGGCGTCCGCGCAGATGGCGGAGCTGCTCGACGAGCTGTCCCTCGTCGCCCGCATCGAGGACGGCCGCTACGACCCCGCGCTGCGGGAGACGGACACGCTCACGCTCGCGCACGCCGCGGCCGGGCGGCTCGGCGAGGATCGCGTGCGGGTGTCGGGCGACGGGACGACGATCAGCACCGACGTCGAGGCAGTCGATCGCGGCGTCTCGGCGCTCGTTCAGGCCGCCCTCCGGCACGGGGGCCTCGACGAGGTCGAGGTGGTCGTCCGCGGCAGGGAGATCGACGTTTCGCCGATCACCGAGTCGTCGGGTCGCGTCGTCCTCGGGCAGGAGCTGCGCGACCTCGGCGCGGCCGTTGCCGTGCGCGTCGTCGAGTTCCTGGGCGGT
>DATKQO010000265.1:0-5841 GCA_035532715.1 Gaiellaceae bacterium | reverse complement strand
CTGCGCTGGACACCTAGCCGTGGATTTTGGCGATCGTCTTCTCTGCGACGACGAGGACGCTCTTCGGGATCGGCTGGAAGAGCAGCTTCGGCCCGAATGCCTGCCCCTTCGTGACGGCCCAGAACAGGAACTTCTTCAAGGGCGCGGCCTTCGACGACTGGAGCGGCACGATCACGTAGGTGTACGTCGAGATCGGGTACGCGAGGGGGTACTTCTTCGGGGGGTTCACGATCGAGAGCGCGTTGGATGCGTCGGGCTTCTGGTCGCTCGTCGCGGCCGCGATGATGCCACGCAGGCCGGGCGTCGTGAACTTGCCGGAGCGGTTCTTCATCGCGAAGAACTTCAGGTGGTTCGCCTCCGCATACGCGACGTCGGCGTACCCGATCGCGCCCGGAGTCTGGCCGACGGCGGCGGCGACGCCTGAGCTGCCCTTCGCGCCGGTGCCGACCGGCCAGTTCACGGCCACACCGCGGCCGGTGGCAGAGCGCCAGGCCGGGCTCACGCTCGAGAGGTAGTCGGTGAAGTTGAACGTCGTTCCCGAGTTGTCGGAGCGGTGCACCGTGGCGATCTTCTCAGCCGGAAGCGAGACGCCGGGGTTGAGCTTCTTGATCGCCGGGTCGTTCCAGGAGGTGATCCGACCGGCGAAGATCTTGGCGAGCGTCGGGCCGTCCATGTGCAGCAGGGGCTTGACCCCGTTCAGGTTGTAGAACACCGACGTCGCCGAGAGCGCCCACGGGATCTGCGCGCAACCCTTGCAGGCGGTGAACTGGTCGGGCGAGAGCGGCGCGTCGCTCGCGCCGAAGTCGACGGTTCGGCTGGTGATCGCGTTGATGCCGCCGCCCGAGCCGATCGGGCTGTACTGCAGCTCGTAACCGTAGGCGGCCGCGAGGGGGGTGGCCCATTGCGAGACGAGCGGGGCGACGAAGGTGCTGCCGGCGCCGACGAGCGCCGTGCCGGCGTGCCTGGTCGGGGTCGCGGCGGCCGTGCCGGCCGCGACGGCCGTCGCGACGACCGCGGCGGCGAGTGCGAGGGTACGCATCTGAGGTCTCTCCTCTTGTCGGAATCTGTCGACCTGAAGGTACGAGCTCGTCCGGGCCGGATGGGGAACGGACTCGTTGCGGCCTGGTGACGAAATGGTGAACGCCGGCGGAACGGCCCGCCGCGAGGGGGTACCGTGTGCGCATGTCGATGGACGAGGCACTCGCGCACGTCGAGGCGGCGATCCAGCAGGAGGGCGAGCGGGTGCTCGCGGCCGTCCGCGGCGCCGTACGCGCGCTCGGCGAGTCGGACAGCGAGCTCGCCGACGACGTGATCGCCCACGACGACGAGATCGACGACCGCTTTCTCGAGATCGAGCGCTCGATCCACTCGTTGCTCGCGCTGCGGACACCGGTGGCGCGTGACCTCCGCCTCCTTCTTGCGCTGCTCCACATCAACCTGCTGCTCGAACGAACGGGCGACGGCTGCGTGACGATCGCGAAGCTGACGAAGCTCGTCGCCGACGCCGCGCCCGACGCCGCGCTCGTCGAGGTGCTCGTCGAGATGGGAGAGCGCGCCGAGGAGATGCTCCGGGTCGCGCTCGACTCGCTTGTGCGGCGCGATCTGGCCGGTGCCGAGAGCCTCGTCGAGCTCGACGAGCTGATCGACCGCGCGAACCGCCGCTTCGTCGAGCGGCTCGTCGACGTGATGGCGGAGCCGTCTCTGCGCGAGTGGGGGCTGCGGATGGTCGTCGTCGCCCGCACGATGGAGCGCGTCGGGGATCGCGCCGTCGACATCGGCGAGCAGACCGCGTACCTGCTCACCGGGACGTTTCGCGAGTTCACCGACGCATCGCACCCGGCGTAGCCGTACGCTACGCCCGTGGACTGGCGCATCTATCACGCGATCTACTCGCTCTCGCTCCACCACCACTGGCTCGGCAGCCTCTTCCACGGCATCGAGCAGGCGAGCATTCCGTTCATGGTCGTCGCCACCGCGGCGTTGTGGTTCCTGGCGCGCCCGGGCGGCGACTCGAAGTGGAAGCTCGCGTCCGGAAGCGGTTTCCTCGCAGCGGCGATCGCGTTCGCCGCGAACTTCGTCATCCACTCGATCTGGGACCGTCCGCGCCCCTACGAAACGCACGCGATCAGCCATCCGTGGTCGTCGTCGACCGACGCGTCGTTTCCGAGCGACCACACGAGCGTCTCGTTCGCGATCGCCTTCACGATTCTCGCCCTCGATCTGCCGGCGGGCGTGCTGCTTCTCGTCGCGGCTCTCGTGATCGCGGTCGGGCGGCTCTTCATCGGGGCGCACTACCCCGGCGACGTCCTCGCGGGCGTCGTCGTCGGCGCGGCGGCTGCGGTCGTCGTCGTCCGGTTCGCCCGGCCGCTCGTCACGGCGGTCGTCCGCGTCGTCGAGCGCGTCAGCGATCCACTGCTGCGCCCGCTCTGGCGGCGCGCGTAACGGCAGCCCGTAGCCGGGTCGCCAGCGCGTCGGTCAGCCGGCCGCGCTCGAGACGCCACCGCCAGTTGCCCCCGATCTCGCCGGGCCGGTTCATGCGCGCCTCGCTGCCGAGGCCGAGCACGTCCTGCACGGGGATCACGGCGAGCGCCGCGCGCGACCCCAGTGCGAGCTCGATCAGCCCCCAGTGCGGCTCCCGTGGATCGAGCCCGGTCGCCTCGCGCTCCCGCTTGCGCAGCGCGGCGAACCAGCCGGCCGCCGTGTCGGTGTCGTGCGTGCTCGTATAGACGGCCTCGTTCGCCTGGTGATTCCGCAACGCGTGCGGGTTCCGGCGTGCGCCGCCGAAGGCCCACTGGAGGACGGCCATTCCCGGCAGGCCGAGCTCGTCGCGCAGGCGGGTGACCGCCGGCGTGATCACGCCGAGGTCCTCCGCGATCACCGGCAGTCCGCCGAGCGCGTCCTCGACCGCCCTGAAGAGCTCGCCGCCGGGGCCGCGCCGCCATGCGCCGCGGCGCGCGGTCTTGTGCCCCTCCGGGACGGCCCAGTACGAGACGAAGCCGCGGAAGTGGTCGATCCGCGAGACGTCGACGAGCTCGGCCGCGCGGTGAAACCGCTCGACCCACCAGCGGTACCCGGTGGCGCGGTGGGCGGGCCAGTCGTACAGCGGATTGCCCCAGAGCTGCCCGTTCGCGCTCAGCGCGTCGGGCGGCGCGCCCGCGACCTCGCCGTGCGCGAAGAGCTCCGGCCAGGCTTCGATGTCTGCGCCGTTGTCCGAGACGTAGATCGGCACGTCGCCGATGAGGCCGATGCCCCGTGCCCGCGCGTAGGCGCGCAGCGTCGTCCACTCGCGTTCGAAGCGCACCTGGTCGGCGAGCGCCCCCGGGCCCGCGAAGTGCGCCCACCCGCCCGACCAGTACGGGTGGCGGGCGACGAAGCTCTCGAGCTCCTCCTGCGAGACGGGCGCCTGTGGGCCGGCGAGGAGCGCCGGCGAGCCGGCGAATGCGGAGGCGGTGCGGTACGGCGAGCCGAACTCGTCCGGCGGCCCGAGCGGGAGGACCTGCCACCAGGACGCGCCGGCCGCCTCGAGCCAGTCGACGAACCGGTACGCCTCCTCGTCGAGCCGCCCGTTCGGAAGCGAGGTCGGATGGAGGAAGATCCCGGCAGAGCGCGGCAGCTGCACCGCGCCGAGACTACTGGTAGCGCGGTTTGACACCCGCGTATCGTCGAAACTCCAGAAAGCACGTGCCACTTCCGAAGACGACCGGCTCTCCGGCGCGCATCCAGATCCAGCGGGTGGCGCCACAGGTCGACTGCGGGCGCTACGCGGTCAAGCGGACCGTCGGCGACCGCGTCGACGTGACGGCGCGCGTCTTCCGCGACGGCCACGAGCTGCTCGGCGCCGCCGTCCGCTACCGGCCGGCGGGCGCGACGCGGTGGCTCGAGGCGCCGCTCGTCGCGCTCGGCAACGACGAATGGGCGGGCTCCTTCGCGGTCGACACCTCGGGCACGTGGTGCTATCGCGTGGAGGCGTGGGTCGACCGGATCGCGTCGTTCCAGCACGAGCTGCGCCGCAAGCGGGACGCGGGCCAGAAGGATCTCTCCGGGGAGCTTTCGGAGGCCGCCGTGCTGCTCGGCCGCGAGCGCGTGACCGTCGAGGAGGCGCTCGCCGCCGACGCCGGCGACCGCTCGGAGAAGGTGCGGTCGGGGACGTTCGACGTCGACGTCGACCGCGTGCTCGCACGGTTCGGTGCGTGGTACGAGCTCTTTCCGCGCTCGTGGGGCGGCTTCGACGGCGTGCGCGCCGTGCTGCCGACACTCGCGGAGCTCGGCTTCGACGTCGTCTACCTCCCGCCGGTGCACCCGATCGGGAGGTCGGCCCGCAAGGGGCGGAACAACGCGCTCGCCGCCGGTCGGAGGGACCCCGGCAGCCCCTGGGCGATCGGCGCGCAGGAGGGCGGGCACGAAGCGGTCCACCCGGAGCTCGGCACGCTCGCGCAGTTCGAGCGGCTCGTGGGCGACGCGAAGCGGCTCGGCCTCGAGATCGCGATCGACTTCGCGATCCAGTGCTCGCCCGACCACCCGTGGCTGAAGGAGCACCCGGAGTGGTTCCACCGGCGGCCGGACGGGACGCTCAAGTACGCCGAGAACCCGCCCAAGCGCTACCAGGACATCTACAACCTCAACTTCGACTCGGAGGACTGGAAGGGTCTCTGGGCGGCGCTCCGCGACGTCGTGCTGCTCTGGGTCGAGCGCGGCGTCACCGTGTTCCGCGTCGACAACCCGCATACGAAGCCGGTGGCGTTCTGGGAGTGGCTCATCGACGAGGTGCGGCGTGAGAACCCCGACGTGATCTTCCTCGCGGAGGCGTTCACGCGGCCGGCGATGATGACGACCCTCGGCAAGGCCGGGTTCGCGCAGAGCTACACGTATTTCACCTGGAAGAACACGCGCTGGGAGCTGCTCGAGTTCGTGGCGCAGCTGCTCGAGTGGAAGGAGACGTACCGGCCGAACATGTTCGCCAACACGCCGGACATCCTCCACGAGTACCTCCAGAGGGGCGGCCCCCCCGCGTTCGAGGCGCGCCTCGTGCTCGCCGGGACGCTGTCGCCCACCTACGGAATCTACTCGGGCTTCGAGAGC
Organism: Gaiellaceae bacterium; assembly: GCA_035532715.1. Classification (GTDB taxonomy): domain Bacteria; phylum Actinomycetota; class Thermoleophilia; order Gaiellales; family Gaiellaceae; genus Palsa-739. The sequence goes on along the minus strand of DATKQO010000265.1, from coordinate 762 downwards.
TTCGAGAACGTCGCGGTGAAGCCCGGATCCGAGGAGTACGCCGACTCGGAGAAGTACGAGACAAAGCAGCGTTCCCTCGACGGTCCGCTGCTGCCGCTCGTTGCGGCGCTCAATCGCGCGCGGCGCGAGAACGAGGCGCTCCGGTTCCTCGACAACATCACCTTCCTCGACACGGAGAACGACCTGCTGCTCGCGTACCTCAAGCGCACCGCGGAGAATCTCGTGATCGTCGTCGTCAATCTCGACCCGTCGGCGGCGCAGGAAGGCGTCTGCATCCTCCCGACGTCGACCGGCCTGCCGCCCGCGTACCGCGTCCACGACCTCATCGGCGCGGAGGCCGGCGAGTGGACGTGGCACATCGGCCGCAACTATGTTCGGCTCGAGCCGGGCAAGAGCCACGTGCTGAGGATCGGGGTGGCGAGAAGATGACGGAGCAGTGGTTCGAGCGCGACCCGCAATGGTTCAAGCGGGCTGTCTTCTACGAGATCCACCTGCGTGGCTTCTTCGACGGCAACGACGACGGCTCGGGCGACTTCCGCGGGTTGATCGACAAGCTCGACTACCTCCAGTGGCTCGGCGTCGACTGCGTCTGGCTGCTGCCGATGTACCAGTCTCCGCTCCGCGACGGCGGCTACGACATCTCGGACTTCTTCACGACGCATCCGGACTACGGAACCGTCGACGACTTCAAGGAGTTCGTCGAGCAGGCGCACCAGCGTGGGATGCGCGTGATCGCCGACCTCGTCATGAACCACACGTCGT
>DATKQO010000264.1:0-7043 GCA_035532715.1 Gaiellaceae bacterium | reverse complement strand
ACGAGCGCGCTGCTCGGCCTGCTCTACGTCGGCTTCGCGGTCGTGCTGTTCCAGGTGCTGAACGTCGGGCTCGCCCCGATGCTCGTGATCGTGATCGGGATCGCGGCCCTCCAGTACTACACGTCCGACAAGCTCGCGCTGGCCGCGTCCGGCGCGAAGATCGTCTCCGCCGAGGAGGCTCCGGACCTGCACGCGATGGTCGAGCGTCTCTGCGCGATGGCCGATCTGCCGAAGCCGCGCATCGCGGTCGTGGACTCGCCCGTACCGAATGCCTTCGCGACCGGTCGCAACCCGAAGCACGCGGCGGTCGCCGTCACCTCGGGCATCTGGCACCGGCTCGAGCCGCAGGAGCTCGAGGCCGTGCTCGCCCACGAGCTCTCCCACATCGCGAACCGCGACGTCCTGATCATGACCGTCGCGAGCTTCTTCGCGATGCTCGCCGCGATGCTCACCCGCTTCGGCCTCTACGCCGGCATGTGGGGCGGAGGCTTCGGGGGCGGCTTCGGCGGCGGCGGCAACCGGAGCAACAACGGCAACAACCAGGTTCCGATCTGGCTGATCGTCTTCGCCGTCTCCGTGCTCACGTACGCGATCAGCTTCATCCTCATCCGGATGATCTCGCGCTACCGCGAGTACGCCGCCGACCGCGGCTCGGCGCTCATCACGGGAGCGCCCGAGAACCTGATGAGCGCGCTGCAGAAGATCGCGAGCGGGATCACGCAGATCCCGCAGCAGGATCTGCGCGCGGTCGCCGGCATGAACGCGTTCTTCATCGTGCCGACGAACTGGCGCACGCAAATGGGCGAGCTCTTCATGGATCATCCGCCGATGGAGAAGCGCCTCGCGGCGCTCGCGGCGATCTCGCGCGAGATGGGCCGGCCCGTCTCCTAGATCGGTGCGTCGTACAGGGCGAGCCACTTCGACAGGTCAGGCTCGACCGGTAGCTCCTTCTCCAGCTTCGCCTTCAGCTCGAGCTCGCGGGCGTTGTCGCGCTGCTGCTTCTCGCCCGTCGGGACGAACGGCCAGAACGTGCCCGTCTTGAAGCCGTAGATCCAGTAGGCGGGCTTCCCGCCGCCGTCGAAGCGGAACGCGGCGGCGAGCAGCTGGCCGCCGAAACCCCGTGCCTGCAGCTCGCTCGCGACCGCGTGCACGGCCGTCACCTGGTCCTCGAGGTCTGGGTCGTGGACCACGACCCACTCGAAGCCGAACGAGTCCTTCTGTCGGTCGAGCGTCGAGCCGGCCTCCTTCGCGACCGAGTCGAGCAGCTCGTCGATGTCGACGTTGGCCTGGGCGAACTCGCCGGCGGAGAGCGGCTTGAAGATCACCGCTCCGACGCCGGCCGGCTTCAGCCCGCAGTCGACCTCGAGCGTCACCGCGGCCGTCGTGAGCGCGAACACGCGGTCACTCGCGGGCTCCTTCAGCTTCTTGCGCCCGAACAGGATGTCGTTCAGGCCCACGTTACGTCTTCGCCGGTTCCTCGCCCGATGCGAGCTCCTTGCCGCCGTCGCCGGCGCCGACCTCGGACTTCAGCCGGGCGAGATCCTCGTCGACCTGGCTCGTCGTCGAGATCTTCGCGAGGTCGCGGTCGAGCTGCGTCTGGTCGCCCGCGGTGAAGTCCTCGAGCGCGCCCGTGCTCGTCAGCTCGTCGATCGCCGACGCGCGCGCCTGCAGCTCCTCGGTCTTCTCCTTCGCACGCTGGATCGCCATGCCGGTGTCCTGCATGCCGCGGCCGATCCCGGTCGCCGCCTCGCCGATCTTCACCTGCGCCTCGGCCGCCGAGTACTGGGCCTTCAGGACTTCCTTCTGGGAGCGGAACCCCTCGATGCGCGTCTCGAGCGTCTGCTGCCCGGCGACGAGCTTGTCCTGCTGCTCCTGGAGCTGCTTGACCTGCTCGTCGAGCCCCTGGAGCTGCTGCTGCGCCGCGGCCTTGCGCTCGAGCGCCTGCCGGGCGAGATCCTCGCGGTTCGCGGCGAGCGCCTGCCGCGCCTGCGTCTCGAGCGTGACGACGTTCTGCTCCACCTTCTGGGTCTGGAGCTCGAGCCGCTTCTTCGCCGTGACGACGTCGGCGACGCCGCGCTTGACGTTCTGGAGCTGCTGCTGCATCTGCTCGTAGGAGTACTCGAGCGTCTCGTTCGGGTTTTCCGCCCGGTTGAGCAGCCTCGAGAACTTCGCTTTCAGGATCAGCGCTGCGCGTGACATCAGACCGGCCATCCGTCCTCCTCGTGGGGTGCACGGTTAGCCTACCGTGGTGCTGATCGAACGGAGCATGCATCCCGACTGGCTGTCGAACGCGTATGCGGTCGCCGACCGGGAGGGCGGAACGGCGGTCTTCGTCGACTCGGGCGCCGACGTCGCCCCGCTCGTCGCCGTCGTCGAGCGTTGGGGCGCGACTCCGGTCGCGATCCTGCGCACGCACTCCCACCACGACCACGTCGTCCACGAGGACGACCTGCGGACGCGCTACGGGCTGGACGTCGTCGCCGAGCCCGGAAGCCGGCAGTGGGGCGGCCTGCGCGTCGAGGGGCTCGCGACGCCGGGCCACTCCGACGACATGGTCGCCTTCGTGGTCGACGGCGAGGTCGTCTTCACCGGCGACACGCTGTTCAAGGACGCGGTCGGGGGCGGCGACCTCGAGCGGGTGCGCGCCTCGGTCATGGACGTCTTCATGGCGCTTCCCGACGCGATGCGCGTCCTCCCGGGCCACACCGACGAGACGACGATCGGCCGTGAGCGCGCGCACAACCCGTTCGTCCGTGTCTGGAGCGGCGCCGAACCGGAGGGCGCGGAACGGGTCACCGTCGCCGGCCGCGGCGCCACGCTCGTCGTCTGGTCGCCCGACTATGACGGCAAGGGCAAGGCCTGGGTGCGCTTCGACGACGGCGAGGATGCGATCGTCGGCGGCTCCCGCGTCGACCGAGGCTGAGCGGTGTCTCCGACACCTGGGGCGCACCTGTCCGAAAGGGCCAGTACGGTGACGCGATGCGCCTGCTCGTCGCCCGCTGCGAGGTTCGCTACTCCGGCCGCCTGAACGCCGTGCTGCCCGAGGCGGTGCGCCTCCTGATCCTCAAGGACGACGGGTCAGTGCTCGTCCACGACGACGCCGGCGGCTACAAGCCGCTCAACTGGATGACCGCGCCGACCTTCGTCCGGGACGAGGGCGACCGGCTCGTCGTCCGCAAGCTGAAGACGGAAGACGTGCTCGAGATCCGGCTCGCCGAGGTGCTGAGCGACGTCGTGCACGACATGGGCGAGTCGGCGGCGCTGCAGAAGGACGGCGTCGAGCGGCATCTGCAGGAAGAGCTCGCCGCGGCCCCCGGCGCGCTCGGCGAGGAGCTCACGCTCGTGCGACGCGAATGGGCGACCGAGGTCGGGCCGGTCGATCTCATGTGTCGCGACGAGGACGGCGCGTGGGTCGCCGTCGAGATCAAGCGCATCGGCACGATCGAGGCGGTCGAGCAGCTGACGCGCTACCTCGGCTTCATCCGCGAGGATCCTGCGAAGGCCGAGTGCCGCGGCATCCTCGCAGCGCAGAAGTTCAAGCCGCAGGCCGTGACGCTCGCCGAGTCGCGCGGGATCCGCTGCGCCGAGGTCGACCTCACGCTGCTCCGCGGCGAGCGCGAGCCCGACCTGACGCTCTTCACGGCCTGACCGGACGATTCGCGGGTTTCCCGCAGGGCGAGACAGCGCCCACCCCGATTTGCGCAGGCCACGCCGGGCGCATTGCAGCACGGAGGAGGTGGTTCGGTCATGTCCACGACTCAGACCGAGTTTCGCGTCGAGTGGAAGGACCGCCGCAAGCACGGACCAGAGCTTCGGACGGTTCTGTCGACTCCTCGTAAGGCGTTCATCGCGACGTCGGCCGGCCTCGCCGGCGGCATCGGGATGGCCGTGCCGATCGTGATCTACGGCTGGGCGACCGCGGCCCACAGCGCGCTCGAGCTGCCGATGGCGGCGACCGCGTGGCTCTTCGGCCTCGGGCACTTCACCCAGAACGGCTACGGGTGGTGGCCGATCGTGGTCGGGGTCGGCGTGCTCGTCCTCTACGCGCTCGCACACGGCGCGGTGTTCGGGGCCGTCGCAGATCGCTTCCTGCGTCTGCGCACGCTTCCCGAGACCATCGGGGCGGGCTTCGCCTGGGCGTTCGTCAGCTGGATGTTCTTCTGGTACACCGTTCTGCCGATCGCCAGGGACGGAGCGCCGTTCCGCACCACCGCGGTATCGAGCGTGTCGGTCGCTCCGACGTGGATCTTCCTCGTGGGCTTCACGGCGCTCGGACTCGTCACGTCGCTCACCTACTGGCTGCTCCACGGCGAGCGGCGCGACCGGTAATGGAGGACCCGACCTCCGGCGTCCACGGCAGCACCGCGGGCGCCGGAGGCGCCGGTCACGGCCTGACGATCGCCTTCAGGTAGCCGTCGGGCGGGTCGGCCAGCAGGGCCGGCAGGCCGTCGAGCGAGATCTCGTGCGTCAAGAGCTTCTGCCACGGGCGCGCGCCGCTCGCGAGGAACGTGAGCGCGGCGCGCACCGTGCGCGGCGTGTGGTGGAACGCCCCGCGCAGCGTCAGCTCCTCGTAGTGGATCCGCCGCGCGTCGAGCGGCACGTCCGTGCGCGCGGGAAGGCCGCTGAAGGCGACGGCGGTGCCGCCGCGGCGCACGAGCGCGACCGCATCGCGCCAGCCTTTCGCGCTGCCGGTCGCCTCGATCGCGACGTCGGCGCCCGCGCCGTCGCCCGGCACCGCACCGAAGTCGGGCCCGAGCGCGCGCCGCTGCGCGCGGCCGCCGACGAGGACCGGCCGTGCGCCCGCGTCGGCGACGCAGGCGCAGAGCAGCAGCCCGATCGGTCCTGCGCCGAGCACAGCCACCGTCTGACCCGCGCGTATCCCGGCGCGCTCGACGCCGTGGAGGCAGCACGCGAGCGGCTCGATGAGCGCCGCCACCTCGGAGGCGAGCGAGCGCGGCACCGGGTGCAGGTTCGTCCCGGCGATGCGCGCCGGCACGACGAGGAGCTCGGCGTACGCGCCGTTCAACAGCGGCAGCAGGTTCTCGCACTGTGCCTCCTCGGCGCGCGTGCACGCCGCGCATGCGCCGCACGGCGCCGAGTTCGCGGCGACGACGCGCCGGCCCGTCGCGACCTCGGTTCCACAGAACTCGTGGCCGAACGGGGACGGCAGCCGGGAAAGCAGCAACGGGTGGCCGCGCCTGAACGTCTTCAGGTCGGTGCCGTCGGTGAGCGCCACGTCGACCCGGACGAGGACGTCGCCGGGGCCGGGGCGCGGATCGGGAACCTCCTCCACGCGCACGTCGCCGGGCCCGTGGAAACGCACGGTCTTCATGGCACGAACACCACCTTCAGCGCCTCGCGACGCAGGAACAGGTCGAGGCCTTCCTCGAAGCGTTCGAGCGGCAGCACGAGCGGCTCGGGGAGCTCGAGCTCCGTGAGCAGCGCCGCGGCCGCGTGCATCGCCTCCGGCGTCGCGGAGCGCGATCCGGCGACGTTCAGCTCGCGCCGGTACACGACGTCGGCGGGCAGCTCGCCCGCGTCGGCGAAGACGAGGACGGTGCCGCCCGGCTCGACGCGCTCGAGCGCCTCCGCGCCGCCGCCCCGCGCGCAGACGACCACAGCGTCGACCGGACCATCCGGTGCGCGTCCGGCGCGGCGCGGGTCGGCGTCGATCGCAAACACCTCGTCGCCGCGCTGTTCGAGCACGGTGCCGAAGAGCCGGCCGACGAATCCCTGGCCGACGACCAAAACCCTGCCGCGAGGCACGCGCTCGACGCCGCGCAAGACGCAGGCCAGCGGCTCGATCATCGTCGCGCGCGCGTCGTCGAGCCCGTCAGGCACCGCGACGCCGTCCGCCACCAGCACGCGCTCCGCGAAGCCTCCGGGCACGACGGTCGGCTCGGCGAACCGCTCGCACGTCGACTCGTGCCCGGCGCGGCAGCGCGCGCACGCGCCGCACGGCCGGTGATGCACGAGCGCCTCCCGGCCCGCCGCCCTGCGCACGACCACCTCGTGCCCGAGCACCGTTCCCCCGGGCGCATGCCCGATCTTCTCGACGTCGGAGCCGCACAGCCCGCACGCGAGCACCTCGAGCGACGGCTCGGGCGCCTCCACATCCGCGAGCCGCGGCTGACCGTACGCGTCTAGGACGACCGCCCGCACGGGCGTATCGTAGGTTCGTCACCCAAGGAGGACTCAGATGGCCGTCAAGCTCCATCGCTGCTCGGCCCAGTGGGCGAAGCTCGGCGCGCACCCGTGCTGGAAGATCGAGCAGGCGCTCCGGGCGGCCGGTGTCGCCTACGAGGTCGTCCCCGGCCCGCTGCGTCGGGGCAAACGCGACGCGCTGGCGGAGCACACGGGCCAGCGGCTCTATCCGGCGATCGAGTTCGAGGACGGAACCTGGTACCGCGAGGAGTCGAAGGACATGGCGGAGACGATCCGCGCCGGCCGCCTGATGGAGCGCGCGAAGGGTGCGACGGCGCCCGTGTCCGGCTAAACTGGGGCCCGTACGCGGGGCTATAGCTCAGCTGGGAGAGCGCCTGGTTCGCAATCAGGAGGTCGGCGGTTCGATCCCGCCTAGCTCCATCGAAAAGGCCTGCGTACGCGGGCCTTTTCACGTTCGGTCAGGCGGTCGCCGTGCGCAGCGGCCCGCTCGCGCGGCGCGGCTCGAAGCCTGCCTCCCGCACGGCGGCGTTCCACGTCCCGAACAGCCGCCGCACCGTTGCGGCGGACGGGTGCGAGCGGTCGGCGCGCCGCCACTGCTCGAGGCTCGGCTGGTGCCCGTGCGCCTCGTGCCAGCGCCGCATCGCCTCGAGGGTCGTGTGCCGTGACCAGCGCACGAGCCCGCTCTCGCGCGGCGCGACCGCGGGGGCGTCACCGCGGCGCGCCTCTCCCGGCCGGCGCGGACGCAGGCCCGCCGCCTTCACGCCGCGGTTCCACGAGCCGAAGACCTGGCGCACGGTGCTGACGGACGGATGATCCGGGCCGGCGCGTCGCCATTCGTCGACCGTCGGCGAGCAGAGATGCCGCCTGTTCCACAGCTC
>DATKQO010000263.1:0-8564 GCA_035532715.1 Gaiellaceae bacterium | reverse complement strand
CCCTCGGGGAGCCGGATCACGGCTCCCCGAGGCGTTTTCGGGCGGATCCGGGAAGGGCGGCGACGATCCACTTGACACGAACGCGTGTTCGTTCTACCATGACGAACACATGTTCGCAAAGCTCATGCTCACGCTCGTCCTCGCCGCGCTCGCCGTCGGCATGGTCGCCCGCGCCTCGCACGGTGCAGGCCCCGAGCGGACGTACGTCGTGAAGCCGACCGACACCCTCTGGGCGATCGCGGCGCAGAGCTACGCCGGCGACACCCGCGCGGGCGTCTGGCAGATCGAGCAGCGCAATCACCTGCGCTCGGCGACGCTTCGCCCGGGTCAGCGGCTCGTGCTACCCGGGTAGCCGGTCCGGGATCTCGATCCCCGAGACGTAGACCTTCTCGCCGCGGAAGAGCCGCCGTTCCTCGTCCCACGGGAACCAGATGATCACCTTCCACTCGACGTGCTCGCCGGTCGGCTCGACGCCGAGCCAGGAGGCCGCGTGCGTCGCCGAGACGTCCGCCTCCTCGCAGACGCCCTGCGGCCCGATCACGATGTCCGTGAGGTCGAAGCGGATGTCGGGGAACGCGGTCAGCAGCTCCGTGTAGAACCGCGCCGCACCCTCGTGCCCCTCCCACCGGTGCCCCGTCTGGACGAGCTCGTAGACGCAGTCGGGCGTGAGCGTCGCGATCAGGCCGGGCAGGTTCCGGGCGTCCTCGGCGAGCGAATGCGCCTTGTAGAGGTCACGAATCTCCGCGTAGAGCTCCGGCGTGACCTCCCGCCGGTACACCTCGAGAACGGCGGGGTCGGCCACGGGAGGAATGTACCGCGGTGAGGCCGCGAGGCGAACGCTCCTACAATCGCGCGGCGTGGATCTCGACCTCCTCTTCCTCGGCACGTCGGCGTCGATGCCGACGGCGCAGCGCGCCCCGGCGGCCTTTCTGCTCCGCCGTGGCGGCGAGCGGCTGCTCTTCGACTGTGCCGAGGGCACGCAGCGGCAGCTCCAGCGCTCGGTCGTCGGTCTCGCCGACCTCGAGGAGATCTTCCTCACGCACCTCCACGCCGACCACTTCCTCGGCCTGCCCGGGATGCTGAAGACGTTCGCGCTTCGGGGACGCGACGAGCCGGGGCTGATCGTCTACGGGCCTCGGGGCACGAAGGAGCTCTTCTCGAAGCTGCGCCCGTTCCTGGGCCGGCTCCCGTACCCGCTCACGACGGTCGAGCTCGAGCCGGGGGAGACGCTCGAGCGCGGCGAGTACCGGATCGAGCCGTTCGCCGTCGACCACGGCGTCTCCGCGCTCGGGTACGCCCTCGTCGAGCACGAGCGCCCCGGGCGCTTCGACGTCGCCGCCGCCGATGCGCTCGGCGTCCCGCCGGGCCGCGAGCGCGGCGTCCTCCAGGGCGGAGAGCCGCTCACGCTCGCGGACGGGCGCACGATCGAGCCGGACGCCGTGCTCGGCCCGGCGCGCCCGGGTCGCACGGTCGTGCTCACCGGCGACACGGCGCCCTCTCCGAGCGTCGTCGCGGCGGCGCACCATGCCGACCTGCTCGTGCACGAGGCGACCTTCGCCGCGCAGGAGAAGGAGCGCGCGCGCGAGACGATGCACGCGACGGCGGGGGAGGCGGCCGAGGTCGCGCGGCTCGCCGAGGTGCGGCTGCTCGCCCTGACCCACGTCTCGACCCGGTACTTCGGCTCCGAGCTGGCCCGGGAGGCCCGGGAGATCTTCCCGGAGACGGTCGTGCCGCGCGACTTCGACCTCATCGAGGTGCCGTTCCCGGAGCGGGGAGCGCCACAACTCGTCAAGGGCGGCGCGCGGGCCGTATCATCGAACGGCGATGACACAAATGGTGCAGGTCGCGGTGGCGGGTGACGTCGCCGAAGCCGAACAGCTGCAAGAGCTCCTGCGTGACGCCGGCATCGAGGCGACGGTCGGCGCCGACGGGGAGGACGAGCCGCTGACGGTGCTCGTCCCGGAAGACTCGCTCGAGGCGGCGAAGGACGCGATCGAGGCGCTGACCGAGCCGGACGACCTGCTCGCCGAGCCCTAGCCCGGCCGTCCGCGGAGGAGATTCGCGTCCATCCGGCGGAGCGGCTACGCTACGATCCGCACGCACCCCTTTAACCCGGTCCAGTGAGGCCGGAAAGGAGTCGAATGACGACGCACGCCCCCGTACCGCCGACGCCCGCCGCGCCATGAGCGCAGTGGAGGCATCCGGCAAGCATCTCCTCGACGCCGACGGGCTCGCGCGCACGCTCTCGCGCATCGCGCACGAGATCATCGAGGCGAACCCCGACCTCGGCGAGGTTGCGCTCGTCGGCATCCAGAGGCGCGGCGTCCCACTCGCGCAGCGCCTCGCGCGCCTGATCGAGGACCGCTCCGGTCAGGCGCCCGAGCTCGGCGCCGTCGACATCACCTTCTACCGCGACGACGTCGGCGTCCGGGGCGGCGAGGCGCCGCTCCACGCCCAGCCGATCGTCCGCGCGACCCAGCTCGACTTCCCGCTCGGGGGACGCACCGTCATCCTCGTCGACGACGTCCTCTACACGGGCCGGACGATCCGCGCCGCGATCGAGGCCCTCTTCGACTACGGACGCCCCGCCCGCGTCCAGCTCGCCGTTCTCGTCGACCGCGGCCACCGCGAGCTTCCGATCCGCCCGGACTACGTCGGCAAGAACCTGCCGACCGCGCGCGACGAGCGGATCCAGGTGCAGCTCGTCGAGGTGGACGAGGCCGACGCCGTCCTGCTCGTGTCCTCGCCGGAGGAGGGAAACCGATGACCTCGATTCGCCTCGTGCGCGACGAGCTGCGCCCGCCCGGCCCGCCGTCGCGCCGCCACCTGCTGTCGATCGCCGATCTCGAGCGCGACGACGTCGAACGCCTGCTCGGCACCGCACGCACGTTCGCCGCGTCGCTCGATCGCGAGGTCAAGAAGCTGCCGACGCTGAAGGGCAGGCTCGTCGTGAATCTCTTCTACGAGTCGTCGACCCGAACGTCGTCGAGCTTCGAGCTCGCCGCAAAACGGCTCTCCGCCGACACGATGACGCTGAAGTCCGCCGGTTCGTCGGTGGACAAGGGCGAGTCGCTGAAGGACACCGCGTTGACGCTCGGTGCCTACGACCCCGACGTGATCGTCATCCGTCACCCGCACATCGGCGCGCCGCAGCTCGTCGCCAACGTGACCGACGCGCACATCGTCAACGCCGGCGACGGCAAGCACCAGCATCCGACACAGGCGCTGCTCGACCTCTACACGCTGCAGCAGGAGCTGGGCCGGCTCGACGGGTTGCACGTCGCCATCGTCGGCGACGTCCTGCACAGTCGCGTCGCGCGCTCGCTCATCCAGGCGTTCGCGCTCGTCGGCGTCCGCTGCACGCTCGTCGGGCCGCCCGCGCTGCTGCCGCGCGACCTCCAGGCCGAGATGACGACCGATATCGACGCGATCCGCGCAGCCGACGTGGTCTACGTCCTGCGCATGCAGAACGAGCGCATGGAAGCAGGCGCGAACTACGTCCCGAGCCTCCGCGAGTACGCGGCGCGCTGGGGGATCACCCCGCAGCGGCTGCGGCCCGGACAGAAGGTCATGCACCCGGGGCCGATGAACCGCGGCGTCGAGATCGACCCGCGCGTGGCCGACTCCGTCGACTCGCTCGTCGAGACGCAGGTGCGCTCCGGGCTCGTCGTGCGGATGGCGGTGCTCTACGACGTCCTCACCGGCGGCCCCGTCGGCGTCCGTGCGCTCGCGGCGGCGGAGGTGGCCTGATGCTGTTCGTCAGGGAACGCGCCGGCGAGAACCTCGTGCTGCGCGGCGCGCGCGTCGTCGACCCCGCGGAGGGGATCGACGCATCGCTCGACGTGCGCATCGACGACGGTGTCATCGCCGCGGTCGCGGAGAGCGTCGACGCGAACGGGCATCGCGTCGTCGACGCGACGGGCCTCGTGCTCGCACCCGCATTCGTCGACCCGCATGTGCACCTGCGCACACCCGGGCGGGAGGACGAGGAGACGATCGCAAGCGGCACGGCAGCGGCAGCCGCCGGCGGCTACTGCGGGATCCTCGCGATGCCGAACACCGACCCGGTCGTCGACTCCGCGGCGACGCTCGGCGCGCTCATCGAGACGGCACGGCGCGAGGCGGAGGTGCAGGTCGGCTTCCTCGCGGCGATCACGCGGCGGCAGCGCGGGGAGGAGCTGACGGAGATGGCCGAGCTCGCCGACGCGGGGGCGGTCGCGTTCTCCGACGACGGCATGCCCGTCGCCTCCGCCGGGTTGATGCGGCGAGCGCTCCAGTACTCCTCGATCACCGGCCGGCCGCTCGCGCTCCACTGCGAGGAGGGCACGCTCTCACACGGCAGCCACGTGCACGAGGGGTCGGTGTCGGCGGAACTCGGGTTCGCCGGCTACCCGTCGGTCGCGGAGTCGCTGATGGTCGAACGCGATCTCGCGCTCGCCTCGTACGAGGGCCAGCCGCTCCACCTGCTGCATCTCTCCGCCGCCGAGTCGGTCGCGGCGCTCCGCCGCGCCCGCGAGGCGGGCGTTCGTGCGACCGGCGAGGTGACGCCCCACCACCTCGTCCTGACCGACGAGGCCGTTCGGTCGCTCGACTCGAACGTGAAGATGAACCCGCCGCTGCGGGCCGAGCGGGACCGGGCCGCGCTTCTCGACGCGCTGCGCGACGGCACCATCGAGGCGATCGCGACCGACCACGCGCCGCACGCGCGGCACGAGAAGGAGGCGCCCTTCGAAGCGGCGCCGTTCGGCGTCACCGGTCTCGAGACGGCGTTCGCGGTCCTCTACACCCGGCTCGTGCGCTCCGGGCTGCTGCCGCTCGCGACGCTCATCGACCGCATGTCGACCGGGCCCGCACGCATCTTCGGGCTCGACAGGCCGCGCGTCGCAGTCGGTGCGCGGGCGAATCTCGTCCTGCTCGACCTCGAGCGCGAATGGCAGGTGCGCGAGGACGGCTTTCGCTCGCGCTCGGTCAACTCGTGGCTCCTCGACGAGACGCTCACCGGGCAGATCGCGCTGACGATCGCCGCGGGCGGAACGGCGTACGCCCGGTGAAGGGCTTCCTCGCGCTCGAGGACGGCACCGTCTTCCGGGGCGACTCCGTCGGCGCCGAGGGCGTCGCCTCCGGCGAAGCCGTCTTCACGACGGGAATGTCGGGCTATCAGGAGGCGGTCACCGACCCGAGCTTCGCGGAGCAGCTCGTGTGCTTCACCGCGCCGATGGTCGGAAACTACGGCGTCGCCGAGGACCGGTCGGAGTCGAGCCGGACGCATGCGAAGGCCGTGCTCATGCGCGAGGCCCGTGGGCCGGCGTGGACGGACTGGCTGCGCGCGCGCGGCGTCGTCGCGCTGACGGGCATCGACACGCGCTCGCTCGTGCTGAGGCTCCGCGACGCGGGCGCCATGCGCGCCGTCGCCGTCGCGGGCTCCACGACCGTCGAGGAGGCGCTGGCCGCCGCCGCCGAGCTGCCGTCGATGGCGGGACGCGCGCTCGTCGAGGGCGTCTCGACCGGCGAGCCGTACGTCTACACCGGCGAGGGCCGTACGCGGGTCGCCGTCGTCGATTACGGCGTCAAACGCTCCGTCCTGCGCAGGCTCGCGGCCGCCGGCGCCGCGGTGACGGTGTACCCGCACGACGTCGACGCCGACGAGCTCGCCGGTTACGACGGCGTGCTCCTCTCGCCCGGCCCGGGAGACCCCGAGCCGCTCGAGTCGCAGACGGCGGTCGTCCGCGGGCTGCTCGGTCGAACGAACATCCTCGGCATCTGTCTCGGACACCAGGTGCTGGCGCTCGCGACGGGCCACGAGACCTTCAAGCTGCCGTTCGGGCATCGAGGCGCGAACCATCCCGTGCTCCAGCGCTCGGACGGCCGCGTCCTCGTCACGAGCCAGAACCACGGCTTCGCCGTACGCGCGACCGACGCGAAGGAGGCGACGCACGTCTCGCTCTACGACGAGACCGTCGAAGGCCTCGACTTCCCCGACCTGCCCGCCCGGTCGTTCCAGTTCCATCCCGAGGCGGGGCCGGGCCCGCACGATGCATGGCCGCTGCTCGAGGGCTGGGTCGACGAGGTGGCGTCAACCATCTAGATGCCGAAGCGCACCGACATCCAGACGATCTGCCTCATCGGCTCCGGGCCGATCGTGATCGGCCAGGCGGCCGAGTTCGACTATGCGGGCTGCCAGGCGCTGAAGGTGCTGCGCGACGACGGCTACCGCACGATCGTCATCAACTCGAACCCGGCGACAATCATGACCGACCCGGGGTTCGCCGACCGGACGTACCTCGAGCCGCTCGATCTCGACGGGGTCAGCGACGTGCTGCGGCGCGAGCGGCCTGACGCGCTCTTGCCGACGCTCGGCGGGCAGACGGCGCTCAACCTTGCACGCGAGCTCGCGGAGTCGGGAATCCTCGACGAGCTCGGCATTGAGCTGATCGGGGCGAAACTCGACGTGATCAACCGCGCGGAAGACCGGTTGCTGTTCAAGAACGCGGTCGAATCGTGTGGGCTGCACGTGCCGAGCTCGATCATCGTCACCGACGTCGCGGACGTCGACGGCGTCGCGACGCCTGCGGTGGTGCGGCCGGCCTTCACCCTCGGCGGCCACGGCGGCGGCTTCGCGAACACCCGCGAGGAGCTGCGCGCGCAGGTCGAGATCGGCCTGCGCGAGAGCCCGATCGGGCAGGTGCTCGTCGAGGAGTCGGTGCGCGGCTGGGACGAGTTCGAGCTCGAGGTCGTGCGCGACCGGCTCGACAACGTCGTGATCGTGTGCTCGATCGAGAATCTCGACCCGATGGGCGTGCACACGGGAGACTCCGTCACGGTCGCGCCGCAGATGACGCTGCCGGACGAGGCCTATCAGGAGCTTCGCGATGCGGCGGCGGCCGTCGTGCGGGCGGTCGGGGTCGACACCGGCGGCTCGAACATCCAGTTCGCACGGGATCGCAGCACGGGCGACATCCGCGTGATCGAGATGAACCCGCGCGTGTCGCGCTCCTCAGCCCTCGCGTCGAAGGCGACCGGATACCCGATCGCGAAGGTCGCCGCGAAGCTCGCCGTCGGCTACACGCTCGACGAGATCCCGAACGACCTCACTGGCACGACACCTGCGAGCTTCGAGCCGACGCTCGACTATGTCGTCGTGAAGTTCCCGCGCTTCGCGTTCGAGAAGTTCCCCGGAGCCGACCGCACGCTGGGCACGCAGATGAAGTCGGTCGGCGAGACGATGGGCATCGGCCGCACCTTCGGCGAAGCCTTCCTCAAGGCGATGCGCTCCCGCGAGCTCGACCCCGGTGCCGCGACGCCGTGGCAGACGCTCGCCGACGTCCCCGAAGGCGTGCACCCGTTCTTCGCGGAAGAGATCTGGAAGATCCAGGAGGCGCTGCTCGAGATCGCAGGAACGTCGATCGACGAGCTCGTCGCCGACGACTGGCTGCGGCTCAAACGGCTCGGGCTCTCGGACGCGGACATCGCCGACGCAGCCGACGTGCCGGAGGCTGCGGTTCGCACGCGGCGGCGGGACTGCGGCGTGCGCCCCGTGTACCGGCGCGTCGACTCCTGCGCAGCCGAGGTCGAGGCCGCGTCGAACTACTACTACTCGACGTGGGGCGAGGCGGACGAAGCGCCTCCGGACGGCCACCGGCGCCGGGTCGTGATCCTCGGCTCCGGCCCGAACCGGATCGGGCAGGGCGTCGAGTTCGACTATTGCTGCGTGCACGCGGTCGCGACGTTCCGCGAGCTCGGCTACGACGCCGTGATGGTCAACTGCAACCCGGAGACGGTCTCGACCGACTACGACACCTCCGACCGGCTCTACTTCGAGCCGCTCGACGCGGAGTCGGTGCTTGCGATCTGCGACCGCGAACGTCCCGACGGCGTCGTGATCCAGTTCGGCGGGCAGACGCCGCTGAAGCTCGCGCGCGCGATCGAGGAGGCCGGCTACACGATCCTCGGCACGCCGTACGACGCAGTCGACCTCGCCGAGGATCGCGAGCGCTTCGCCGGGCTGCTCCGCGCGCACGACCTGCGCTCGCCGGCCTGGGGGATGGCCGGGTCGAGCGACGACGCCGTCGGCGTCGCGAACGAGATCGGCTACCCCGTCCTGATCCGGCCGTCGTACGTCCTCGGTGGACGCGCGATGCGGGTCTGCTACACGGACGAAGAGGTGCGCGATGTCCCGGTGCTCGGCCGCGTGCTCGTCGACCGCTTCCTCGAGAGCGCGGTGGAGATCGACGTCGACGCCCTCTGCGACGGTCACGACGCATACATCGCGGCGGTCATGCAGCACGTCGAGGAGGCGGGCGTTCACTCCGGCGACTCCGCGTGCGTGCTCCCCGCGCCGGGCCTGACGCCGTCGCAGACGGAGGAGATCCAGCGCACCGTCCGGCTGCTCGGTCGCTCGCTCGGCGTCGTCGGGTTGCTCAACGTGCAGCTCGCGATCACGCCCGACGGCGTGCTCTACGTGCTCGAGGCGAACCCGCGGGCGTCGCGGACCGTGCCGTTCGTGAGCAAGGCCACCGGCATCCCGCTCGTCGCGTCGGCCTGCCGGCTCTCGACGGGCGCACGCA
>DATKQO010000262.1:0-11861 GCA_035532715.1 Gaiellaceae bacterium | reverse complement strand
GGCGGGGTGGAGGAGACGCTCGACGCGCTCGACGGCCTGCTCTTCTCCGGCGGAGCGGATCTCGACCCGGACACGTACGGCGCCGATCCGCATCCGGCGACGAACGGCGTGCGCCCCGAGCGCGACCGCGCCGAGCTCGCGCTCCTCGAGGCGGCGCTCGCGCGCGACATGCCTGTGCTCGCCGTCTGTCGCGGCTTCCAGGTGTTGAACGTCGCGCGCGGGGGCGACCTCGTGCAGCACCTGCCGGACGTGGTCGGCGACGAGAGGCACCGCGAGGTGCCCGGCACGTTCTCGGAGCACGCCGTGCGGATCGACGGCGGCTCGAAGCTCGCCGCGCTGCTCGGCGACCACGCTCCGGTGATGTCGAGCCACCATCAGGGCGTCGGCCGGGTCGGCCGAGGGTTGCGCGAGGTCGCGTGGGCCGACGACGGTACGGTCGAGGGGCTCGAGGACCCCGAGCGCCGGTTCGCGGTGGGCGTGCTCTGGCATCCCGAGGCAGGCGAGGACATGAAGCTGTTCGACGCGCTCGTCGCCGAGGCGAAGGCGTACCGCGCGGAGCGGCGCGGATGAGCCTTGTCGTCAACCCCGCGACCGAGGAGACGCTCGCAGAGATCGAGCCGGCGGGCGTCGAGGAGACCGACGCGGCGGTCGCGCGTGCAAAAGCCGCGTTTCCGGCGTGGCGCGCCGTCGCGCCGGCCGACCGTGCGCGTCTGCTGCGCCGGCTCGCGACGCTCGTCGAGGAGCACCACGAGGAGCTGTCGCGCATCGAGTCGCGCAACGTCGGCAAGCCGATCGCCGGCGCGCGCGGCGAAGTCGGGATGGTCGCGCAGGTGTTCCACTTCTATGCCGGCGCCGTCGACAAGCACCACGGCGAGACGATTCCGGTCGCCGGCGGCGTCGACATGACGTTCCGCGAGCCCCTCGGCGTCGTCGGGATGATCACGCCGTGGAACTTCCCGCTCAACATCGCGTCGTGGAAGCTCGGGCCAGCGCTCGCGTGCGGCAACACCGTCGTGCTGAAGCCCGCCGAGCTGACGCCGCTCTCGACCATGCGCCTCGGCGAGCTCGCGCTCGAGGCCGGGATCCCCGAGGGCGTCGTGAACATCGTCGTCGGCAAGGGCTCCGTCGTCGGGCAGCGGCTGATCGAGCATCCCGACGTCGCCAAGATCGGCTTCACCGGCTCGACCGAGGTGGGGCAGCAGGTGATGCGCGGCGCCGCCGGGACGATCAAGCGCGTGACGCTCGAGCTCGGCGGCAAGTCGGCGAACGTCGTCTTCGCGGACGCGGATCTCGAACGAGCGGCAGCCGCCGCGCCGTACGCCGTGTTCGACAACGCGGGGCAGGACTGCTGCGCGCGCTCGCGCATCCTCGTCGAGCGCTCAGCCTACGATCGCTTCGCGGAGCTGCTGATCGAGGCGACTCGCAACGTCAAGGTCGGCGACCCCGAGGACGACGCGACGGAGATGGGCCCGCTCATCTCGGCGCAGCACCGCGAGACGGTCGCGTCGTTCGTTCAGGGCGAGCCCCTCTTCCGCGGCGACGCGCCGCAGGGCAAGGGATTCTGGTATCCCGCGACCCTCGTCGAGGCCGGGCCCGACGACCGGATCGCGTGCGACGAGGTCTTCGGGCCGGTCGCCGCGCTGATCCCGTTCGACGACGAGGCCGACGCCGTGCGGATCGCCAACGCGTCGCAGTACGGGCTGTCCGGCTCGATCTGGACCCGCGACGGCGGCCGCGCGCTTCGCGTCGCGCGCGCCATCGACACCGGCGTGCTCTCGATCAACTCGAACAGCTCCGTCCGCCCGTCGACGCCGTTCGGCGGCTTCAAGCAGAGCGGCTTCGGCCGCGAGCTCGGCATGCACGCACTTGCGGGGTACAGCGAAGTGAAGAACGTCTACTACGCGACGGAGGCATAGATGCGGCTCGAGGGAAAGGTCTGCGTGATCACGGGCGCCGGCGGCGGCATGGGCGCCGACGCGGCGCACCTGTTCTCGGACGAGGGGGCGCAGGTCTGCGTCGCCGACGTGAACCTCGAGGCGGCCGGGCAGGTCGCGGCGGAGATCCGTGACGGCTTCGCGGTGCAGGTCGACGTCGCCGACGCCGACTCGGTGCAGGCGATGTACGACGCGACCGCCGAACGCTACGGCGGGATCGACGTGCTCTACAACAACGCGGGCATCTCGCCGGCCGACGACGGCTCGATTCTCGAGACCGACCTCGACGCCTGGGAGCGCGTGCAGGCGGTGAACACGCGCGGCGTGTTCCTCTGCTGTAAGCACGGCATCCCGTTCCTCCTGAAGCGCGGCGGCGGCTCCGTGATCAACGTCGCGTCTTTCGTCGCGATCGTCGGCGCTGCGACGTCCCAGATCTCGTACACCGCCTCGAAGGGCGCCGTGCTCTCGATGAGCAAGGAGCTCGGCGTGCAGTTCGCGCGGCAGGGCGTGCGCGTGAACGCGCTCTGCCCCGGCCCGGTCGAGACGCCGCTGCTGCTGCGGATCTGGAGCGAGACGCCGGGCGCGGCGGAGCGCCGGCTCGTGCACGTGCCGATGGGACGGATGGCGAAGCCGCGCGAGATCGTCAACGCGGCGCTCTTCCTCGCGAGCGACGAGTCGTCGTACGTGAACGCGTCGACGTTCCTCGTCGACGGCGGCCTGACCGCCGCGTACGTCACGCCCGAGTAGCCGGTCGGCTACTCGTTGCCGACGACCTGGACGAGCCAGCGCCGGTCGCGCTCGCGGTCCAGCTCGATGAAGAGCACGCGCTGCCAGGTTCCGAGCTGCAACTCGCCGCCGCGCACCGGAACCGATTCGCCTGCGGTGCCGAGCAGCATCGCCATGCAGTGCGAGTGCCCGTTGCCCTGATCCATGTCCTCGGGGCAGATGTTCTCGGTGCGGCGGTCCCAGTCGTCGTGCGCGTAGTAGCTCTCCGTCGGCACGAGCCGGCGAAGCAGCTCGGCGAAGTCCTCGAGGAACCCGGTCTCGAACTCGTTCACGCGCACGCAGCACGTCGTGTGCGGCGAGTAGATGCAGGCGATGCCCTCCTGGATGCCGCTGTCGCGGACGGCCGACTGCACCTCGTCGGTGATGTCGGTGACCGTCAGGCCACCCGCCGTGCGGAGCTGCTTCTCGTGCTGGAAGACCTTCACGTCTATCGACCTCGCTCGTGGCTTGCCCGGGACGGCACCTATTGTGCGGCACGCGCGCCTTCGGTCAACGGCAGAACCGTCTCCCTCAGCAGAACCTGATGCCGGGTTAGGCTGCGCCGGAGCGGGCCCGTAGCTCAGTTGGTCAGAGCAGGGGACTCATAATCCCTTGGTCCCAGGTTCGAGTCCTGGCGGGCCCATCAGTGAACGCCGATCGAGCCGGCGGCCGTCGACTGCGTTCGCTCGTTTAGCATGCCGCCGTGCGGGAGTTGCAGACGGGCCTGTGGCACTGGGAGGCGGCGCACCCTGCCTGGAAACCGGGAGAGGAGTGGGGCCGGATGGTCTCGTCGTACGCGATCGACGACGGTGACCGTCTGCTGCTGTTCGACCCGCTGGCCCCGCCGAGCGAGATCGACGCGCTCGCGGCCGGCCGCGAGACGGCGATCGTGCTGACCTGCCCGTGGCACGCGCGCGACGCGCGCAGCCTCGCGGAGCGACTCGGCGCACCGCTCTATGTACCGCCGCCGGACGAGGGAGACCCGAACCCGGTCGAGGGGCACGTGTTCTCGGCCGGCGACCGGCTGCCGGTCGGGGTCGAGGCGTTCCCGGGGATGGAGCCGAACGACCTCGTGCTCTGGGTCGAGAGCCGCCGGGCGCTCGTCGTCGGCGACACGCTCATCGACCGCGGCCACGGCCTCGAGTTCCCGGCCGACTGGGCGAACAAGGGCGTGCCGCCCGAGCAGATCCTCGAGGTGCTGCGCCCGCTGCTCGAGCTGCCGGTCGAGCTGGTGCTCCCGACGCACGGTGCGCCGGCCGACCGAGCCGCCCTCGAGCGCGCGCTCGCCTGACGCCCGAACCCGGCTAGCCTGGTGCGAGCGATCGGAACCTGATCGACCGACATGGGCCGGGGGGTCGGCTGACGTGCGAGTGCGGGTCTGGGTGGTGGCCGTGACGGCCGTACTGGTATCCGGCGGACTGGCCGCCGCGGCGCTCCTCGCGTGGCCGAGCGCGCGTCTCGATGCGACCGGTAGCGCTCTGGCACGCGTCGTCCTGCCCGGCTTCGCCGGCCGGGTGGAAGCCGTCGGCGTCAGCTCGACGGACGGGGCCGCGGTGCCGGTGGCGCTGCGGCAGGGGCGACTCTGGCCCCTGCGCAAGCTCGGCGCCGGCGAACGGTTGACGGTCGAGGTGACCGTGCGCCGGCCGTCCTGGGCCGGGTGGCTCGTCGGGGACGTCGAGCGGCGCCGCTTCACGCTCGAGACGCCGAGCGCGCAGCTGCTCGGGCGCCTGCTGCAGGTGAAGGCGGGCGCGCCGGTGACCGTCGCGTTCGACCGGCCCGTCAGCGTCGTGTCGTTCGGGAGCAACGGTCCGCGCCGGCTTCCCGTCGCACGGGCGGACGTGCCCGTGGGCGTGACCGCCGGCGGCGCGCAGAGCGCGGGCGCCGTCGAGGTCGCCGCCGCGGCGCGCACGTGGGAGCGCCTGCCGGCGCCCGTGCAGGTGAGCTGGTTCCCGCCGCGGCCGTTCCCCCAGCTCCTCGTCGAGCCGGCGGCCGGCGGCACACTCGCCCCCGGCGGCGAGCTGACCTTGAGCTTCTCGGCACCGGTGAGCGCCGTTCTCGGTGCGCAGCGTCCGCGGCTCGCACCGGCGACGCCGGGCCGCTGGAAGCTGCTCGACGCGCACACGCTGGCGTTCGTGCCCTCCGGGCTCGGCTACGGCCTCGACGTGGACGTCCGCGTCGACCTGCCCCGCGCCGTCCACCTCGCCGCGGAACGCGTCGTGGCCCCGGTGCGCGCACTGCGGTGGCACGTCCCATCCGGCTCGACGCTGCGACTCGAGCAGCTGCTCGCGAGCCTCGGCTACCTCCCGCTCGACTGGCAGCCTGCCGCCGGTGCAACCCCGAGCTCTCGGCGGGAGCAGCTCGCGGACGCTGTCTCCCCGCCCGCGGGCCGCTTCGTCTGGCGGTACCCGCAGACGCCGCCGGAGCTCCGGGCACTCTGGCTGCCGGGCGTTCCGAACGCGATCGTGCGCGCCGCCGTGATGACGTTCGAGCACACCCACGGCCTCGCCGTCGACGGCCTGGTCGGGCCGAGGGTCTGGCGCGCGCTTCTCGTCGACGCGCTCGCCGGGACGCATCATCCCGGCGGCTACAGCTACGTGTACGTGCACCGCAACCTGCCGCAGTCGCTGAACCTCTGGCACGACGGCCGCGTGATCCTCACCTCGCCGGGCAACACGGGGGTGCCGGCCGCGCCGACGCAGCTCGGCACGTTCCCGGTGTTCGAGCACATACCCGTCGGGACGATGAGCGGCACCAACCCGAACGGCTCGCACTACCACGACCCGGGCATCCGGTACATCAGCTACTTCCACCACGGCGAGGCGATCCACGCCTTCACCCGCGCCTCGTTCGGGACCCCGCAGAGCCTCGGCTGCGTCGAGCTGCCGCTCGCCGCCGCGGCAGCGGTGTGGCCCTACACCCCGATCGGCACGCTCGTCACGATCGAGAACTGAGCCCCGCGCTCCGCAGAACGGCACGGATCCGTACCCTTGAGGGCATGCACCTCTTCGGCAAGCCGACGCACATGGTCGCCCCCGGCGACGCGCTTCCGGGCCGCGCCGAGCGGATGCCCGTACCGGCACGGCACGACGTGCTCGGCGCCCCGCTCGAGCCGCCGTTCCCGGCCGGCCTCGAGCAGGCGATCGTCGGGATGGGCTGCTTCTGGGGTGCCGAACGGGTCTTCTGGCGCGCGCCCGGCGTCTACACGACCGCCGTCGGCTACGCGGGCGGCTTCACGCCGAATCCCACCTACGAGGAGACCTGCAGCGGCCGCACCGGCCATACCGAGGCGGTGCTCGTCGTCTTCGACCCGGCACAGACGAGCTACGAGGAGATCCTCCGCCTCTTCTGGGAGAACCACGATCCCACGCACGGCATGCGGCAGGGCAACGACGTCGGCACGCAGTACCGGTCGGCGATCTACTGGACGAGCGACGCGCAGCGCGCCGCAGCCGAGGCGTCACGCGACCGCTACCAGCAGGAGCTGACGCGCGCCGGCCACGGCGCGATCACGACCGAGCTGGCCGAGGCCGGGCCGTTCTATTACGCCGAGGACTACCACCAGCAGTATCTCGCCAAGGTGCCGAACGGCTACTGCGGCCTTGGCGGCACCGGCGTCGCCTGCCCCGTCGGGCTCGGCTACGCGGTCTCGCCGCCGTCGATCGAGACGACGGCGCCGGTGAAGTAGCCGCCCTCGTCGCTCGCGAGGAAGGCATAGAGCGCCGCGATCTCTTCCGGCGCCGCGTGCCGGCCGAGCGGGATCGACGCGTCCACCTCGGCGAGCGCCTCGGGCGAGTACTCCGCCTCCTGCATCGGTGTCAGCACGTAGCCGGGGCACACGGCATTGACGCGCACCCTCGGGGCGAGCTCGCGCGCCATCGTGCGCGCGAGCAGGATCACGCCCGCCTTCGACGCGTTGTAGCCGGCGTAGTACTCGTGGCCGGTCAGCCCGTTCGTCGACGCGGTCATCAGGATCACGCCCCCGTCGCCTGCGTGCATGCGCCTCGCCGCCTGCTGCGCGCAATGGAACACGCCGGTCAGGTTGACGTCGAGCACCCGCCGCCAGTCGGCCGCCTCGATCTCGAGGAACGGCTTGCGGATCGAGATGCCGGCGTTCGCGACGAGCACGTCGACGCCGCCGATGAGCTCGTCGACGCGCGCGAACGCCTCCGCGACCTGCGCCGCATCGGCGACGTCGCAGCGCAACGCAGCCGCGATTCCCGGGATGCGCTCCGGCGCGGTCGCGACCTCTTCCTCGCCGATCGCGAGCGCGACCACGCGGGCGCCCTCGTCGAGGAAGCGGCGGCTCGTCGCCTCGCCGATCCCGCTCGTGCCGCCGGTGACGACGACGCGCTTTCCCCCCAGCCCTTTCACCGCGCGACAATGTACTCGTGAGCGTGTTTCGGCCGAGCGCTCGCGTCCGCGACCCTGACGGGCGTGAGTGGGAGATCTACGCCTACCGGATCGCGCTGCCGGGCCGCGGGGAGCGTCGCGACCCGAGCCTCCGGTTCCTGCGCCGGCTCCTCGGCGCTCTGGCTGCCGTTCCCGTCGCCGTGGTGCGCGCACTCCGCACCGGCGAGTGGACGATCCAGGCGGTCGCGTGGGCGCCACACAGGCTGGCCTACACGTGGACGACGACCCGCGAGCATCGCGGCCAGGTGCTCGCACAGGTCGAGGGCGGCCTCGCGCGCGGCGAGCTCCCGCGTCCGCGCAATGCGCAGTTCCGCGGCGTCGAGGGCTACTGAAGCCGCTCGGCGAGGTAGCGCAGCGCACCGGGGTAGCGGTACTCGATCGAGCTGTGCGTCCCGTCGAACAGCTCGAAGAAGACCTCCGTCACGCCGATCGCCGCGAGCGCGCGGCGGAACGCCTCCGCTCCGAGGTCGAGGAAGAACTGATCGCGCTTGCCCGAGTCGACGTAGACGGCCCGCAAGCCGCGCAGCGCATCCGCCCGCGGCTCCGCCATGCGCACCGGGTCCCAGGCGAGCCAGCGCTCCCAGACCTCGGGCACGAGCGCGCCGGTCTCCGGCTCGAACGGCAGGTCGACCGAGCCGTCCGCGTTCGCGGAGTAGCACGCCGCCATCGCCCACGTGTTCAGCAGCGGGAAGTCCGTGCCCTTCGTGAAGGCCGGGCGCGACCGGAAGTCTTCCCAGAAGCGGTCGAACGAGCCGCCGTAGGCCTCCCGCAGGGCCCGGGCGGCGTCGCGGAAGTCGGGCAGGTAGCAGCACTCGAAGAGCGCGTCGCCGGCGTGGGTCGCGAGACCGCCGAAGAGGTCGGGCCGAAGCATCGGCGTGACCATCGCACCGTAGCCGCCGCTCGACTTGCCGGAGATCCCGCGGTGCGCGGCAGCCGCGAGCGTCCGGTAGCGCCCGTCGACGAACGGGACGACCTCGTCGCAGAGATACGTGTGGTAGTTGCCGACCGCCGGCGAGTCGAGGAACTGCGAGCCGCCGACCGACGTCCAGGCGTCGACGAAGACGACGAGCGCGGGCGGGCAGCCCTCCTCCGCGAAGAGACGGTCGACGAGCTCCGGGACGCTCGGCCGGAACGCCGAGCGGTTCCGCCACATGTCGAGCTGGCCCGTGTGCCCCTGGAGCAGGTAGATGGACGGGAACCGGCGCTCCGGCTCGGCCTCGTAGGCGGGCGGCGCGTACACCCAGAGCGGGCGCAGGTGGGGATCGGCGAGCGGGTTGCCGCGGAGCGCGGCGCTCTCGAGCTCGTGCTCGTCGAAGCGACCGATGGGATCTCTCGACCAGGGCTCCACGGGACGATTCTCCCATCGAGCCGTCGGATGGCGCGGCTACAGTCGCTGCCATGGCCCGCCGGGTGACCCTGTACGCCCTTCTCGGAGCGCTCGTGCTCGCCGCCGCCGGCTGCGGGGGGAGCGGCACCAAGCCGTACACGGCGAAGGGCAGTGCGGCCTGCTTCGCCAAGAGCTTCACGCACGTGACGACGGATCCCGTGAAGGTGGGCTTCATCGCGGGCTTCGCCGACAACGGCGGCCTCCGCGCGACGACGAGCACCGGCAACGTCCTCACGGTCGCCTTCGCCGGCGACGCGACCTCGGCGCTCTCGACGGAGCAGGCCTTCCGCAACCACGCGCCCGCCCGGCTGCGTCCGCGGATGAACGACATCATGGAATCCCAGGCGAACGCCGTCCTCGTGTGGACGGTCTCGCCGACCCCGACGCAGCTCGCGGCCGCCGAAGGCTGCCTGCACTCCTAGGTAGAATCATCGCCATGGCCGAGTACGGAACGATGCGGGTGAAGAGCGGCCTCGCCGAGATGCTCAAGGGCGGGGTGATCATGGACGTGGTCGACGCCGAGCAGGCGAAGATCGCCGAGGCCTCCGGCGCGGTGGCCGTGATGGCGCTCGAGCGCGTGCCCGCCGACATCCGCCGCGACGGCGGCGTCGCGCGCATGTCCGATCCCGAGATGGTCCGCGGCATCCAGGACGCGGTCACCATCCCCGTGATGGCGAAGTGCCGCATCGGCCACTTCGCGGAGGCGCAGATCCTGCAGGCCCTCGAGGTCGACTACATCGACGAGTCCGAGGTGCTGACTCCCGCGGATATCGCGCATCACGTCGACAAGTGGAAGTTCACCGTCCCGTTCGTCTGCGGCGCGACGAATCTCGGCGAGGCGCTCCGGCGCATCTCCGAGGGTGCCGCGATGATCCGCACGAAGGGCGAGGCCGGGACGGGCGACGTCGTCAACGCGGTCACGCACATGCGCGCCGTGTTCGGCCACATCCGCCGGCTGGCGACGCTCGCCGAGGAAGAGCTCTACACCGAGGCGAAGAACCTCCAGGCGCCGTACGAGCTCGTGCGCTGGGTCGCCGAGAACGGCAAGCTGCCGGTCGTCACGTTCACGGCGGGCGGGATCGCGACGCCGGCAGACGCGGCGCTCTGCATGCAGCTCGGCGCGGACGGCGTCTTCGTCGGCTCCGGCATCTTCAAGTCCGGCGATCCGGAGCTGCGCGCGAAGGCGATCGTCGAGGCGACGACGCACTACCAGGACGCCGAGATCCTGGCGCGCGTGTCGACAGGGCTCGGCGAGCCGATGGTCGGCATCTCGACGGCGACGCTCGATCCGAGCGAGCTGCTCGAGACGCGCGGCTGGTAGACGCTTCTCCGTCCGACCGGGCGACGACCATGCGCTCGTGGACGCGATGCGCAAGCCGCGTTGGACGACCGCGTCGTACCTGGTCTATGCCGGCGGGCTGACCGTGCTCCTGGCCGCGCTCGGCGCGCTCACGTATCTCTCGACGCAGTACGGCGCCGCGGCGTACGCAGGCTGGGCGTTCCTCGTGCTCGTCGTGCTCTACGGTCTCGCGCGCGCGTTCAGGCGTCAGAAGCGCTGGACCGCGGCCGGCATCTTCGCCTTCGCGTCGGTGATCGCGTGGGCGGCGTTCGTCGGCGCGCTCTGGTCCTGGTTCGGCTGGCTGCACGGCAGCTCGAGCGCGGTCTCCGGGCTCGCGGGCTTCTCGGTCGCGCGACTCTCCTTCGAGCTGCTCGTGCTCGCGGCGGCTGTCGGCAACCTGCGCCGCTTCCGGTTCCCCTTCATCGCGGCGATCTCCGCCTTCGTCGCCTGGCTCTTCGTCACGGATCTCATCTCGGGCGGAGGCGACTGGTCGGCCGTCGTGACGCTCTTCGTCGGGCTCGCCTATCTCGCCGCCGGGAGCGTGAGCGACAAGCCGTCCGCGTTCTGGCTTCATGTCGCGGCGGGGGTGCTCATCGGCGGCAGCCTCCTCTACTGGTGGCACTCGGGCGACACGAGCTGGTCGTTCATCTGCGTTGCGAGCCTCGTCTACGTCCTGCTCGGCGGCGCGTCCCACCGGTCGAGCTGGGCGGTGCTCGGCACCCTCGGGTTCCTCGCCGCCGCGACGCACTTCAGCGCGGAGTGGTCGAGCGGCACGCTCGCGTTCTCGCCGTCCGTCGTCAGCACGTTCCGGGGCTGGGTGCCGTCGCTCGTGTTCGCCTTCGTCGGCTTCCTGTTCGTCGCGCTCGGCCTCTACGTCCGCCGGCGGCATCCGGCGGCGCCGCTGGCTCCCGAGTAGCCGTCTCTACAATCCACCGTGTGGAGCAGCCGCTTCGGATCGGCGTCCTGGCCGTGCAGGGGAACTTCCGCGAACACGCGGCCGTCCTGGCGCGCCTCGGTGCCGAGCCGGTCGAGGTGCGCCTGCCCGAGCAGCTCGACGGGCTCGACGGGTTGATCGTCCCCGGCGGCGAGTCGACCGCGATCACGCGCCTGATGGGCCTCTACGGGCTCGACGAGGCGCTCGGGCGCTTCGAGGCTCCGATCTTCGGCACGTGCGCGGGGATGATCCTGCTCGACCGCGACCATCTCGGGCTCGTGGACATCACGACGAAGCGGAACGCGTTCGGGCGCCAGGTCGCGAGCTTCGAGACGGATCTCGACCTGGGGCACGGCGAGGAGCCGGTGCGCGCGGTCTTCATCCGGGCGCCGTGGATCGAGGAGGCGGGGCCGGGCGTCGAGGTGCTCGCAACCCTCGACGGCCATCCGGTGCTGGCGCGCGAGGGCAGGATCCTCGTCGCCGCGTTCCACCCGGAGCTGACCGACGACACGCGCATCCACGAGCTCTTTCTCAACCAGGTACGGGAGGCGATGAGTGTCCGGGCATAGCAAGTGGTCGTCGATCAAGCACAAGAAGGGCGCTGCGGACGCGAAGCGCGGCAAGCTCTTCTCGAAGCTCTCGCGCGCGATCATCGTCGCGGCGAAGGAGGGCGGGGGAGATCCGTCCGGCAACCTCGCGCTGCAGAACGCGATCGAGAAGGCGAAGTCGTATTCCATGCCGAAGGACAACATCGACCGCGCGATCGCGAAAGGGTCAGGCGCCGACGCCGACGCGTCCGCGTTCGAGACGGTCGTGTACGAAGGCTTCGGCCCGAGCGGCGTGGCGGTGATCGTCGAAGCGCTGACGGACAACCGCAACCGGACGGCCTCGGATGTCCGGCACACGTTCGCGAAGAACGACGGCAACCTCGGCGGGTCGGGCGCGGTCGCGTGGCTCTTCGAGCGGCGCGGCGTCGTGCTCGTCGACGCGGAGGGAGTCGACGAGGACGAGCTGACGCTCGCCGCCGCCGAAGGCGGCGCAGACGACGTGTCGCTCGACGGCACGAGCTTCCAGATCACCTCGCCACCCGAG
>DATKQO010000261.1:0-4012 GCA_035532715.1 Gaiellaceae bacterium | reverse complement strand
CCTTCGAGCAGAAGCTCGTCGTCGAGCGAGGTGTCGAGCGCGACCGTCACGCCCTCCGCCGCCGCGACGGCCCAGCCCTCGCGGCCGCCCCGCTCGACGAGCACCTCGCCGGGCTCGAGCTCGTGGCCCGCAGCGCGGTACCGCCCACCCCCGAGCTCCTCGAAGGCGCCCGCCTGGAGGGCCTTGTTGACGGCGCGCAGCTCCTTGCCGAGACGCGGCCCGAGCGCGGGAAGGTTCGGCTTCACACGCAGCTCCGCATCGACCTTGGCGAACTGGACGTCTTTCACGCGCACCTCGTCGGCGATCTCGACCGCGTGCGCCTGCGCCCCCGATGCGCCCTCGACGACGAGACGGCGTAGCGGCTGCCGCAGCTTCAGGCCTGACGCCGCGCGCGCCTGGTGCGCGAGCGTCACGACGCGGCGCACGTCGACGATCTCGTCGAGGAGCGCACGGTCGGGCGGTGCGACCTCGGGCCAGGGCGCGAGATGCACCGACTCGGGGCCGTCCTGCACGAGGTTGCGCCAGATGTGCTCCGTCAAGAACGGCATCACGGGAGCGAGGACGCGGAGCGTCTGCACGAGCGCGTACCAGAGCGTCCGCAGCGACGCGTCGTCTCCGCCCCAGAAACGGCGGCGCGACCGGCGGATGTACCAGTTGGAGAGATCGTCGACGTACGACTCGTACAAGCGGATCACATCGTCGGCGCGGTAGCGCTCATACGCGGCCGTTGCGTCGGCGACGAACGCGTGCGTGCGCTCGACGAGCCACCGGTCGAGCGGCTGCACGTTGCCCGCCGGCGCGAGCTCCGACCACGACGGCGCAAAGCCCTCGATGTTCGCGTAGGAGACGAAGAAGGAGATCGAGTTCCAGAACGTCAGCAGCTCGCGCTCGATCTCCTCCGCAGGCCCGAAACCGAAGAGCAGGTTGCGATCCGGCGGCTGCGCGCAGTACTGCCAACGCATCACGTCCGCTCCCATGCGCGCGAACGCGTCTTCGGCCGTGATCATGTTCCCCCACGAGCCGTGCATCTCGCGGCCGGTCTCGTCGAGCATCTTCTCGTAGCCGAGCACCTTCTTGAACGGCGCTCGGCCGACCAGCACGACCGACATGAAGAGCTGCGAATAGAACCAGAGCCGGATCTGCTCGCGCATCTCCGACACCCAGTCGGCGGGGAACCACTGCTCCCAATACGCGTGATCGGGAAGGTCAGCCTTCGTCAACCCGCGCGCGGCGCCCGTCGCATAACCCTCCGGGATCCACTCGTCGTTCTGCCAGCCGAGCGTCGAGAACGGCACGATGCCGGCATCGAGCCAGACGTCGCCGACCTCCTTCACGCGCTCGACCGGCTCGCCGCACCGCTCGCAGCCCACCGGCACCCGGTCGATCCAGGGGCGCCGCAGCTCCTCGAGCTGGTCGAGACCGCCGAGCGCACGCGCCTCGAGCTCCGCCTTCGACCCGATCACGTTCAGATGGCCGCAGGCGCACGGGTAGAACGGCAGGGGCAGCCCGTAGTAGCGGCGGCGCGAGATGTTCCAGTCGCCCATGTTGCGCAGCCAGTCGTCCATGCGCTTGCCCATGTACTCCGGCGTCCATTCGACGGTTGCGTTCGCGTCGAGCAGCTGCTGCCGCAGGTCGACGACGGAGATGAGCCAGTCGTCTGCGATGCGGAAGATGAGCGGGGTGTCGCAACGCCAGCAGTGCGGATAGCGATGCTCGTACAGCCCCGCTTCGACGAGGAGCCCGCGTTCGCCGAGGTTGCCGATGATCTGGTCGGCTGACTCGACGGTGCCGAGCCCGTGCAGCCAGCCGTAGTCGTCGTAGAAGTGCCCGGCCTCGTCGACGGGCGTGAGCACGGGCAGCCCCTCGCGCTTGCCGAGCTCGAAGTCCTCGCCGCCGCAGCCGGGGGCGATGTGCACGATCCCGGTGCCGTCCTCGAGCGTCACGTCGTCCCACGCGACGACGCGATGCTCGACGGCCGCGCCCGGCGCGAGCGTGTCGAACGGCCCCTCGTAGCGCCAGCCCACGAGCTCGCTTCCGCGTAGCCGTTCGTCGAACGTCTCGTCGGGATAGCGTGCGACCGCGACCCATTCGCCGTTGAGCCGGCGACCGTACTCGGCGTCGGGATTCACCGCGGCGGCGACGTTCGCCGGCAGCGTCCACGGTGTGGTCGTCCAGATCACGAGCGACTCGCCGTGCCGGTCCGAGAGCGGCAGCCGCACGTACAGCGACGGATCGGCGCGCTCTTGGTAGACGCCGGACATGGTCAGCTCGTGCTGCGAGATCGACGTACCGCAGCGCGGGCACCATTCGGTCGAGCGGTGCCCCATGTACAGCCAGCCGCTCTCATGCACCTTCTTCAGCATCCGCCACACGTACTCGATGTTCGTGTCGCTGAAGGTGAAGTAGTCGTTGCCCCAGTCCATCCACTGCCCGAGCCGCTTGGACCCGCGCGTGAGCTCGTCCGCCGACCACACGACCACGTCGCGGCACTTGCGCGCGAACTTGTCGAGCCCGTACTCCTCGATCTCCCGCTTGGAGTTGAGCCCGAGCTCTCGCTCGACCCCGACCTCGATCCAGAGGCCCTGGCAGTCGAAGCCGTTCTGGTAGCGCTGGTCGAACCCGCGGAGCGCCTTGTAGCGCTGGAAGACGTCCTTCAGCGTGCGGCCCCAGGCGGTGTGGACGGCGAGGGTCTTGTTCGCGGTGACGGGCCCGTCGAAGAACGAGAACCTGGGCCCTTGGGCGTTGCGCTCCCGAAGCTTCGCGAAGGTACCCTGGGCCTCCCACCATGCGAGGACCTCCTCCTCGAGGGCGGGATGGTCGGGCACCGTCGGGAGCGGCTGGAAGACTTGGTCGGCCATCGGGAAGCGAAGTGTAGAGAGCGACGTTGTCTCTTATGGAGATCGGGTAATCGATCTCCTCACGTCCCACGAAAGGAACAGCTGAATGGCAACTGACGTCACCGACGCGACATTCGAGAACGAAGTTCTCCAGAGCGGCGAGCCCGTGCTCGTCGATTTCTGGGCGGAGTGGTGCGGCCCCTGTCACGCGGTCGCTCCCGTGCTCGAGAAGATCGCGCAGGAGCGGAACCTGAAGCTCGTCAAGGTCAACATCGACGAGAACCAGAGCCTGGCGATGCGCTACGGGATCCAGTCGATCCCGAACATGGTCCTCTTCGAGGCGGGCGAGCCGAAGGCCTCGGCCGTCGGGGCGATGCCGAAGGGGATGCTCGAGCGCTCGCTCGGCCTGGCCGAGACCGCAGCCTGAGGAATCGGGGGGCGCCCGGCGCCCCCTCGTTCCTAGCTTTCCTCGGTCTCGAGGAAGCTGATGAAGGCGGCGTGCTTCGCGAGGAAGTCCTCGAGCTCGGCGACGCCTGCGCCGGCCCAGTCCTCGAGCCACGTCTCCGCGAGGTCGTCCTCGATGCGGTGGAGGCCGCGTTCGCTCATGGCGGCATGATCGACCGGAGAACCGAGGCCCGCTATGGGCCGTTCGGCTCAACTTGGGGTGCGCAAAGACCTACCGGCGCGGTTAGCGTTGACCCGGCATGCCCCGCTCCTCCGCCACCTCGCACGAGCTCGCCCGCATCGAGCTGCTCGCCGGCCTGTCCGGCCAGACGCTCGCGCAGCTGGCGAAGCGGATGGAGCGGGAGGAGGTCGCACCGGGCGCGACCATCGTCCGCGAGGGCGAGCCGGGTGAGCGGTTCTACGTCGTCTTCGCCGGCATGCTGAGCGTCTCGCAGCGGGACCTCGGGAGCCAGGGCCTGCTGCGCCCCGGCGCGTACTTCGGCGAGGTTGCGCTCGCGATGGACGTCCCGCGTACTGCAACGGTCACGGCGATCACTCCTGCCGTCGTCGCGAGCTGCGACCGGGCGACATTCGACGAGTTCCTGCGGCCGCTCTTCGCCGACGACTGAGGCTTACGCGACTCCCAGCTCGGCGAGCACCGCGTCGTTGAAGCGCGGCCAGGCATCCTTGGCCCAGTCGCCGAACTCGCGATCGGTGAGCACGCCGCACGC
>DATKQO010000260.1:0-10291 GCA_035532715.1 Gaiellaceae bacterium | reverse complement strand
GGCGGGCGACGAGGTACTGCGGGACGCGGATCGTGCGCGCCTGCTCGGTCAGCGCGTTCATGATCGAGCGGCGAATCCACCAGCGCGCGTAGGTCGCAAAGCGGGTCTCACGATGCCAGTCGTACCGTTCGACCGCCTGCGTCAATCCGATCGCGCCTTCCTGGAAGAGATCCTCGGTCGGCACGCCGAGCCCGTGGAACTCCTTTGCGATCGTCGCGACGAGCCGCAGGTTGGACTCGATCAGCGTTCGCCGTGCCGCTACGTCGCCGGCCTGGGCCTGCCGCGCGAGCCGGAGCTCTTCCGCGGGCGTGAGCAACCGATGCTGCGGCCCGCGGAGTGCTCGAGACGGCTGGTTGGTCAT
Source organism: Gaiellaceae bacterium (assembly GCA_035532715.1). Taxonomy (GTDB): domain Bacteria; phylum Actinomycetota; class Thermoleophilia; order Gaiellales; family Gaiellaceae; genus Palsa-739. The sequence continues at coordinate 9,930 of DATKQO010000260.1, read as the reverse complement.
CGCAGGACACAGGTTTGCAAGGCCGGCCGGGCCGGACATCGGAGCGCGCCCCGATGCCGTATCCGTGGAAAACCCCGCGGGGCTGCGGTCGTGGCGGGGCCGGCGCGTGGACGAGCTGCGCGCCGGCCCCGACCGCCGTCAGACGGGCTCGGCCCCCTCGTGCAGCAGGCCGGTCGCTCCGTGCCGGAGCAGGATCCGGCGGCACTGCCCGCGTTGCTGCTTGGGCGCGTGGATCTCGAGGATTCCGTGCTCGAAGGAGGCGACGACGCCGCCCGTCTCGACGTCCTCCGGCAACCGGAACGACTCGACGAGCCGCTCGCGGAGACGGAACGGCTCGTGCGTATCTTCCTCCGTCTCGTGCTGCTCGCCGCGCACGGTGACGACGCCCTCCTCGAGGGAGACCGTGAGCTCGGGCTCGGCGAAGTCGGAGAGCTCGAGCTCGATCACGTACTCGTCGGCCAGCTCGCTCACGTTCGCGTGGGGCGGTAGGCCCTGCGCGAGGCCGGCGTGTTGCATGTTCGTCATGGGGTGCCTCCCTAGCTCGCGAGATGCGCCGGCGGCCGGTGCGCGAGGTGCCGCACGGTGGCCGCGGCCCAGAGGATGACGAAGGTGAGCACGAGCAGCGACAGCGCCGTAAGCGAGGCCGTCCAGAACGCTGTGATCGCGAACGCGAGCGCGAGGACACCGAGAGCCGAGAAGAGCCACATCTGGGCGCGCTCCGTGCGCGATCCCTGGGCGCACGCGGCCATGCCGAGAACGAGGATCACGCCCGTCGCCCAGCGGCGGCTGTCGCCGACGAGCCAGACGTTCCAGCCCTCGTGCGTTGCGGCGAATGTGAGCACTGCGAGCGCCGTGAAGAGCGTCGCAGCGCTGTCTTTCAACGTGAGTCTCACCGGACTCCCTCCTTCAACGTGCCGCAGCCGCGACCTCGCGGTGCTGCGACGGGCGGGCTGAATTGAGCGAATGCGCGACGAGCACGGGGCAGGACGCCTCGTGGACGACACGGTTCGACACGCTGCCGAAGAGGAACCGCTTGCCGGCGCCCCACCCACGCGTGCCGACCACGAGGATGGTCGCCTGGAGATCGGTCGCCTCCTCGCAGATCGCGGCGGCGGGTGGGCCACCTGCGACCCGATGGTGCAGCACGACGCCTGCCGCTTCGGCCTCGGCGGCGAGGTCGTGCAGGACATCCTCGGCATGGGCGCGCGCGAGCTCGATCAGCGTGGGCAGGATGCCGCTCGCCGTGGTGACCGGCGTCGGGCTGATCGTCCACACCGAGACGGCGTGAAGCGGCCACCCGGTCTCCCGGGCGAGCCCGATCGCGAGATCCGCGGCACGGTGCGCGGGCACCGAGCCGTCGGTGGCGAGCAGGATCTTCGGCTCTTCGAGCGCGACGGGAACGTCGCTTCGGACGACGAGCACCGGCCGAGGAGCATGCCCGAGCACCGCGAGCGAGACGCTGCCGAGCAGCAGCTTTCGGGCGGTCGACCAGCCGCGGCTGCCGACGACGATCAGCCCGGCGTCCCGTCGCTCGGCTTCGTCGCAGATCGCGTCGACCGGGTCGTCCGCGACGACGCTCGCAGCGGTGTCGACTCCGGCCCGCTCGGCGACCATCGCCGCCGCATCGACCGCCCGCCCCGCGCGCTCGCGCTCCGCATCTTCCAGCACCCGGATGTCGAGCCGCGGAGCGAACGCGAGGGTCGGTGCCGGAAGCATCCAGCCGCTCACGATCGCGAGCTTCGACTCGGTCGCCTTGGCGAGCGCCACCGCCAGTTCGGTCGCGTTGCGGGACGCGGGGGAACCGTCGGTTCCGAGGAGGATGGTCTTCATCGGGGTACCTCCTTCCTGGTCCGTTCACCGTCCCCCGCCCGCCTCAGCGCAGAATCGGGCTCTCACCGGATTCGAACTGCGGCTTTCCACCGCGGCGCCGCGCCGTCGCCGCGAGTACCTCGCCGCGCCCGTGGCGGACCCTCGTGCGGGGCGCGAGCGTGGGCAGGTCGACGGCGATCGCCTCGGGCACCCGGTCGACGACGAGCACCGTGGACGGCTGGCCGAGGTCGAGCAACCAGTCCTGCACGGTCGCGCGAAGCTCGTCGAGACGCGTTCCGGCGACGTCGAGCTCCAGGGCCCAGCCGAGGCGGAGCCCGACGAGCATCGGCGCGAACGAGTCGAGCTTCCGCCGCAGCACGAGCGCGGCGGCCAGGCTCGGCGCAGCGATGCGAACCTCCCGCAGCTTCACGGCGCCCCTACGCGCCGACCGCGACCGGCGCGAGCACGCGCTGCACGAGGTCGACGAGCCGGTTCGAGTACCCCCACTCGTTGTCGTACCAGGCCACGACTTTCACCTGGGTGCCGTCGACGACGGTCGTCAGCGGCGCGTCGAAGATCGAGGAGTACGAGGACCGCACGATGTCCGACGAGACGAGCGGCTCCTCGTTGTACGCGAGGATGCCGGCGAGCCGTCCGGCATCCGCACGCGCGCGTACGACGGCGTTCACCTCGTCGACGGACGTCGGGCTCTCCACCTCGATCGTGAGATCGACGAGCGAGCCCGTCAGCACCGGCACGCGGACGGCGAAGCCCTGCAGCTTGCCTTCGAGCGCGGGAAGCACGAGGCCGATCGCCTTCGCCGCCCCGGTCGACGTGGGCACGAGGTTGCCGGCGGCGGCGCGCGCGCGGCGTGGATCCTTGTGCGGCGCGTCGAGGAGCCGCTGGTCGCCGGTGTACGCGTGCACCGTCGTCATCACGCCGTGCCGGATGCCGAGTGCGTCGTGGAGCACCATTGCGACCGGGGCGAGGCAATTCGTCGTGCAGGAGGCGTTCGAGATGATGCGATGGGCGTCCACGTCGTAGATCTCGTCGAAGTTGACGCCGAGCACGACGGTGGCATCGGGCTCCTTCGCCGGCGCGGAGACGATCACCTTGGTCGCGCCTGCGTCGAGGTGCTTCTGCGCGTCGGCGCGGGCGCGGAAGAAACCGCTCGACTCGATCACGACGTCGACACCGAGCTCGTCCCACGGAAGCTTCGCCGGATCCGCGAGGCCCGGAGCCTCGATCCGGGCGCCGTCGACGACGAGCGCGCCGTCGCGCACCTCGACCGTTCCCGGAAACGCGCCGTAGACGGTGTCGCGCCGGAGAAGCTGCGCGAGCATCTCGGGCTCCGCGACGTCGTTGATCGCAACCCACTCGATCTCGGTCTCGCGTTCGTGTGCGGCCCGGAACGCGGCGCGCCCCGTCCGGCCGAATCCGTTGATGGCAACCCGGGGCGCCATGTCATCCTCCTTCGTCGTTGCAGCGTTCGAGAAGTGCGTTCCAGTCGCGCTCGATCCGGCTGCGAATCTCGTCGACCAGACCGGCGTTCTCGGGGCGGAGGAGGTGCGCGAACCGCTTCTGCGGGCGCAGCCACTCCTCGACGTCGGCGATCTTCTGCGGACGGTACGTGAGGCGGTAGGCGCCGTCGACGACGTCGTACAGGGGCCAGTAGAGGCTGTCGACCGCGGCGTCGAGCACCTGCGGCGCGAGCCGCGGCTCGTGACCCCAGCCGAGCGGGCAGTCGGTGAGGACGTTGAGGAACGCGGGACCGTTCGCGGCGACGGCGCGCTCGACCTTGCGGCTCAGATCGTCCCAGTGGTTCGACGCGGCCTGCGCGACGTACGGAACGTGGTGCCCGACGGCGATCGCCGTCATGTCTTTTCGCCGCTGCGCCTTGCCGAAGCTGTCGAGCCCGACGGGGGTCGTCGTCGTGCCGGCTCCGAACGGCGTCGCGCCGGAGCGCTGGACCCCGGTGTTCATGTACGCCTCGTTGTCGTAGCAGACGAAGAGGAAGCGGTGGCCCCGCTCGAGCGCGCCGGAGAGCGCTTGCAGGCCGATGTCGTAGGTGCCGCCGTCACCGGCGAACACGACGACGGTCACGTCCTGGCCCGAGGTCAGCCCGTTGCGGCGGCGCAGCGCGCGCTGCGCGCTCTCGACGCCGCTCGCGACCGCTGCGGAATTCTCGAAGGCGACGTGGAGCCACGGCACCGTCCACGCGGTCGTCGGGTAGCGCGTCGTCGCGACTTCCAGGCATCCGGTGGCGTTGACGACGATGACGGGCGTCTCGATCGTGCTGAGGACCGTGCGCACGACCATCGGGATGCCGCACCCCTGGCAGAGCGAATGGCCGCCGCGCAGCGGCTGGACGCCGTGCTGGTTGCGGACGAGCGTCTTCAGGCGTGACACGGCGCGCCTCTCAGGCCGACGTAGTCGGAAGCGGTGCCCGCGAACACGTCGCGGATATCCGCCGGATGGAGCTCGCGGCCGCCGAGGCCGTAGACGTGGCTGTGCAGAGCGGTCGTGCTCCCGTAGAGGGCCGCGGCGAGCTCGGCGAAGAGGGGAGGCGCTCCGCCCGGCGAGTCGGCGCGATCGAGCACGTGCACCTCGGCGACGGAAGCGAGTGCCGCTGCCACCGCGGCGGCCGGGAACGGACGGAACGAGGTGATCTTCAGGAGGCCGACGCGCTCGCCGTCCGCGCGCAGCTCGTCGACGACGTCCTTGATCGTGCCGGCGCTCGAGCCGAGGGCGACGATCGCCCGCTCGGCGCCGTCGAGCGCGTACTCCTCGACAGCGCTGTAACGCCTGCCGCAGGACGCGGCGAGCTCGTCTGCGAGCTCCGGCAGCACGTCGAGGACGCGGACGAGCGCTGCGGCCTGATCGCGCCGGAACTCGAAGTAGTAGTCGGGCATCGCGAACGGCCCCTGCGACGTGGGGTGCTCGACGTCGAGCATCGCGTGCGGGATCCGGTACTCGCCCACGAACTCCGCAACGGCGGCGTCGGGGAGCAGCTCGACGGGCTCCGCGGAGTGCGTGATCGTGAAGCCGTCCTGGCAGACGAGCACCGGCAGCAGAACGGCCGGATGCTCGGCCAGGCGTGGCGCGAGCACCGTCAGGTCGTACGCCTCCTGCGCGTTCTCCGCAAAGAGCTGCACGACGCCGGAGTCGCGGATCAGCATCGAGTCGGAGTGGTCGCAGTGGATGTTGATCGGCCCGGAGAGTGCGCGGTTGCCGACCGCCACGACGATCGGCGCACGCATCGACGCGGCGATGTAGACGATCTCGGCCATCAGCGCCATCCCCTGCGACGAGGTCGCAGTCATCGTGCGGGCACCGGCGAGCGCCGCGCCGACGGCCGCGCTCATCGCCGAGTGCTCGGACTCGACGTTGACGAGCTCGCCGTGCGCACGGCCGTCCGCGACGAATTGCGCGTAGCCCTGGATGATCGGCGTCTGCGGCGTGATCGGGTAGATCGGAACGACGTCGGGGTCGATCTGCCGCATCGCGTGCGCGACCGCCTCTCCGCCCGTGAGCAACTCACGCGCCGCGTGCGTCATGCGGCCGTCTCCTCGGCGACCATTTCGATCGCGTCGGTGGGGCAGACCACCGCGCAGATCTCGCAGCCCTTGCAGTGCTCCAGGTCGAAGCCGGCGAAGACGGTCCCGTCGAGCGTGATCGCCGAGTCCGGGCAGTAGAGCCAGCAGAGCAGGCAGTTCACGCACTTCGAGAGATCGACGTCAGGGCGCAACCCTGTGCGCCAGCCGCCCGTCGGCGACGCGGGCGAGGTCGACGGTGCGATCGCGCCGCCCGGCTCGAGCTCCTCCCACGGTGTCAGTTGAGCCATGCGTACCCCTCGCGCAGCGCGGCGCGGACGGCCTCGGGCGACGACTTCCGGCCGAGCATCTCCACGGCCGCATCCTCCAGGGCGGACGGCGAGGCGTCGAGCGCGGCTGCGACGGCACCGAGCATCACGATGTTCGCGAAGCTCGAGCCGCTTGCCGCAGCCAATCGCGTCGCCGGGACGCAGCGCACGGATGTGCCGTCGAGCTCGGGTGGCGCCTCTTCCGCGTTCAGAAGCACGAAACCATCCGGTTCGAGCCCTTCTGCGACGTCCACCTCGTGCACGAGCGACGGCTCGAGCACGACGACGATGTCGGGCTCGGTCACGGAGTCGTGACGCCGAATCGTGCTGTTCGCGATGCGCGTGTACGCGCGGAGCGGCGCGCCGCGGCGTTCGGGGCCGTACTCGGGGAATGCCTGCACGGTCTTGCCGCTGCGCAGCATCGTGAGCGCGAGCAGCTGGGCGGCGCTCTTCGCGCCCTGGCCCGCACGTGCGTGCCACCGGATCTCGGTCAGGTCGCGCATCGCAGCCACTCGTCGATCGCCTTCGCCGCTCTCTTGCCGTCGCGGACCGCCTCGACGACGGTCGCGCCGCCGTTGACCGCGTCACCGCCGGCGAAGAACTTCGGGTTGCGCGTCTGGCCGGTGAGCGGATCGATCTCGACGGCGCCGTCCTCGACCCGAATGCCCGTGACCCACGAGGCGAGCTCGCGGTGACCGCATTGCCCGATCGCCTTGATCGCGGTTTCGACGGGAAGCACGAACTCGCTGCCCTCGACCGGTTCGGGCCGGCGCCGCCCGGACTCGTCCGGTTCGCCGAGGCTCATGACGCGGCACTCGACGCCCTGCAACCTCCGGTCGCCGATGAAGCGAACCGGTGACGCCAGCCACTGGAAGTGCACGCCCTCGTTCGCCGCCTCGTCGATCTCGAACGGATATGCGGGCATCTCCGAGCGCGAGCGCCGGTAGATCATCGTCACCTGCTCGGCGCCGAGTCGAACCGCTTCGCGCGCCATGTCGATCGCGGTGTTGCCGCCGCCGATCACCGCAACGCGCCGGCCGACCGTGGGCGGCGCCGACATCTTCAGGGTCTCGACGAAAGAGAGGGAGTCCCAGACGCCCGGCAAGTCGTCGCCTGGATAACGCACGTCGGTGTCGGCGCCCATGCCGACACCGAGGAACACCGCGTCGGCCGTCGCGGCGAGCGCGCGCAGGTCCTGCGACTCGACGCGCACGCCGAGCCGGAAGCGCACGCCGAGCAGTTCGAGCAGGTGCGTCTCGCTCGGGATCGGCGCCGCCTCGATCCGGTACGGGGCGATCGCAAAGCGGGCGAGGCCTCCGGTCTCGGCGCGCTCGTCGTAGACCGTCACATCGTGACCGAGGAGCGCGAGCTCGCCGGCGCAGACGAGACCCGCAGGGCCGGCGCCGACGACGGCGACGTGAAAGCCGCTCGAGCGTGCCCGCTCGCGCGCGTCGAATGCCGCGGGCAGCCCCGTCTCCGTCGCAAAGCGCTGGAGCCGCCCGATCTCGATCGGACGGCGCTCTTCGTGGTGCAGCACGCAGGCGCCCTCGCAGAGCATCTCGACCGGGCAGACGCGCGCGCACGTTCCGCCGAGGAGGTTCTCCGCGATGATCGTCCGCGCGGCTGCGGCCGTATCGCCGTCGGAGACGGCGCGGATGAACGAGGCGACGTCGATCCCCGCGGGGCACGCGACGGCGCACGGGGCCGGTGCATGCGCGCCTCCGCAATCGAGACAGCGGTCGGCCTCGACGAGAGCCTCCGCCTGCGTGAGAGGCGGGCGCAGCTCGGCGAAGCCCACGGTCATGTGCGCGGCCTCCGGACGTGCTGTCCGCGGCGCGGCCGGGCGATCGGGCGCGGTCGCCACGTGAGGCGCCGCTTCTTGACGCCCGCGAGGAGCATCAACATCCCCGCGGCGAGCGTGGTGATTGCGGAGAGAAGCGGTGACGACGTGAGAAACACGGTGCTCGAAGCATCGCTGCAGGCGCTCGCCAGACCATCCGGGGGCGGGCCGATCCAGGCTGCGGTGTTCCCGCACAGCCTCTTCGCGCCCGGTTTACTCGCCGAAGACGATCCGCGCGATGTCGAGCGTCGAGAGGACGCCGACAGGCCGCCGGGTCCGGGGATCGAGCACCGCGAGGTGCGACACGCCTCTCTCGGCCATCAGCTGCGCGGCCCGTTCGAGCCGGTCGTCGCTTGCGACCGTGACGAGCGGAGTCACGGCGCTCTCGCCGGCCGTGCGCTCGTCGATCTTCCGCGCCGCGGCGACAATGTCGAGGTCGGAGACGAGGCCCCAGAGCTGCGTCGTCTCGTCGTCCTCGTAGCCGTAGTCGAAGACGTACACGGCGTGGACCCGGTGCCGGGTCATCAGCCCGGCGACCGCGCGCAGCGGCGTCTCGGGCGCACAGCTGATCAGGCCGGTCGTCATCGCGTCCGAGACATGAGCCGACCCGAAGTCGATCGATCCGAGGTGGGGAGTCGCGGTGATCATGCAAGAATCCTCACCTTCGACCCCGGGCGGGGCATCGGCGCCGCCGCTGAATCGCCGGGTGGGGAACTACCGACGCCCGCCGCCGGAGCCCGTGTCCGCGGAAACCCGCAGCCGATACGCGGTTTCGCGCCGATGCGTCGCCCGCTCCGGGCGCGCAGGCTGGGGCAATTCGCTTCCATGCCAACGAGAAAGGACGGAGTGGTCATGAAACGCTTCACGATCACGCTCAGCGCACTCACGGTCACCGGCCTCGTGGCCGCTTCCGCTCTCGCGGGAACCCACGCCGCTGGGAAGACCGGCACCGTGTTCATCCAGCACGAGCTGCACGGCTGTCACGCCTGGTCGGCGAACGGCAGCAGCTTCAGCGCGTCGACGTCGCTCAAGCTCAAGGCGGGCGGCACCGTGACCTTCACGAACAACGACGTGATGCCGCAGAAGCTTGTCGAGCTCTCAGGTGCCCCGGTGCGCTACGTCGGAGACAGGGCGCTGAACAAGCCCGCCTCGAAGGTGCGCGTCACGTTCTCGAAGCCCGGCCGCTACGTGTTCGGCACGAAGCCCGGCGAGGACTACACGAAGGGCATCAAGACGATCGGCGAGGACAACGTCCTCAAGCTCGTCGTCACCGTTCTCTAGGTCCTCCTCCGCGGGAGGCTCGGGAGCGGCGCGCACCGGCGCGCCGCTCCCGCTCGTTTTGCCGGAACCGTTGGGCTACGAGCCCGACCCGGTCTTGTCGGGGAAGCCGCACTCGAGGCACACGTACCGGGTCTCGTCGCCGACGGCGAGGATCCCCTGCGTCACGCCGCAGTTCGGGCAGATCGGCGGGCGGTCGTCGTCGGTCTCGTCGTCAGGTGGACGGCGTCGCCTCGCCACCCCGGCATGATGCTCGCTCCGGGCTCAGTCCCGCCGGCGGGTCGGGGCGCCAAGGGCGAGCCACGCGCCGACTGCGACGGGCGCGGCCACGACGAGGAGCGCCGGCCCGAGCCAGCCGTGCGTGTGCCGCAGCGAGAGCATCTCGCCGAGCGCGGCGATCGCGATCGTGGCGGCAGCCAGCATGCCTGCGAGTGGTGTGCGCCGTGTCATGGGGCGGAACGTAGGTCGGCGCGATGCTGCCCGCCTCCCCCGTCTGGGGTCGGCGGCGATACTCCACCGGTGCGCCGGATCTCGACGATTTCGCCACTTGCTCCGACCGGCGCCGTCGTCATCTACGTACCCCTCCGTGCGGAAATGTTCTACGAGCGATAGCTAGGGCGCGCGGACCGTGCGAACGTCCGAGACCGGCCTGCCGCCGACGTCGCCGCCGATGAGGAGCGCCCGGCCGCCGGACACGACCGTGCCGGCGTCGGAGGCCGGAACCTGCGCCGCGACCGGGGCGATCGCGCCCGAGGCGACGTCGATCCTGCTGACGCCCGTCGTCCCGAGCACGTAGACCTTGCCGCCGAGCACGACCGCACTCGCGTGAGCGACCGGCGTGTCGAGCCGCCCCAGCAGCCGAGCCCGGCCGGTCGTCGTGTCGAAGGCGTACACGTTCGCCGACGGTCCGGCCGCGGTCGCGCCGCCCGCGATCACGACGGTCGCGCCGAGCGCGGCGACCGCCGGATAGCGCAGGCCGGCGGGCAGCCGGCCCGCGAGCCGGAAGTGCACGCCGTCCGTCGTCGCGTAGATCTCGGCCCGCGGGCGCACGCCGTCGTAGCCGCCGACGAGATAGACGGTGTGGCCGACCGTGGCGGAGGCGAGATCCGAGAGCGGGCGCGGCAACCGGGAGACGACGGAG
>DATKQO010000259.1:0-2029 GCA_035532715.1 Gaiellaceae bacterium | reverse complement strand
GCAACCGACCACGTCGAACCCGTGCGCGCCCAGAAGCGAAGACAGCGCTTCACGCGTCAGCGGATGGTCGTCGACGATGAGGATCCTCGCTGCCATTCCCGACCCTTATCGGCAGCGATCGTTCTGCCGACAAGAGGGAGGTGAATGTGAAACGCAGCGAGTACCAGGCCTGGCTTCTGGGCGAGATCCTGCTGGCGGGGCTGCTCGGCGCGAGCCTGGCGCTCTTCCTGACCCACCCGGCGCTCCAGACGCGCTGGCAGCTGCCGGAGCTGCGGCTCGTGCTTCAGACCTCGATGGCGCTCGCCGGCCTGCTCGTCGCCGTGCTCGCCGCGGTGCGCTTCTCGGTCGAGGGCAGGCGACTCGACCTGCTCCTCGCGAGTGGATTCTTCGTCGCCTCGCTCTCGTCCTTCGCGTTCGCGATCGGCCCGCTCTTCGGCGGGCAGCCCATCCGGCCGGCGGAGGGCTGGGCGGCACTCCTCGGCGGCATGCTCGGATTGGCCCTCGTCGCGGCCGCGCCGTTCGTCCGCGGCCGCTCGAAGTATCGGGACTGGGCGATCGCGAACGCGGTCGCCGCGGCCGGAATCGCCCTCCTCGTCGCGTGGTCGCTCCTGCGCGCGGCCGGACCGGCGCTGCCCAATCCGACTGCGACCGCGGCCGACAACCAGCCCTTCTATCTCACGGGCACGCTCGCCCTGCAGGCGCTCGTGTGCCTCGCCGCCGTTGTCGGGTGGGGCGAGCGCTTCCGCAAACGCGACGACGACCTCGCGCGCTGGCTCGCCCTCGGCTTCACGCTCCTCCTCTTCGCCGCCCTCCATCTCGTGTTTCAGCCGCTGCTTGCGGGCACGTACGTGTCGCAGGGCGACTTCCTGCGGGTGCTCGCCTACGCGGTCATCCTCGTCGGCGCGTGGCGCGCGATCCGCTTTGCGGAATTCGGTCGCGCCGTCGCCGAAGAACGGGCGCGCGTCGCACGCGAGATCCACGACGGCCTCGCGCAGTATCTCTTCGCCGTCTCGACGCACGCATCGATGCTCGAGGCGGGCGCACCGCTCGCGGAGGTCGCGCCGCGCCTGAAGGAGGCCGCATTGCTCGCGCAGCAGGAGGCCCGCTTCGCGATCCTCGCTCTCTCGTCGGCGAGCGGCACGGCGCCGTTCGACGCCGCGCTTCGCCGTTACGTCGACTTCCTCACGGCAGACGGCGTCCTCGAGGTCGAGCTCGAGATCGACACGTCGATCCGCCTCGCGCCGGACGAGCAGATCGAGATCTTCCGCATCGTCCAGGAGGGGCTCGCGAACGTGCGCAAGCATGCGAACGCGACGCGCGCGGAGGTGACGATCGGCGAGCGGCCGTTCGGGGAGCGGTTCGTGACGATCAACGACGACGGTGAGGGCTTCGACGGCGCCGAGGCGCCTGCAGGCCAGGGCTTGAAGAACATGCGCGCCCGCGCCGCGTCGATCGAGGGCGGGTTCTCGCTGCGCTCGACGCCGGGACGCGGCACCGCGCTCGAGGTCGTCCTGCGGACGTAGGCCCGTCGTGCCCGGGTGGCGCGGGGCGGCACGGCGTCGTATCCTTTGTCACGAAGGAGGTGGTGCCGATGGCCACCCACATGCACCTCCCGCACCCGCACGTCCCGCACCCGCACGTCGACGTCGACGAGCACCCGTGGCGGGCGCTGCCGATCGCGCTGCTCGTCATCGTGCTGCTCGCGGCGCTCCTCATCGTCGGCAGCTTCGCGATCTCGAAGGCGATCACCGGGCACGCGTACTGACACCGGGCAGGATCGGCCGGTTCTCCCGGCGCGAACGATAGAAAAGCCCCCGTGAGGGGGCTTTTCCGTAGCAGGCCTGTAAGCCGGAGAATCTTCCTACTACGCATTACCCCCTCCTTCGGCCTGCCCGAAGGAGATTCCGTGATGCAGGACGCCCTGAACGACTTTCTGAACTACTGCCGGCTGGAGCGGCGGCTGGCGCCGTTGACCTGTTCGGCCTACGAGCGCGACATCCGCGCCTGCCTGCGCTTCCTCGCCAGTGAG
>DATKQO010000258.1:0-7172 GCA_035532715.1 Gaiellaceae bacterium | reverse complement strand
CGTCGCGCCACTCGGCCGCGATGCCGTCCTCGCGCATCGCCTCGTACTCCGCGCGGATGTGCTCGCGCTCCTCCGCGTCGGCGGCGAGCCGCAGGCTGCCGCAGCGCCGCAGCGCGTCGCCGGCGAGCGGCTCCATCCGGTCGAGCGCCCGCTCCGTCCAGTGCCAGAGCTCGCGGGCTCGGTCGGTGCCATACGTCTCGCGCGCGATGTCGTAGCGCGTCGCACCGCCACGCAGCGCAAAGCCGCCGTTGCGTCCGCTCGCGCCCTCCGCCACACCGCGCCGGTCGTAGACGCGCACGCGCAGTCCGCCCGTCGCGAGCCGCAGCGCTGCCGCACAGCCGGTGACACCTGCGCCGACGATCGCGACGTCGACGCGCCCCTCGTGCCGCACCGGTGTGCGCGGCGGCGTCTCGTCTTCGAGCCAGTACGGGTTCCCCAAGACGGGGACGATGCTACTTGCTGGCGCGATAGAGGCCGTCGCTGCCCATGACCTGCCCCGACAGCTCGAGCTCGACGAGCGCGAGCGCGACCTCGGCGGCGTCGAGACCCGTCGCGCGCACGAGCTCGTCGGCGCTCGCGGCCGCATCGCGCAGACGTGCGAGCACCTCGGCGGCATTGCCTTCCGGCAGCTGTGCGACCGCCGCTCCGTCGTCGAGCCCGAAGCAGGACAGGACGTCGCCGGCGCAGGTCAACGGCGACGCGCCGAGCTTCAGCAGCGCGTTCGTCCCCGCCGAGAGCGCCGACGTGATCTCGCCCGGCACCGCGAACACCTCGCGCCCCTCCTCGAGCGCGAGGTCGGCGGTGATCAGCGCACCGCTGCGCTCGCGCGCCTCGACGACGACCGTCGCCGCCGCGAGCCCCGCGACGATCCGGTTGCGCGCCGGAAACCGCCACGGCGCGGGCTCGACGCCGGGCGCGTACTCCGAGACGACGAGCCCTGTCTCGGCGACGCGGCGCGCAAGCTCTGCGTGCGCTGCGGGGTAATCTCGGTCGATGCCGCAACCGAGAACCGCGACCGTCGTGCCCCCGGCGTCGAGTGCACCGCGGTGCGCCTCCGCGTCGACGCCGCGTGCGAGCCCGCTGACGACGACGAGCCCCGCGCGCGCGAGATCACGCGCGAGCGTGCGCGCCGCCGAGGCGCCGTAGCCGGAGCACGCGCGTGCGCCGACGATCGCGACGGCAGGACGCGCGAGCAGCTCGGGAGCCGCTGTGCCACGGAGGAAGAGCCCCGCCGGCGGGTCGTGCACCGCCCGCAGCAGCGGCGGAAAGGCCGGCGCGGAGCGCGCGACGAAGCGCAGCCCCGACGCAGCGAGCCGCCGCTCGTAGGCGGGCGCGTCGAACGAGCGCGCGTGACCTGCCCACCGCACGCCCGGAGGCGGGTGGATCAGATGCGTCCCTGTCTCCGACGCGAACACCGCCAGCGCGAGCTCGCTCATGCAGCGAGCTCCTGCGGTGAGCGGTACGCGAGCGCCTCGCCGACGTGCTCCGGTCGTACATCCTCGGCCGCCGCGAGCGCCGCGACCGTGCGCGCGACCCGCGCGACGCGGGCGCGGCCACGTCCGGAGAGCGGCAGGCGGTCGACGGCGCGCGTGAGCAGCGCGTCCGCGTCCTCCGTGCGGCGCAGCGGCGCGACCGCGAGCAGCTCGCGCGCGGAGCCGACGCGCTCGGCCACCGCATCGGACGACTCTCCCGGACCGGCGGCGAGCTCCGTCGCACGCGGCCGCGGCACCGCGACGACGAGGTCGAAGCGGTCGAGGAGCGCCCGAGAGAGCTTCGCTCGATAGGCAATGAGTCGCTGCAACGAACAGGAGCACTCGGCGCCCGGATCCCCGCGCGCTCCACAGGGGCAGAGGTTCATCGTGCCGACGAGCTGGAACCGCGCCGGGAAGATCGCGCGGCCCGCGGCCCGCGCGATGCAGACGAATCCGTCCTCGAGCGGCTGGCGCAGCGCCTCGAGCGTCGGACGCGGGAACTCGGCGAGCTCGTCGAGGAGCAGCACGCCGCGGTGCGCGAGGCTCGCCTCGCCGGGACGGATGCCCGGACCGCCGCCGACGACCGCCGCCGTCGACGCGCTGTGGTGGGGCGCACGGAACGGCGGCGTCTCGATCAGCGGATGCTCGGGCGCGAGCAGGCCCGCGACCGAGTGGATGCGCGTCACCTCGAGCGACGCCTCGCGGTCGAGCGGCGGCAGGATGCCCGGAAGCCGCCGGGCGAGCATCGTCTTCCCGGTTCCCGGCGGGCCGGCGAGCAGCAGGTTGTGGCCACCCGCGGCTGCGAGCTCGAGGGCGCGCCGTGCGCGCTCGTGACCGCGGACGTCGGCGAGATCGGGTTCCGGCGGTGGACCCGCCCAGTGCGGCGGCACGATCGGATCGGGCTCGAGCTCTCCGCGCAGATACGCCACGGCGTCGGCGAGATGACGCACGGGCACGACCTCGATGCCGGTCAACGCGGCCTCCGCCGCCGACTCGGCCGGGCAGAGGAGCTTCTCGAGGCCCAGCCGCCGCGCACCCTCGGCGACCGCGAGCACGCCCCCGACGCGGCGGACGCGGCCGTCGAGCGCGAGCTCGCCGACCGAGCCGTGCCGGTCGAGCTCGCCGTGGGGTAGCTGCGCCGACGCGGCGAGCAGCGCGAGCGCGATCGGGAGGTCGTAGCCAGAACCCTCCTTGCGCAGGCCGGCGGGCGCGAGATTGACCGTCACGCGCCCCCGCGGGAAGTTCAGCTCCGCCGCGGCGATGCCGCTGCGCACGCGCGTGCGCGCCTCCGCGCAGGCGCGGTCGGGCAGCCCGACGATTGCGAACGCCGGGAGGCCGTTCTCGTACACGTCCGCCGCCTCGACCTCGACCCGGCGAGGCTCGAGACCGACGAGCGCGTGGGTGACCGCGCGTGCGAGCACACTGCGACCGTACGCGACCAACTGTCACGCCTTCCGGGCAGCTCCGTCGCGGGCGAGTCGCTCAGACCGGGCGCGCGACGAGCACGTCTTCGAAGTACTCGCCGGCCCGGCGGCCCGTGCGCCGGTTCACGTGCCGCCGGAGCCGCGCCTCGAGGCGAAGGCCGGCCGCGTCCAGGATCTCCGGATAGAGATTGCGGCGGTCGTTCACCACGACAAGCACCGGCGCATCGGGAGCGAGCGCCGCCGCGGCGTTCGCAAGCGCGCACGCGATCCCGTCCTTGTAGGCGTCGATCGCCGCACGCGACGTGCCGGCCTCGGCGGCGCCGAGCTCCAGCTCGCGGCGATCGTCGAGCCCGAGCAGCTCGTACGCGTACTGGTGCTGCTCGTGGTAATCGATGAGACCCGGGTACGGCGGCGAGGTGAGCACGCCGTCGAAGATCGTGTCGTAGGCGATCGCAGAGGAGTCGCCGCGCAGCACGGCTGCGCTGCGCTCCCCGTCGCGCACCGCGGCGAACTGCTCGATCCGTACGAGCGTGTCGAGCGTGTAGCGGCGGAGGAACCCGACCGCGGTCTCGACCGGCCTGCACGTGCGCTTGTGCTTGTAGCACCAGTACTCGCCGGTCTGCGGCTCGCGAGGAGCCTCGAGATCGAAGTGCGCGGCCCTGCGCGCGGAGCGGGCGGCGCGCGAGAGCACGACGCGCAACACGTCGGCGTGCTCGTACTCGCCGAGCAGGTCGCGGAACGCGAAGAGCTCCGCCGCCGCGCGCGGCGCATACCAGCGGCGGAGATACGGCTCGCGCGGAGCACGCTCGCGACCGACGTCGAGCGAGTCGAGGCGCGCGCACGCGTCGCGTAGCTCCGCGCCGAGCGCGTCGAGGTCGTAGCGTGCGGTCTTGACGGCGATCAGGAGACAGTTGAACGCGGCGAGCTCGACGCCGGTCGCGTCGCGTCCCGACTCGAGCGCCTGCACGAGCGTCGTCCCCGACCCCGCGAACGGGTCGAGCACGTGCCCACCGGCGGGCAGGTAACGGTCGAGTAGCACCTCGACGAGCTGCGGGATGAACTTGCCGTGATACGGGTGCAGGCGGTGCACGTGCTTCGTGCGCACGTTTTCGGGCAGCGCGCGCTCGGACCACGAGAGCTCGAGGTCCAGGGCCGCATAGAGCTCGTCCTGTGTGACGGCCACGAAAGCCGAACTTCGACAGGGACGGCCGAAGTCCTGGTCGGTCCGTCTTGCCCGGAGCCTAGAGTGGCCCGATGCTCCCGCTGCTCCTCATCGGCCTCACCGCGCTCGTGACGGCCGCCGCGCTCGTGGCGCGGCGGCGCAAGGCCGTGGCGCCGGCCGCCGCTCCGCCGGCGCCGGCCGTGCCGCCGGCGCGCGAGATCGTCCTCGCGGCCGCGGTCGCCCCCGCCCCGACCATCTCGGGCCCGGTCGCGCCGCCTCCGCCCGGCACGAACCCCCTGGACACCCTCGACGCGCTCCTCGCAGAGCTCGAGTCGGCCACGGTCCGGATCGACGGCGCCGACGAGCTCGACGAGCGTGCCGTCGCCGAGCTCGAAGGACTCGCAGCGCGGCTCGAGGCCGCCGCCGAAACGCTCGTAGCCCGCTAGAACGCGTCCGACACCCGCTCGAGGCGGCCCTCGCGCACCGCGACGACGTCGAAGCCGATCACGCACGCGTCGAGCTCCGGCCGCGAGGCGAGCCAGGCGGCCGCGGCCCGGCGGACGCGGCGCTGTTTCTCCGGCGTCACCATGTCGAGCGGGTCGCCGAAGCCGGGCCCGCCCTTCTCCTTCACCTCGATGAAGCGGAGCTCCCTGCCGCGGCGCGCGATCAGGTCGAGCTCGTTGCGTCCCGCCCACACGTTCGCGCCGAGGATCGTCCAGCCGCGCAAGCGGTACCAGCGCGCGGCCTTCCGCTCGGCGGCTACGCCGGGACGGCCGCCTCGCCCTGGTAGCACAGCGCCTGGAACGAGAGCCGGTGCACCGCGGACGGGCCGAGCTCGCGGACGGCGGCCGAGTGGCCGGGCGTGATGTAGCCGACATGCTGCGCGAAGCCGTACGCGGGATAGAGCGCGCCGAGGCGCCGCATCAGCCGGTCGCGAGTCACCTTCGCGACGATCGACGCCGCGGCGATCGCCGCGCTCTTCTCGTCGCCGTCGACGACGGCGGTGTGCACGGGCGCGGCCGGCCCGAGCCGGAAGCCGTCGACGAGGCAGGCCTCCGCGGGCGGCGTCAGCGCGTGCAGCATCGCGCGGAGCCCGGCGAGGTTCGACCGGTGCAGGCCGAAGCGGTCGATGTCGCCCGGTGGGATCACGCGCACCGCGACCTTCTCCGCGCACGAGAGCACCGCCCGGAAGAGCTCCTCGCGGCGGTCCTCCGAGCACTGCTTCGAGTCGTTGAGATACGCGAGCGGCCGGACGCGGTGCTCTTTCAGCCCGGCGTAGTCGAGGAGCACACCCGCGACGACGAGCGGCCCGGCGAGCGAGCCCCGGCCCGCCTCGTCGACTCCGGCCACGTAACGGGCGCCGAGGCTCCGGTCGTACTTCAGGAGCCTCTGGCCGGTCCGCTTCGCCACGCGGCGAGGATAGCGCGCAGCTCCGCCGGCATCCTCGGGCGTCCGGAAGTTGCCGGAAAGCTACGAGGGGTCTGCGGCCGGAACGGCCTCGGCCTCGGGCGCGTCGCCCTCGACCCCGGCGGCGGGCTCCGCCTCGACGGCCTCGACCGCCTCGGGCTCCGCCACGATCTCGGCGGATACCTCCTCGACGGTCTCGAGCAGCCCCGACTCGACCGTCTGCGGCAGCGCCGAACCCTGCCCGAACCGCTTCTCGCGCACGCGGGCCTTCTTGCCGACGCGCTCGCGCAGGTAGTAGAGCTTCGCGCGGTTCACGTCGCCGATCGCCATGACCTCGATCTTCTCGATCTTCGGCGAGTGCAGGGGAAACGTGCGCTCCACGCCGACGCCGAACGACTGCTTGCGGACGGTGAACGACTCGCGGACGCCCGAGCCCTGCCGCTTGATCACGATGCCCTCGTAGACCTGGACGCGCCGGCGCTGGCCCTCGATCACCTGGAAGTGCACCCGCACGGTGTCCCCCGCCTTGAACCGGGGCACCTTCCGCAGCTGGGCGCGCTCGATGGACTCGATGATGGTGGTCATAAGAGGGAGGCCCGGCGGGCCGACGCGGAATGGTAGCGAATCGGCGCCGGCGGGCGGCCGAGCTACGCGTCACATCAAGCCTCTAGCGGAAGCCGATCCGATTCGGCGGCCAGTAGACGAAGAAGACCTCGCCGATGAGGTTCTTCCGCGGCACCGGGCCCCAGACCCGCGAGTCGCAGGACTCCGACCGGTTGTCGCCCATGAAGAAGTACTCGCCCTTCGGGACGGTCCACTCGCGCGGCGGCTCGTGGTCGCGCCTCGAGGCCTGGATGTACGGCTCCTTCAGGAGGACGTTGTTGATGTAGACGAACCCGTCGCGCTCGCTCACGTGCTCGCCCGGGAGCCCGATCAACCGCTTCACGAAGACCTCGCCCGCCTGCGTCGTCCCGCACACCGGCTTCGTGCCGGGCGTCTTGAAGACGATGATCTCGCCCCGCTTCGGGTCGCGGAAGTGATAGATGAACCGGTTCGCGAGGACGCGGTCGCTGTAGCCCGCCTCGCAGCCCGGCGCGGGCCGCGCGCAGTGCAGCGTCGGCTCCATCGACGACGACGGGATCCGGTACGGATTCACGACCCAGGCCTTCAGGGCGAGCACGATCACGATCGCGCCGACGATCGTGAAGACCCAGTCGAGCACCACGCGCACCCCGCGCGGAAGATCCGGGAACAGGCGGCCGAGCGGGTCTCTCACCGGATGTGGTCCTTCCGCCAGCCTTCGATCTTCGCGTGGTCGCCCGAGAGGAGCACGTCGGGCACGGTCCAGCCGCGGAACTCGGCAGGCCGCGTGTAGTGCGGATACTCGAGACCCCCTCCGAGCTCGGCGGAGAAGCTCTCGAGCTCTCCCGAGCCCTCCGCGAGCGCCCCGGGAAGGCGGCGCGAGACCGCGTCGAGCAGGATCATCGACGGCAGGTCGCCGTTCGAGAGGACGTACGGCCCGATCGAGATCGAGTCGTTGCAGAGGTGTTGCACGATGCGGTCGTCGAAGCCCTCGAAGCGCGACGAGAGGAGCGTGAGCTCGCTCTCCTCCGCGAGCTCCTCGACGACCGCCTGCGTCAGCGGACGGCCCTGCGGCGTCAACGCGACGACGCGGTGCGCCGGCATGCCGCCGTAGACGGCGTCGAG
>DATKQO010000257.1:0-5018 GCA_035532715.1 Gaiellaceae bacterium | reverse complement strand
CGCAGCCAGGGATCCGAGCCGGCGAAGCGGAAGTACGCGCTGTCGTCGGGGCCCGTCCAGCCGTCCGGCGAGATGCCGGTCGCCTGCGCGCGCAGCCGGTTCGGATGGGTCAGTCGAACGAGCCGCCAGACGCGGGTTCGGCCCCCCGCCGCATAGGAATGGGACCCTGCGAGCGTCCCGGCGAAGTCGACGCACAGCCACGGCGCCTCGTTCGGGAGAACGGCGGGGCACGTGTCCTCGATTGCATAGTCGTATCCGCGTGGGTCGCCGAGCTGCACCGTGCCGCCGCTCCCGATGTTCGGCCCGTCGGATGGGCCCGGTCCGAGCACTGACCCATCGAGGCTGCTGACACGGACGATCGAGCGGTTCCAGAACTCGAGCAGCCACTCCGGGTTCTGATCCGACTCGCCCTCGCCCATGTACACCGTCGGTCGCAGGTGCGTGAGATCGTCGACCCAGGTGTACGGGTGGCGGAGCGTCGTGCCGGCGTCGTGCGCGATCGACACGGTCCCCGCGGCCGCCGCGATCTCGCCGGTCAGGTTCCAGGCCAGAAGGAAGCCTGACAGCAGGAGGGCCGACACGGTGGCCACCCCTCGCCGGCCTGCGAGAAACCGCGGCGCGAACAGGAGCAGCACGCCGCCGGCGATCACGGCGAGCACGACGATGCGCGCGACCGTCGGCGTCCAGGAGAGATACCTGTTCGCCTGCTGGAAGATCGAGAAGCCGAGCGCATCGGAGTACAGCTGCACGCCCATCTCGTAGGGGACGCCTCCGACGACGTGGTAGACGGCGTAGGCCGTCAGGTAGAGCGCGTAGAGCGTCGCCGCGCCGGCCGCGAGGAGGTTGAGACGGCGAAACTCGAGTGCGATCGCCGTGCCGACGAACAGCACCGGCGCGACATAGATGAGATTCCGCTCCTCGACGCGCGTCGCGAAGACCGTCGACAGGTAGGCGGCCTTCATCGCGGTGTACAGCGCGAACGAGATGAGCGTCGCGACGCTCAGTGACCGGAAGACGCGCATAGGCCGGCTCGGCTCTTCACCCGGCGCGCGTACGAGCACGGCAAGACCTGCGACGAACGGGATCACCCCGATCCCCACCGCGAGCGACCCGGCGGCCCAGTTGCCCATGTTGAAGATCCGGTCCTTGTACGCGCGGGTGATCGTGAGCCACTGGATCGAGTGGTGGCTCGCGATGCCGCTGATCAGGAAGACGGCTCCGAACAGGAGGACGATCCACCCGATCCAGTCGCCGATCGTCCAGGATGCGCGCCGGCGTCGGCTTCGCTCGCCGGACCAGAGCATGAACAGCCCGGCGAGCGCGAAGGTCGCCGGGATCATCACGAGCTCGCCGCGCACGGCGGGCGCGAGCGCGGAGGCGGCCACCGCGGCCAGGAGCCAGCTGCGCCGCCGCGTCAGGAACGCCTTTGCGATCAGAAAGAGGCACAGCGCCGCGTAGGGATACGCGACCGTCTCCTCCACGATGTACGACGAGTACGCGAGGGACGGGATCGCGCCGGCGCAGGCCGCGGCGAGGAGTGCGGTGTTCCGCCCGGCAACGAGCCGGGCGAGGAAGTACGTCGGAAAGACGACCGAGGCCATCAGGAAGACGTCCGCGTACTTGATCGCCGAATAGGCGGCAGCGACGTCGTGGATCAGCCACCACGGCGCGGTGACGTAGACATAGAGCGAGTCCGGCGTGTGGGCCTGCCCGCGGCGGGCGGCGCGGCCGGTGGCTGCGATCGAGCGAGAGAGCTGCGTCAGCTCGAGCTCGTCGCCGAAGAGCCACGGAGTCACGCGAGCCCAGGCCTCGAAGAGATAGACGATGCACAGGCAGAGGTAGACCATCGTCAGCGGGAAGACGGCGGCGATCCGGTCGAGGGGACGCCCCCGCTGAACGACGGGCGCGCTCACTGCGGGACGACGTCGCGGGCGGCGGTCGGCTCGAGGACGTCGATGTGGCGCCGCACGAGGCGGCAGGGGATCCCTGCGCGGCTGCACGACTCGAGGACCGCGTCCAACCGCTCCCGGGGTGCATCCGGGATCGTCAGCAGCACTGCGTCCGGCGAGAAGCGTCCGAGCGCCCACCCGATCTGATCGATGCCGCTGACGACGGGAACGCCCTGGATCCGCCGTCTCCGAAGTGCCGGGTCGTCGTCGACGAACGCGACGACACGCTCGTTGGGAGTCTCGCGGAGCTCGCGCAGAAGACTTCTGCCGCTCCGCCCGGCGCCGACGATCAACGCGCGTCGCTGCTTACCGCGTCCGACGAGCCTCGAGAGAATGTGTGCGGCGCCGCGCTCCGAGAAGCGTGACGCGCCGATGAGCATCGTGCACAGCAAGAGGTCGATCAGGAACGTTCCGCGAGGGAATCCCTCCCACGGCACCGTCGCCCAGATGAAGAGAAACGCGGCTGCCTCCGACACGAAGGCGGCCGAGAAGATGTTCACCGCGTCGCGGGCGCTCGCATAGCGCCATACGCCGCGATAGAGGCCGAAGGCGATGAACGCGAGGTACCGGGCGACGAGGAGCGCGGGCAGGGCGAGGTCGAACACGTGCCGCTGG
This sequence comes from Gaiellaceae bacterium, assembly GCA_035532715.1. Taxonomy (GTDB): domain Bacteria; phylum Actinomycetota; class Thermoleophilia; order Gaiellales; family Gaiellaceae; genus Palsa-739. The sequence goes on along the minus strand of DATKQO010000257.1, from coordinate 2,454 downwards.
TCGGGCGAGCCGGTTCCTTCCATGCGGATGATGAATGCCGTCGTGAACGACGCGGTGATCAGGGCGAAGTCGACCAGGACTTCGACGAGCCGCCGCCGGTGTACGAGCAGCGACGCGATGAACGACGGCGCCGTGTCGCTCTCCGGGGCGTGGTTCACGTCGGCGAGGTAGCTGCCGAACTGGAGCAGGAACGCAAAGGTGATCAGCACGCCGACGAGCGTCACGCGTGTGTCGTCGAGAACCTTGTAGGCGAGGCTCGTGAGGCCGAGTGCCGCCGAGACGACACAGAGGAGCACCACCGCGCGCTTGTCCGAAAGGCCCTGATACACGAGACGGTGCGACGTGTGATCGCGTCCTCCCTGGGTGACCGGGCGGCCCTCGAGCAGGCGGACGACGGTGACGAGAGTCGTGTCCAGGATGGGTACGGCGAGGATGAGGATGGGGAGCAGCAGCGTCGCGACCGTCGAGCCCGCGACGGTCCAGCTCGAGGCGAGGCCGAACGAGGCGACCGCGAACCCGAGGAGCTGGCTGCCGCTGTCGCCCATGAAGACCGCAGCAGGCCCGCGCAGCCGGAGGTTGTACGGCAGAAAGCCGAGGCATGCGAAGCAGAGACCCAGCGAGAGCACGGCGATGAGGTGGTTCGGATGCACGGTGAACGCGTCGAGCGCGAAGAGCCCGCACGCGATCGCGGCGAGCGTCGCCGCGAGGCCGTCCATGTTGTCGAGGAGGTTGAACGCGTTCGTCATTCCGACGAGCCAGACGACGCCGAGCGCCGTCGCGACCACGCCGTTGGAGACGATCTCCACCCGTACGCCGGCGACGAGCACGAGCGCCGCCGCGGCGAGCTGGGCTCCGATCTTCGCCAGCGGCGAAAGACGGAACAGGTCGTCGAGCAGTCCGGCCGCGAAGAGGATCGCGCAGCCGCCGAGGATCCCACCGAGCTCGCGGCTCGCCGGGATGACGCCCGCGGCGAGCGCGATGCCGGCCGCGGCGAGGAGCCCTGCGATGAGGCCGCTGCCGCCAAGGAGCGGCGTCGAGCGCGTATGCCAGCGGTCGGCGCGCGGCGCCGCGACGACGTGCCGCGCCGCGGGCGTGCGCAAGAGCGCCCAGATCGTGAGCAGGCTGGCGGGAAGAGCGGCGAGTGCCGCCGCGGCGACCGTCACGGGGCAGCGCGCCTCCCCCGCGCGATGCGTGCGGCACGAGCCACGGGGGCAAGCCTAATCAAGTGCTGTTAAGTGGGTGTATGGGCACGGACGGGTCGGCCTTCCCGTCCGGTAGTTTGCCCCGCGAGCCAGACGTGGACACGCCGCTCCTCGAGCTCCTTCGCTGCCCCTTCTGCCGTGCCGAGCTGGCCGAGGCGGAGGAGTCGCTCGTGTGCTCCGGCTGCGCCCGCACGTTTGCCCGAACGGAGGACGGGATCCCGCTCATGCTGCACGAGGACCTGCCGGGCGCCCGCGAGAAGCTCGGCGAGACCGCCGGGTGGGTCGAGAAGGCGCGGGCCGAAGGCTGGTACGAGCCGGATGACGAGGTGGACGCGGTGCTCCCGTTCGTGAACCGGGAGCTCGGCTGGGACAACCCCACCTGGCTCGCAAACGGCCACTCGTTCCAGGTGCTGCTCGACCGCTACATCGGCGAACGGCAGGGGCTCCGCGTCCTCGAGGTCGGCGCCGCCAAGGCCTGGGCGTCCCGCTTCTGGCTCGAGCGCCACTTCGACTTCGTCGCGACCGACATCCTCGTCGACTCGAAGATCGGGCTCGGCCGCGGCGCCTTCTACGGCGACTTCGGCCGGGTGCAGGCGGACGGTGAGCATCTGCCCTTCGCCGACGAGACCTTCGACGTCGTCTACTGCGTCGCCACGCTGCACCACGCGCTCGATCTCACGCGGATGGTCCACGAGATGGCGCGCGTCGCACGGCCCGGCGCGCTCGTCGCCGGCCTCAACGAGGGAACGAGAGGCCTTCGCGCGAGCGGGGACAATCCGGATCAGGAGACGGAGAAGGAGCTCGGTATCAACGAGCACGTCCACTCCGTCTGGGCGTATCTCTACGCGTTCACCCGTGCGAACATCGTCGTGCGCCGCATGGAACGTGCCGACGGCTGGCCCCCGCGGCCGTACGGAGGGCTGCTCTCGATGGTGCCGAAGATCGGTCTCACGCTCGGCACGCTCACCCACCTCAGCGCGGCGTCGTACTCCGGCGTCTCCATCTACGGCCGGAAGCGCGGCGCATGAGCGGTCTCGCCGTCTACGCCGACGTCGTGCGCTATCGCGACCTGTTCGCGAATCTCTTCCGTCGCGACTTCCATGCGAAGTATCGCGGCTCCGCGCTCGGCGTGCTGTGGACCGTTGCGAACCCGGTGATGCTCATGGGCGTGTACGTCCTCGTCTTCGGCGTCGTCTTCAAGTCGCCGTTCTCGAGCGGCGGCCACTACCCGCTCTACCTGCTCACCGGGCTC
>DATKQO010000256.1:0-12018 GCA_035532715.1 Gaiellaceae bacterium | reverse complement strand
TGCTCGTCGACGTCGCCGAGATCACGACCGAGACGACCGTCCTCGGCACGCCCGTCTCGATGCCGCTGCTCGTCGCGCCCTTCGCGATGCACGGCCTGCTCGCCGCGGACGGCGAGCTCGCGACCGCGCGCGCGGCCGCGGACGCCGGCACGCTCTTCTGCGTCTCGACGATCACGACGCGCACGCACGCCGCGATCGCCGCGGCGAGCGGCGACGGGCCGCGGTGGCTCCAGCTCTACGTCGTGCAGGACCGGCAGCGCACGCTCGACCACATCGCCGAAGCGCGCGAGTGCGGCTACTCGGCGCTCGTGCTCACGGTCGACATGCCGCTGCTCGGCCGGCGCGAGCGCGACCTGAAGCTCGGCTTCCAGATTCCGCCCGACCTGCCGCTGCCGTACATCCGCGGCACGGATCCGGCCCTCGCCGAGACGATGGCGCAGCACTTCCAGACGAGCCCGTCGCTCACGTGGCGCGACCTCGAATGGGTCGCGGCCGAGAGCGAGCTTCCGGTCGTGCTGAAGGGGATCCTCACGGCCGAGGACGGCGCCCTCGCGGCGGAGCACGGCGTCGCGGGCGTGATGGTGTCGAACCACGGCGGCCGTCAGCTCGACGGGGTCGCCGCGTCGCTCGACGCGCTGCCCGAGGTGGTCGAGGCGGTCGGCGACCGCTGCGAGGTGTACGTCGACGGGGGCATCCGCCGCGGCGGCGACGTCCTCAAGGCGCTCGCGCTCGGCGCGCGGGCCGCGCTCAGCGGCCGGGCCGTCGCCGGCGGGCTCGCGGTCGGCGGCGAGGCCGGCGTGCGGCACGTCCTCTCCCTGCTCCGGGACGAGATCGAGCTCGGGCTCGGTCTGCTCGGCTGCACGTCGCCCGCAGAGGTCTCGCGGGCTCACGTCGAGCCGGTCGTCCCCTATGATCTGCCTGCTTGACCGGCCTGCACGAGCCTATGTACGCACTCAACTTCTACTCCCCGATGGTGGCGGACCAGCTGCGGAGCGGCCGCAAGTCGGCGACCATCCGTCTCGGTGACAAGTCCGGGAAGTACAAGAAGGGCATGGTCGTGCAGGTTCTCTGCGGCGTCCGGTTCGGCGCCCGCGAGCGCGTGTTCGAGGCGGTGATCGACAAGGTCGAGGTGAAGACCCTCGCCGAGCTCTCCCCGCGCGAGATCGAGCACGACAATCCCGAGATCCGCCACACCGACGAGATGGCGCGCTTCCTGAGCCAGCTCTACAACCGCGAGGTGTCGGTCGACGACGTCGTCACGGTGATCCGCTTCTCGCAGATCCTGAACGGCCCCGTCGCGCAGACCTTCCGCGGCGAGTCCGATCTGTTCTAGCGCTTCTTCGCGCGCTTGATCGGCGAGCCGAAGAGCTCGTCGGGGCGCAGCGGCTCGCCGCACTCCTCGCAGTCGACCGCCGCGATCGACGAGAACGGCGCGTTGCAGGCGGGGCACCGGCGGAGCAGGACGCCGCCGCACTGCGGGCACGTGTCCGGCACCTCCGCCTCGAACTGCTCGAACCAGCGGCGACCGGCGCCGCAGCCGAGACAGACGGCGACCCAGTCGCCGAGCACCTTGCGGCGTTCCTCGCGCAGCCAGTCCGACGCCTTGCCCACGGGCTGACTGTAGCCTCGCCGCGATGCCGTCGCCGTACCCGAAGATCGAGCTGCACGTGCACCTCGAGGGCACCGTGCGGGCGCAGACGCTGCTCGACATCGCGCGCCGCAACGACTATCCGCTGCCGGCCGACACGGTCGAGGGGCTCGCGGAGCTCTACCGCTTCACCGACTTCCGCCACTTCATCGACGTCTGGATCCTCACGACGCGCGCGCTGCAGACCCGCGACGACTATCGCCAGATCGTCGTCGACTACGCCGCGGAGGCCGCGGCCCACGGCGCCGTCTACCTCGAAGGGATCTTCAGCCCGGCCGAGCCGGTGCGGCGCGGCACGCCGTGGCAGGACGTCTACGAGGGCGTCTGCGACGGTGCGCAGGAGGCGTCCGAGCTGCACGGCGTCGAGGTGCGCCTGACGCCCGACATCCCGCGCGGCTTCACGCAGGAGGAGGCGCGCGCGACCGTCGAGTGGGCGGCGCGGTACCGCGACCGCGGCGTCGTCGGCGTCGGGCTCGGCGGGCTCGAGGCGGAGTTCCCGCCGGAGCCGTACGAGGACGTCTTCCGCCAGGCGAAGGCGCTCGGCCTCGGCTCGGTGCCGCACGCGGGCGAGGTCGCCGGCGCGGCGTCCGTCCGCGGCGCGCTCGAGGCGCTCGGCGCAGACCGGCTCCGCCACGGCATCCGCGCCGAGGAGGATCCGGGGCTCGTCCGGGAGATCGCCTCGCGCGGGATCGTGCTCGACGTCTGCCCGCTCTCGAACCTGCGCACGGGGGCCGTGCGCTCGCTCGCGGAGCACCCGCTGCCGCGCCTCGCCGCCGCCGGCGTCCTCTGCTCGATCTCGACCGACGACCCGGCGATGTTCGACACCGACCTCCACCGCGACTACGAGGCGGCGACCTCGTTCGGCCTCGATCCTCGCTCCTTCTACGAGGCCGGCGTCCACGGCGCCCTCTGTGACGAGCCGACCCGGGCCAGGCTCCAGGAGATCGGCCGGGCCCACGACTGGGAGACGGCCCCGGATCGTTAGAGTGCGGTAGCAGATCATGGCGATTGCGAGAGAAGCGGAGCCGGTCGGCTCGCTGAGCGAGGTCAGAGAGGCAGGCCTCGACCGCGAGGACCTGCTCGGCATCTACCGCAACATGCTCATCACGCGCGGCGTCGAGGAGCGCGGGCACATCCTCTACAAGCAGGGGAAGATCCCGGGCTCCTTCTACACGGGCCGCGGCAACGAAGCCGCGGCGGTCGGGGTCGCGACGGCGATGGGCCCCGAGGACGTCGGCACCCCGCTGCACCGCGACATGGGCGTGCACATCACGCGCGGCGTCGAGCCCTGGCGGATCTTCGCGCAGTTCATGGGCCGCGCCGACGGCCCGACCCACGGCCGCGACGGCAACGTCCACATGGCCGACGCGCAGCTCGGGCTGATCGCGATGGTCAGCCACCTACCCGCGATGCTCCCGGTCGCCACCGGCGCAGCGCTCGCGTTCCGCATCCGCGAGGAGCGGCGTGTCGCGCTCGGCTGGTTCGGCGAGGGCGCCTCGGCGCGCGGTGACGCGCACGAGTCGATGACGTTCGCCGGCACGAGAAAGCTGCCGATCGTCTTCGTCTGCGACAACAACCAGTGGGCGTACTCGACGCCGACGCATCTCGAGTTCGCGACGGAGCACGTCGCCGACCGCGCGCAGGCCTACGGGTTCGAGGGCGTCGTCGTCGACGGCACCGACGTGCTCGCGGTGTACCGCGAGGCGAGGCGCGCGATCGAGAATGCCCGCGACGGCGGCGGGCCGACGCTGCTCGAGTGCCTCACGCTGCGCATGGAAGGACACGCCGTGCACGACGACGCGTTCTACGTGCCGAAGGTGATGTTCGAGAAGTGGGCCGAGTCCGACCCGCTCGAGCGCTACCGCCACTGGCTGCGCGAGAACGCTGCGCTGACCGACGACGAAGAGGACACGATCGGCGAGCAGGTGAAGCACCTCTTGACCGAGGCGCTCCGGCGCGCCGACGAGTCGCCGCAACCGGAGACGCACGATCTCCTCGAGGGCGTGTACGCGACGCCCGAAGACCTCGACACGCCTCACCACAAGTAAGGACGCGCGATGGCCGAGATGACCTACCTCCAGGCGATCTCCGACGGTCTCCGCACGGAGATGCGCCGCGACAAGCGCGTGTTCCTGATCGGCGAGGACGTCGGGGTCTACGGCGGCGCGTTCAAGGTGTCGCTCGGCTTCCAGGAGGAGTTCGGGCCGTGGCGCGTCATCGACGCGCCGCTCGCCGAGACGGCGATCGTCGGCGGCGCGACGGGCGCGGCGATGATGGGTCTGCGCCCCGTCGCAGAGATGCAGTTCGCGGACTTCATCTCGTGCGCGTGGGACCACCTCGTCACGATCGCGGCGAAGCAGCGCTGGCGCGTCGGCACCCCGGTGCCGATCGTCGTGCGTCTTCCGTCCGGCGGCGGCTTCTCCGGCGGCCCGTTCCATTCTCAGAATCCGGAGTCGTCGTTCGCGCACATCCCCGGGCTCAAGTGCGTCTGCCCGGCGACGCCGGAGGACGCGAAGGGGCTGCTGATCAGCGCGATCGAGGATCCGAACCCGGTGCTCTTCTTCGAGCACAAGCATCTGTACCGCCGGATCAAGGCGGAGGTGCCGGAGGAGCGCTACACCGTGCCGATCGGCAAGGCGCGCACGCACCGCGAGGGCAGCGACATCTCGGTGATCACGTGGGGCGCGATGGTCTACACCGCCGACGAGGCGGCGCAGCAGCTCTCGAACGACGGCGTGTCGGTCGAGGTCATCGACCTCCGCACCGTCATGCCGTGGGACAAGGCGGCCGTGCTCGAGTCCGTGCGCAAGACGTCGAAGGTGCTCGTCCTCCACGAGGACACGCGCACCGGCGGCTTCGGCGGCGAGATCGCCGCGACGATCGCCGAGGAGGCGTTCGAGGATCTCGACGCGCCGGTGCGGCGCATCGCCGCGCCCGACACGCCGGTGCCGTTTGCGCCCCCGCTCGAGAAGGCATTCATCCCGCAGGTCGAAGACGTCGTGAAGGGTCTTCGCGCACTCGCGGCGTACTAGGAGGAGAGAATGGCCACGGAGACCGCAGTCGACGTCGTGATGCCGCAGATGGGCGTGTCCGTCTCGGAGGGGACGGTCACGAAGTGGCTCAAGCAGGAGGGCGAGACGATCGAGGCCGACGAGCCGCTGCTCGAGATCTCCACCGACAAGGTCGACACGGAGGTGCCGAGCCCTGCGTCCGGCATCGTGACGCAGATCCTCGTCCAGGAGGGCGAGACGGTCGAGGTGGGCACGAAGCTCGCGCAGATCGGCGGTTCCGCCGCCGGCGCGGAGCCCGCGGCCGAGACGCCGCCGGAGCCCGCGATGCAGGCGACGGTGCGGGAGGCCGACGCGGTCGCGCCGGCCGAGACCGTGCAGCCGGCGCAGCCCGTCCAGCCCGCGCAGGCGCCGCCGATCGAGCAGCCGTCCGGAAACGGCAAGGCGTTCGTGTCGCCGGTCGTCGCCCGGATCGCCTCCGAGCACGGCGTCGACCCCGGCCGCGTGGAGGGAAGCGGCCGTGGCGGCCGCGTGACGAAGAAGGACATCCTCGACTTCATCGAGTCGGATGCGCAGGCCGCGCCCGCACCGGCCGCACCGGCCGCACCGCCGGCGGCGGCCGCGCCTGCTGCGGCACCGGCCGCGCCGGTGAGCGCCGCGCCGCCGAAGCCGGCACCGGCGCTGGCCGCGCCCGCCGAGGCGCTGCCGGGCGAGAGCCTCGAGCCGGTGACGGCGATGCGCCGCGGCATCGCGGAGCACATGCGCCGCTCGCTCGACACGGGCGCGCACGTCACGAGCGCGATCGAGGTCGACATGTCGCGCGTCGTTGCCGCGCGCGAGCACCTGAAGAAGGAGTACCAGGCCTCGTACGGCGTCAACCCGACGTATCTCGCGTTCGTCGCACAGGCCACGGTGCACACGCTGCGCGACTACCCGTACGTGAACGCCGAGCTGCGCGGCGACTCGATCGTCACGCGCAACTACGTCAACCTCGGCATCGCCGTCGAGCTCGCCGACGGCAAGGGCCTCATCGTTCCCGTGCTGCGCAATGCCGAGACGATGAACCTGCTCGGCCTCGCGAAGGGCATCGCCGACATCGCCGCGAAGGCGCGCGACAAGAAGCTCATGCCGGACGACGTGCAGGGCGGGACGTTCACGATCACGAATCCCGGCGGCTACGGCACGTTCCACGGCACGCCCGTGATCAGCCAGCCGCAGTCCGGCATCCTCGGCACGTACGCGCTCGTGAAGCGCCCCTGGGTGGTGCAGGACTCGCTCGGCAAGGACGTGATCGCGATCCGGCCGTTGATGAACATCACGCTCACCTACGACCACCGGCTCGTCGACGGCGCGTACGCGGGACGATTCCTCCGCGACCTCCGGCAGCGGCTGGAGTCGTGGGAGGGCGACGGCAGCTAGAGAACGGCGATGAGCCGCGGCGGCTACGTCATGCACCTGGGGCGGGTTCCCTACGCGGAAGCCTGGGACCTCCAGCGCTCGCTCGCGGGCGCCGTCTCGCAGGGCGCAATCCCGGACACGGTCCTCTTCCTCGAGCACCCGCCGGTCGTGACGCTCGGGCGGCGCACCGACGAGAGCGCCGAGCTGCACATCCCCGAGGCGAACAACGTCGAGGTCGTCGAGACCGACCGCGGCGGCAAGTCCACGTTTCACGGCCCGGGCCAGCTCGTCTGCTACCCGATCCTCGACCTGAAGCGGCACGGGCGCGACGTGAAGCAGTACGTACGGAACCTGGAAGAGGCGCTGATCGAGACGGTCGCGCCGTTCGGCCTCACGGGCGAGCGGATCGACGGGCTCACCGGCGTGTGGCTGACCTCGCCGCCGCGGAAGCTCGCGTCGATCGGCGTGCACGTCTCGCGCTGGGTGACGACGCACGGCTACGCGCTCAACGTCGACCTGGATCCGGCTCCGTTCACCGACTGGATCACCGCGTGCGGGCTGGAGGACGCGACGTTCACGACCGTCGCGCGCGAGGTGGGCCGCGACGTGACGGTCGACGAGGTGCGGCCGCATGCCGTTGCCGCGCTCGAGGCCGTCTTCGGGCTCGAGCTCGAGGAGCTGCCGGCCGACGACGGTGCCGGGCTCTGGGCCCAGCCCGTGCACCACGAGCTCGCCGCGAAGTGAGCGACGCGCTCGAGGCCGCAGCGGCCGCGTGCGACGAGGTCGCACACGAGCTCGAGCAGGCGCTCGCACACGTGCGCGTCGCGGCAGAGCACTACCGGCAAGGTGCCGCCCCGCGTGGCGCTGCCCATGCGTGGGCTGCGCACGGCCATCTGCTCGAAGCGACCGAGCGGCTCGGCACCCAGGCGCGGGAGCACGCGCGCCGGTCGGTTCCGCAGACCGACTAGCCGAGTACGCGCCCTGGGCCTCGGCGCAACCTCGCTAAGTGTCATAATTGTTCACTATCAACCGTCAAATCTGTTCACCATTTGCCGTCAAAATGGTACAGTAGACCTCGATGAGCTCGGGTCTCGGCCGCTACACGCCTCGAATCGTCGACGACGAGATCGACGAGCTGTTCGGCAGCCTCGCTGCGCTGTCACTCCAGGGAGCGAAGGCGGTCGGGAAGACAGCGACCGCGTCAGAGCGAGCCCGTACGGTCTACAGGCTCGACGACGACGGCCAGCGCAGCGTCATCGCTGCCGACGGTGAGCGGCTGCTCGAAGGTGAGACGCCGATCCTGATCGACGAGTGGCAGCGTCTGCCCGCCTCATGGGATCTCGTTCGCCGCGCGGTCGACAAGCCGGGAACACCGCCGGGTTCGTTCCTCCTCACGGGATCGGCAGCGCCCGCGAGTGACGCGGGCATGCACTCCGGCGCAGGCCGGATCGTGACGGTTCGGATGCGGCCGCTCACGCTCGCCGAGCGCGGCGTCGCATCGCCGACCGTCAGCCTTGCCGCTCTCCTGAACGGGCGCCGGCCGCAGCTCGGCGGCGAGACCGCCGTCAGGCTGGTCGACTATGCGAACGAGATCCTCGCTTCCGGCTTCCCCGGCCTTCGAGGCCTCTCGGACCGCCCCCTCCGCGCTCAGCTCGACGGGTACATCGATCGCATCACGGAGCGCGACTTTCCGGAGCTCGGGATTGCGATTCGCAACCCTGCGGCGCTGCGACGATGGCTGACCGCATACGCGGCCGCGTCGTCGACAACGGCCTCGTACGAGACGCTCCGCGACGCAGCCACCGCCGGCCACGGGGAGAAGCCTGCGAGGGCGACTGTCCGGCCCTATCGGGATGCCCTCGAGCGACTCTGGATCGTCGATCCGGTGCCCGCGTGGGCGCCAACGCGGAACCACCTTCGCCGGCTCTCATCGCCACCGAAGCATCAGCTCGTCGATCCTGCACTCGCAACACGGCTCCTCGGAGTCGGACTCGGGGCGCTCCTTCAGCAAGAAGATCCGCCGGTCGCGCCTGCCGTTCCGCGCGACGGAACGCTGCTCGGCGCGCTATTCGAGTCCCTCGTGACGATCGACGTCCGCGTCTATGCCCAGGCGGCGGAAGCGAGGGTGAGTCATCTGCGAACGGCCGCCGGCGAGCACGAGGTCGATCTGATCGTCGAGCGAGACGACGGACGAATCCTTGCCGTCGAGGTGAAGCTACGCACAACTGTCGACGACCACGACGTTCGCCACCTCCTCTGGCTGAGCAAGCGTCTCGGAAGAGACGTCCTCGACTCGATCGTGATCACTACCGGCGCCTACGCCTACCGTCGATCAGACGGCATCGGGGTCGTCCCCGCGGCGCTGCTCGGCGCGTGACGGCGTCGGCGGAACTCCACCTAGCCCGGCGGGCGGAGCCCGTCGAGGATCACGTCGGGATAGCGGCTCGCCGTGGGGATGAGCGCGAGCACGTCCTCCACCTTCACGTCGCGCCGCACCTCGCCGGCGGCCTGCGCGCGCCGGACGAGCTTCTGTGTCGCGTGCGTGAGCGCCTCGACCTGCGGCGTCTGCCGGCAGCGCGTCATCCCCTCGATCAGCGCGCGGTTCTGCGCATACGCGGCGGCGGCGGCGCGGATGAAGCGCTCGAAGCCGCCCGGCTCGGCGCGCGCCGACTCGGCGACGGCCGTGAGCTCGCGCACGTGCGCGTCGATCACGGCGGCGATCAGCGCCTCCTTCGTCGGGAAGCGCCGGAACACGGTGCCGTGCCCGACGCCTGCGCGCCGGGCGATCTCGTCGACGCTCGCGTCGAGACCGCTCTCGGCGAAGCACTCGGCGGCCGCCTCGAGCAGCCGGTCGAGGTTTCGCTGCGCGTCGGCACGGAGGGCTACGCCGCCGATGTGACCGCCTCCGCCTCGATCTGCGCGACGTCGTCGCGGCGGAGGAGGATGAGGAGCGACGCCAGCGCGGCGAGGATGAACACCGCGCTGCCGGCGAACGCGTAGTGGAAGCCGTGCACGAGCTTCGCGGCCTCCGAGCCGCCGAAGGCGGACGACCGTCCCGCCGCGATCGTCGTGAGGATCGCGAGCCCGAGCGCGCCGCCGACCTGCTGCGACGTGTTGAACAGGCCGGACGCGAGCCCCTGGTCCTGATCCTCGAGCCCGGTCGTCGCGACGAGCGTGAGCGGCACGAACACCGCGCCCATCCCGAGCGCGGTGAGCACGAGCGCCGGCAGCACGTTCGCGACGTAGCTGCCGTGGACGGGAATCTGCGTCAGCAGCAGCAGGCCCGCCGCCGCAACGACCATGCCGACCGCCGCCACGAGGCGCACACCGACCTTCGGCGCGAACGCCGACGCGAGCCCGGCGGAGACCATGATCCCCGCCGTGAAGGGCAGGAACGCGAGCCCCGCCTCGAGCGGCCCGTAGCCGAGGACGCGCTGGATGTAGAGCGAGTTGAAGAAGAACATCGCAAAGAGGCCGGAGCCGACGAGGAACATGACGACGTTCGCCGCCGTGAGCGAGCGGACGCGGAAGATCGAGAGCCGGACGAGCGGCGCCTTCGCGCGCAGCTCGACGAAGACGAAGCCGACGAGCAGCACCGCGGAGACGACGAACGTCCCGATGGTCTGCACCGAGCCCCAGCCCTTCTGCTGCGCCTGCACGATCGCGTAGACGAGCGACATGAGCCCGCCGGTCACCGCCACCGCGCCGGCGACGTCGAAGCTGCGGTGCGCATGCTCGTCCTTCGACTCCGGCACGAGCCGCAGGGAGGCGACGAAGACGGCGATGCCGACCGGCACGTTGATGAAGAAGATCCACGGCCACGAGAACGCCTGGGTCAGCGCGCCGCCGAGCACGAGGCCGACGGCGCTGCCGCCGATCGCGATCGCGGCCCAGACGCCGAGCGCCTTCGCGCGGTCGGAGCCTTCCTTGAAGGTCGTCGAGATGATCGCGAGCGCGGCCGGCGAGATGAACGCGGCGCCGAGACCCTGCAGGCTGCGCGAGCCGATCAGCATCCCCGAGCTCGACGCGAGACCGTCGAGCAGCGACGCGGTCGTGAAGACGATGACGCCGCCGAGGAAGAGGCGCTTGCGGCCGAGCAGGTCGCCGGCGCGGCCGCCGAGCAGCAGGAAGCCGCCGAAGACGAGCGTGTAGGCGTTGACGATCCACTGCAGGTTCGCCTCGGTCATGTGCAGGTCGGTCTGGATCGAGGGCAGCGCGACGTTCACGACGGTCGCGTCGAGCACGACCATGAACTGCGCGAAGCAGATGAGGACGAGGACGACCCAGGGATTCGTCGAGTGGCGGCTCATGCGCGGTCTCCAAACAGAAGCGGACAGGTCAGTCCGCTTAGGGTAGCCACCGGAGCGCGCGCTCCGCAAACTAGACTGGGAGACGGTTATGGAGACCTCGCTGCCGGTCGCCGAGCGGCCTCGCCGCCCCGAATGGATGAAGGTGCGCGCGCCGTCGCGCGACGGCGCCTACTTCGACGTCCAGAAGCTGATCCACGGCCTCTCGCTGCACACGATCTGCGAGGAGGCGAAGTGCCCGAACATCTCCGAGTGCTGGGGGCGCGGCACCGCGACGTTCCAGATCCTCGGCGAGACGTGCACGCGCGCGTGCCGCTACTGCTACGTGCACTCCGGCCGGCCCGAGTCGCCGCCCGACGCGCTCGAGCCGCTGCGCGTCGCGCAGGCCGCGGCGCAGATGGAGCTGAAGCACGTCGTCGTCACCTCGGTCGACCGCGACGACGTCGCCGACCGCGGCGCGGCGCACTACGCGGCGACGATCCGCGCGATCAAGGCGAAGCTCCCGCTCGCGTCGGTCGAGGTGCTGACGCCGGACTTCCTCGGCGTCGAGGAGGAGGCGCTCCGCACGGTGCTCGACGCGCGCCCCGACGTCTTCAACCACAACATCGAGACCGTGCGCCGGCTGCACCGGCAGATGCGCGGCGGCAAGGCCGACTACGACAGGGCGCTCTGGCTGCTGCAACGCGCGAAGGAGCTCGCGCCGTACGACGTCCTCACGAAGTCGGGGATCATCGTCGGCATGGGCGAGACCAATGACGAGGTCGTCGACACGCTGCGCGACCTGCGCGCGCACGGCGTCGACGTCGTCACGATCGGCCAGTACCTCCAGCCGAGCCCCAAGCACACGCCGATCGAACGGTGGGTGCACCCGGACGAGTTCCGCTGGCTGCGCGAGCAGGGCGAGGCGCTCGGCTTCGGCTCGGTGTTCTCGGGCCCGCTCGTGCGTTCGAGCTACCGCGCGGACGAGCAGCGCCACGCAGCCGAGACCGGCCGCGGCGCCGTCTCGTATTAGCTCCATGAGAGGGATCCTGGGAGCCGCGGCAACGGCCGCCGTGCTCGCCGGCATCGTCGCGGCGGCGGCCATCGGCGCGCGGCCCGCAACGCACCTCGTGCTTCCCGTCGGCTCAGCCGCTGCGGTCGCCGTCCCCGCCACTGCAGGCGCCCATCCGGTCACGCTGACGCTCAGGGCCCGCCTGCTGATGACGTGCGGCCGGCCGGGCCCCGGGCCGATCGTCGTGTCGCTGCCCGCGGCCGAGAGAGTTCCGCGCGCGATCGCGCGCAGCGCCGTCCTCGCCGGCGGCAGCGCGCCGCTGACGGTACGCGTCGCCGGTCACACGGTGACGCTCACGCTGCCGCGCCCGCCGGGCGTCACCTGCCTGGTGATCGCTCCCGGTACGTTGACGATCGTCTTCAGCCGCGCTGCGGGCCTCGGCAACCCCTCGGCGGCGGGAACCTACGCGCTCTCGGTTCGGATCGGCGCGCAGAGCTTCCGCGCCCGCCTGACGATCAAGCCGGCCTAGCGGCGTTCGCCGCCGGTGAGCGCGGCGAAAGCGTCGACGATGCCCGAGCCGTAGAACCCGTTGTCGCGCGGGCCGCCCTGGCAGAGAGCGGTGCTCGCGGCATAGAGCTCCGTCTCGGGCGGGAACGGATACGTCAC
>DATKQO010000255.1:0-14527 GCA_035532715.1 Gaiellaceae bacterium | reverse complement strand
GGGCAGCCTCGGCCGCCTGCAGGCAGCCGGAGCGGTTCCCGCGCTCGTCACCGCGCTCGTCGGCCGCCGCGTGCCGCACGCGCGCGCGGCGCAGGCGCTCCTCGCGATCGGGCCTCCCGCCGTGCCCGAGCTGCTCTCGCTCCTCGCTGCCGACGACCCCGAGGTGCGCGCCTGGGCGGCCGAGCTCGTCGGGCTCGTCGGCGAGGCCTCGCACGGCGACGCGCTGATCCGGTCGCTGCGCGACACGTCAGCCGACGTACGGAGCAGAGCCGCGCGCGCGCTCGGCCGGCTCGGCTCCGCCGCCGCCGCAGACGCGCTGCTCGCGGCGCTGCACGATCGAGTTCCGGCGGTGCGCACCGACGCCGCGTTCGCTCTCGGTCGGCTCCGTGACGCGGGGGCGGTCGGCGCGCTCCTCTCGCTTGCGCGTACCGATGCCTTCGAGACCGCGCGCGCCGCGGCGGATGCACTGGCGCGCATCGACCCGAACCGGCTGCGGGTCGAGGCGGCGGCGGCCGGCGCCGGCGGCCATCTCCGCGAGGCAGCCTCGCGCCTCGAGAAATGAACACGCTCGTTCTCGTCAGCGTTGCAGTCAGCTTCACGTACTTCGTGGGGCTGAACGGCTTCTACATCGTCTTCAGCGCGATCGCGTGGCGGAACATCCCGCGGTACCTTCGAGCGTCGAGCTACGCGGCCGAGGGAGAGTCGCTCGTGTCGCCGCTCACACCGGGCATCTCGATTCTGCTGCCCGCCTACAACGAGGAGGCAGGCATCGTCGAGAGCGTCCGGTCGCTCATGGCGCTTCGGTACCCGCTGCACGAGGTGGTCGTCGTGAACGACGGATCGACCGACGCGACGCTCGACCGTCTCCGCGAAGCGTTCGAGCTCGTCCCCGCCTTCCGCGCGCTTCGAAGCACGATCGCGACGGCTTCCGTCCGCGGTGCCTACGTGTCGAAGCGGCATCCGGAGCTCTGCGTGATCGACAAGCGCAACGGCGGCAAGGCCGACGCGCTCAACGCCGGTGCGAACGCCGCGAGGCACCCATACCTCTGCGCGGTCGACGCAGACGCGATCATCGAAGAGGACGCGCTGTTGCGGCTCGCCAAGCCGATCTTCGACGACCCCGACCGCGTGGCGGCGACGGGTGGCATCGTGAGGATCGCAAACGGGTGCACTGTCGACCACGGTCGAGTCGTGGACGTGCGGCTACCCCGCGGCCGGCTTGCGACGATCCAGGTCGTCGAATACTTCCGCGCGTTTCTCGTCGGCCGCTCGGGCCTCTCGACTCTCAACTCGCTCCTCATCATCTCCGGCGCCTTCGGGCTCTTCCGGCGCGATCTCGTGGAGGAGGTCGGCGGATGGTGGACGGCGACGGTCGGCGAGGACATCGAGCTCGTGCTGCGGCTCCACCTGTATCTCCGGGCCCGCGGCGAGCCGTACACGATCGCGTTCGTCCCGGACCCGGTGTGCTGGACAGAGGCGCCCGAGGATCTCTCGTCGCTCTCGAGCCAGCGCCGCCGCTGGCATCGCGGGCTCGCCGAGTCGCTCTGGCGCCATCGTCGCGCGGTCGGGAACCCGCGTTACGGTGTCATCGGTCTGTTCGCGTTCCCGTACTTCATCGTGTTCGAGCTCGTTGCGCCGGTCGTCGAGCTCGCGGGCGTGCCGACCACGGTCGCCTGGTGGGCGGTCGGCCGGCTGTCCGGCACGTTCCTGCTCGCCTACATGGGCGTCGCGCTCCTCCTCGGCATCGTGCTCTCCGCCACCGCCGTGACCCTCGAAGAGTTCAGCTTCAAGCGGCACCCGCGGGGCGGCGAGGTGGCGCGGATGCTCTGGTGGTCGATCTGGGAGAACGTCGGCTACCGGCAGCTCACCGCTTGCTGGCGCATCCTCGGGCTCTGGGACGCGGTGCGTCGCCGGCGCGGCTGGGGCGCGCAACGACGGCGCGGATTCGCCGCCGCGGCCGAGCTGTAGCTACGCCGCGACGCGCTGACGTTCGAGGATCAGCTCGGCGATCTGGATCGCGTTGAGCGCGGCGCCCTTGTTCAGGTTGTCGCACGCGAGGAAGAGCGCGAGGCCGTGCTCTGCCGCGCGGTCCGGACGGATGCGGCCGACGAGTACCTGGTCCGTCTTGGCGGCGTCGCCCGGCGTCGGCACGTCGACGATCTGCACCGACGGCGCGTTGCGAAGCAGCTCGGTCGCCTGCTCCGCCGTGAGCGGCTGCTCGAGCTCGAGCCAGACCGCCTCGGCGTGCCCGACGAGCACCGGCACGCGCACCGTCGTCGCGCTCACCGGCAGCTCCGGCAGCTCCATGATCTTCCGCGTCTCGGCGCGGAGCTTCGACTCCTCATCGGTCTCGTCGCCGTCCCAGCTCCAATCCATGCCGAGGTTGTGGTCGGCAGGCGCCTCGGCGCGCAGCGCATCCATCCGGCGTGCGCCCGCACCCGAAACGGACTGATACGTGGCGACGCGGATGCGCACGAGCCTCGCGGCGTCGTGCAAGGGCTTCAGCACGCAGGTGAGCGGAATCGTGCAGCAGTTCGGGTTGGCGACGATGCCGTCGTTCTCGAGCGCCCGCGGTCCGTTCACCTCCGGCACGACGAGCGGGACTCCCGGCTCGAGACGGTACGCCGACGACTTGTCGACCGCGACCGCGCCGCCGCGCACCGCGTGCGGCACGAGCTCGCGCGAGGCGGACGTGCCGACGGAGAACAGCACGAGCTCGAGATCGCCTGCGGCGAGCGCGTCCGGCGTCGCCTCCTCGACGAGGAGCTCGCCGTTGCCGAACGGGAGCGTGCCGCCCGCCGAGCGAGACGAGGCGAAGGCGCGCACGTTCGTGTACCCGCGCTGCGCGAGGAGCCCGAGCGTCACCGTGCCGACGGCGCCGGTCGCGCCGACGACGCCGATGCGCGCAGCGCGCGTCATGCCGTCTCCAGCTCGAATGCGTCGTGCAGCGCGGCGACGGCGCGCGGAACGTCGGCGGTCGCGACGTGACATGCGATCTTGATCGGCGACGTGGAAATCACCTTCGACTCGACGCCGATCCCGTCGAGCGTCGCGAACGTCTTCGCGGCGATGCCGGGATGGCTCTTCATGCCTGCGCCGACGAGGCTCACCTTGCCGAGGTCGTCGCGCATCGACCACTCGACGCCGAGTGACGAGAGCAGCTCCTCGCACGCGCTGCGATCCTCGAGCGGCGCGCTGAAGACGATCTCGTCGGAGGAGACCTGCAGGATCGTGTCGACGTTGATGCTCGCGTCGGCGAGGCGCGCGAACAGCCGCGACGCGTCCATGTCGCGCACGCGGAAGAGCGGCTCGCAGTCGGTGTGGGCCACTCCGGAGATGATTGCCTTCTCGAGCACCGGATCCTCCTCGTCGACGATCCACGTCCCCTCGGCCTGGGAGAACGTGGAGCGGACGTGCAGCCGCACGTCGTGGTTGCGCGCGAACTCGACCGAGCGTAGCTGCAGCACCTTCGCGCCGCTCGCCGCGAGCTCGAGCATCTCCTCGTAGGTCACGGCCGAGAGCTTCCGCGCGTTCGGGACGATGCGCGGATCGGCCGTGAAGACGCCCTCGACGTCCGTGTAGATCTCGCAGACGGTCGCTCCGAGCGCAGCGGCGAGCGCGGCCGCCGTCATGTCGGAGCCGCCGCGCCCGAGCGTCGTCACCTCGTTCGCCGACGACACGCCCTGGAAGCCGGCGACGAGAACGATCTTCTCCTCGTCGAGCGCCTCGTTGATCCGCTCGGCCCGCACTTCGGCGATCTTGGCCTTGCCGTGCACGGTGTCCGTCACGATGCCGGCCTGGGAGCCCGTGAGCGATACGGCCTCGTGGCCGAGATCGTGGATCGCCATCGCGCAGAGCGCGTTCGAGATGCGCTCGCCGACCGAGACGAGCATGTCGTACTCGCGAGGGTTCGGACGCGGCGAGATCTCGTGGGCGAGCCGGATCAGCTCGTCGGTCGTGTGACCCATCGCCGAGAGCACGCCGACGACGCGGTAGCCCGCCTCGCGCGCGCCGGCGAGCCGCCGCGCAACGTCCTTGATCTTCTGCGTGTCGCCGACAGAGGTTCCGCCGAACTTCATCACGACGAGGTCGCGGCCGCGCACTGCTGCGTCGGACGCGACGGTCGGAGCCGCTTCGTACTGCGTCGTGGGCACGCGGAAAGTGTAGGCCCGATCGGGCAACCAGGTTTCGCGCCCGTCCGCTTATGCCATCTCGCGCCGGCCCGCGAGCGCCCGGCCGAGGGTGACCTCGTCGGCGTACTCGAGGTCGCCGCCGACGGGCAGGCCGCTCGCGAGGCGGGTGACGCGGACGCGGCCGCGCAGCCGGTCGGCGAGATACGCCGCGGTCGCCTCGCCCGTCATGTTCGGGTTCGTGGCGAGCACGACCTCGCGGACGCCGTTCCGTTCGACCCGGTGCAGCAGCTCGTCGATGCGCAGATGCTCCGGCTCCACGCCGTCGAGGGGGGAGAGCGAGCCGCCGAGCACGTGGTAGAGGCCGCGGTACTCGGCGGTGCGCTCGACGGAGACGAGGTCGGCCGGCTGCTCGACGACGCAGATCGTCGCGTGATCGCGCCTCGTGTCGAGGCAGATCGCGCAGACTTCCTCCTCGGTGAGGTTGCCGCACTCGCGGCAGAAGCGCACGCGCTCCTTCACGTCCTGGATCGCCTCGGCGAGCGCGAGCGCTTCCTGCTTCGGCACCTGCAGGAGGTGGAACGCGAGCCGCTGCGCCGTCCGGCTGCCGATGCCGGGCAGGCGCGTCAGCTGCGCGACGAGGTTGTCGACGGCGGGGCTCAGCATGGCCCGGAGCCTAGCCGTCCCCTTCGGACGTGCTCGGGGGCAGAGCCCCGCCGGCGCGCCCGTCAGCCGCCGAGGCCGGGGATGCCGAGGTCGCCGAGGCCCATCTGGCCCATGAGCGCCTGCGCCTTCGCCTCGACCGCGGCGGCCGCCGAGCGGAGCGCCTCGTTCACGCCGGCGAGCACGAGATCTCCGAGCGCCTCCGGGTCGCTCGGATCGATCGCCTCCGGGGAGATCGCGATCGAGAGCACCTCGCCGGCGCCGTTCGCGGTCACCTTGACGAGGCCGCCGCCGACCGACGCCTCGGCGGTCTCGTTCGCCGCCTCCTGCTGCATCTTCTGCATCTGCTCCTGCATCTGTGCGGCCTGCTGCATCAACTTGTTCATGTCGAAGCTCATTCAGGGATCTCCCGTTCGCGCGCGTCGAGGTCGCTCTTCAACAGCTCGAGGATGCGGTCCTCGCCGGCCGGCCCCTCGAGCTCGTCGGCACCTTCGCCTTCGCCTTCGCCCTCGCCCTCGCCGACGGCGAACGCGAGCGCGAGCCGCGTGCCCGTCACCTCGTAGAGCGCGTCCGCGAGGAGCGTCGCGTTCTTCGGCTCCTCCGCAAGCTGGCGATGAAATGACGCGCTCGCCGGGAACTCGACGGTGAGCGTCCCTCCCGCGAGCTCTGCGGGCCGCGCTTCGCCGAGCACGGTCGAGATCGGGATCGACTTCTCGGCGACAGCGGGGACGATCGTCCGCTGCCACGCCTCCTGCAGCTGCGCGAGCTCGAGATCGGGCGGCGCCGGCGCCGCCTGCTTCGCGCGGGCCGGCTCCGGGGCCGTCGCGGGCGCGGCTGCGGCCCGGGTGGGCATGCCCGCCGCGGCCGAAGCGCCCTGCTCGAGGCGCTCGAGCCGGAACGCCGTGGACTCGCGCGAGAGATCCGACGACGGGCGTGTCACCTTCACGAGCGCGAGCTCGAGGGGCAGCCGCGGGTCGCCGCCCTGGCGCATGTCGTCGACCGCGAGCGCGAGCAGGTCGATCAGCCGCACGACGGTCGGCTCGCCGACCTGGTTCGCCTGCGCCCGGAGGCGCTCGCGTGTCTCTTCGGTCACGGGCAGCGACTCGGGCACCTCGTTCATGTGCTGCACGAGCATCAGGTGCCGCAGATGTTCGATCAGCTCGGTCACGAGCCGGCCGAGATCGTGGCCTTGCTCCGAGAGCTGCTCGACGAACGTGAGTGCGCCTGCCGTGTCGCGGTCGACGACGAGGTCGCAGAGCTGGAACAGCGCCTCCTCCTCGACCGTGCCGAGAAGCTGGAGCACCGACTGGACGGTGACGTTCCTCTCGGTCGCGGCGGCGAGCTGGTCGAGCGTCGACTCCGCGTCGCGGAACGCCCCGCGTGCGGCGCGTGCGATCAGCGCGAGCGCCTGGTCCGACACGTCGATCGTCTCCGCATCCGCGATCAGCCGGAGCTTCTTGACGAGATGCTGGAGGCGAGGCCGCTGGAAGACGAACGTCTGGCAGCGCGAGCGCACGGTCGGCAGCACCTTCGACAGGTCGGTCGTGCAGAACACGAAGACGAGGTGCGGCGGCGGCTCCTCGATCAGCTTCAGGAGCGCGTTCCAGGCGGCGTCGGTCAGCTGGTGCGCCTCGTCGAGGATGTAGACCTTGTAGCGGCCCTCGACCGGCTGCAGGACCACGCGGTCGCGGATCTCGCGGATGTCGTCGATGCCGCGCTGCGACGCCGCGTCCATCTCGATCACGTCGAGCGACGTGCCGGCGGCGATTGCGACACACGCATGACACGTGCCGTCCGGCGTCGTGCTCGGGCCCTGCGCGCAGTTGAGGCTCTTCGCGAGGATGCGAGCCATCGAGGTCTTGCCCGTGCCGCGCGGCCCGGCGAACAGGTAGGCCTGGCGCACCTTCCCGCCGGCGATCGCGTTCTCCAACGTCCGGACAACCGCCTCCTGGCCGACGACCTCCGCGAAGGTCTGGGGGCGATACTTCCGGTAGAGCGCGGTCACGGGTCGATTCTATGGGCCAGGCGGCCCGCGCACCTGGGAGGAAATGCTTAGCGCTGCTTCCTTCCGGATCTGACGCGGTTCGCAAACTCCCACTGCGCGGAGCCTGGCCCGCCGTCAGTGTACGTTGCGGGCCGTGGACGTTCGTCGAGGTGGGCCGGCGCCGGAGACGCGGGAGTCTCCCGGATGAGCGGCTTCGGCGTCTTCGCGACGGCGGGCGACGGGACGCCGCGGGTCGGCTGGCGAGCCGGCGCCGACGTCGTCGACCTCTCGGCGCTCGGCGACGCGTTCCGGCAGCCTTCGCTGAACGCGCTCATGGTGCAGGGCCCAGGCGCGTGGGCGAAGGCGCTCGCCCAGGCTCGTGCGCACGACGGGCCGCGGACGCCGATCGCCGACGCCTCGCTCCTCCTGCCGTTCGAGGTGGCCGACTACGTCGACTTCTACTCCTCGCTCGAGCACGCGACGAACCTCGGCCGGCTCTTCAGGCCCGACGCCGAGCCGCTTCTTCCCAACTGGCGCAGGCTTCCGGTCGGCTACCACGGCCGGGCGGGAACCGTGGCCGTCACCGGCAGCGACGTCGTCCGGCCGCGGGGCCAGATCACGCTCGCCGGGGCGGAGGAGCCCGTCTACGAGCCGTCGCGGCGGCTCGACGTCGAGCTCGAGCTCGGCTTCGTCGTCGGCGTGCCGAGCGGGCGCGGCACGCCCGTGCCCGCAGAACGCTTCGCCGAGCATGTCTTCGGCGTCGTGCTCGTGAACGACTGGAGCGCGCGCGACATCCAGGCCTGGGAGTACGTCCCCCTCGGGCCGTTCTGCGGCAAGTCGTTTCTCACCTCGGTCTCCGCCTGGGTGACGCCGCTCGCGCTGCTGGAGGAGCACCGCACCGAGGCTCCGCCGCAGGACCCGCTGCCGCTTGCGCATCTTGCGGGTGGACGCGACTGGGCGCTCGACGTCGAGCTCGAGGTCGAGCTGAACGGCTTCGTCGTGTCGCGCGGGAACGCGCGCGCGCTCTACTGGACGATGCCGCAGCAGCTCGCGCATGCGACCTCGAACGGCGCCTCCGTCCGCACGGGCGACCTGATGGCGACCGGGACGATCTCCGGCTCCGCTCCCGGCTCGGAGGGCTCGCTCATCGAGCTCACCCGCAACGGCGCCGAGCCGATCCGCCTCCCGGACGGCGGCACGCGCTCCTTCCTCGAGGACGGCGACGAGGTCGTCCTGCGCGCCCGGGCCGGCGACGTCGAGCTCGGCGAGGTGCGCGGCCGGGTCGCGCCGGCGCGGTAGAGGCGTTCATACCCGACTCCTACCGGGCGCGCTGCCTTCTTCCTTCGAGTGGCCGCGATGATCCGAGCAGGCAATGGCGAGCATCCTTCTCAGCGAAGCAGACCCCGACGTTCGTCGGCTGCTGGTCGTGCTTCTCGACCGGCTGGGACACGAGGCGATCGTGCTCGGCGGCGGCACTGCGGCGCCGCCGCCGGCCGATCTCCTCCTGCTCGAGCCGGCCTCCCCGGCGTGCCTCGAGCTCGCGAGGGTCGCGCGGGAGCTGCAACCGGAGCTCCCCATCATCTCGGTCAGCATCCTGCCGCCCGAAGCCTGCATCCTCGGTGGCGGACCGAGCCTCTACCTCGCGAAGCCGTTCACGCTCGACCAGCTCGGCGCGGCGATCAGCAACGCGCTCGGCAGGGTCGGCGACGCCGTCGCCGCCTGACCCGACACGCGCCCGGTCGACCGGCGGGATCGAAGGCATCCGAAGGAAGGCGTGACCCGGCGCCGGCCGCCGCCAACCTTCGTGCCCGTCCTCTCGCGTCAGCTGCCGCGGGAGAAGCCGTAGGGGCTCACGCCCCACTTCAAGGAACCGAGCCCGGCGAGAATCGCGAGAGCCGGAAGGGCGTACCGGGAGATCATCCAGAGCCTGTGCATGTCGTCACCTCCTGTGCGCGTTAGAAGTGGAAGTCCTGAAGGGCCTCTGCCGCGTGCCGGTACAGCTCGGCCGCTTGGACAGTGTCGCCCTCCGAGCGCGTGAGATCGCCGCGCGCGATCCAGACGGCGGCCGCATGGCTCGTCGAGCCGAGCAGGACAAAGGTCTCCTCCGCCGTGTCGAGCCACCTGCCGGCGGAGGTGAAGTCGGCCTCCGCTGCGAACGACTTCGCGACGACGAGCTGCGCGTTGCCGAGCTCGTCGAGGAAGTCGGTGCGGCCGGTGAGCAGCTCGAGCGCAGCGAGCGCGGCCTCGCGCGCCTCCCGGGGGCGATCGGTCCCGAGCAGCACCTGGGCGAGCGACGAGGTCGCCTGCGCGACATCTGCGTCGCTTCCCGCAGTTGCCGCGGCGGAGGCGGCCTCCGCGAGCCTCCGCTCGGCGGCTACGACGTCGCCGAGCAGAAAGTCGATCCCGCCGAGGTTGTTGAGGATCCGGGCCGTCAACAGCATGTCGCCGTGGGCGCGGTAGAGCTCGAGCGCCTGCTCTCCGTAGAAGCGTGCGAGCAGCCACTGCCGTTGCCGTTCGGCGACGAGCGAAATCTGGAAGAGCGCATTGGCGCGGGTGTGATCGTCGTCTGCGAGCTCGAGCGACGTCTCCGCGTCACGAGCGGCGGCGTCCCAGTCGCGCCGTAGCTGGTGGCAGCGCGAGCGCCAGTTGAGAACGTCGGCGGCGAGCTGCGAGGAGGGATGCCCGGAGCGCGCGTTCGTCTCGAGTGCGCGTGTGAAGAGCATCGCGGCGTCGGCGACCTCGGCCCGCTGGAGCGCGAGGCACCCGCGGCGGTAGAGGACCTGGGCGCGGTCGGCCGCGTCGAAGAGCGGCGACTGGGCGATCGCGTCCGCCGACGCGAGCAGATCGGCCGCGGTATCGAGCCGGCCGCCGTACATCTCGGCCCACGACGCGGCGAGCCGGTGCCGGAAGGTGAGCGCCGGGACGCCGCGCACGTCCGCCCAGATGTCCGCGAGCAGCGCGAGCGCCGCTTCGTGCTCGTTCCGGCGCGTGCGCTCCTCCGCCTCGGCGAGGCTCCTCTCGACCTCCCCACCGAGCAGCACGGTGAGCTGCGCGGGGCCGGATACGGCCGGCTCGAGGAGGGGCGGGTACTCGCCGGCGTAGGAGGTGACGGCCACGCACACAGCATCTCCGGCGACGCGCCGTTGTCGATTCCCGGGAGCGTTCGGCCGTCGTCCCCCGATCGCGGGAGGCTACGCCGTTTTTCGCTCGCCGCCCCCGGACGGCGGATCCCGGTCGCGCGAGAGGGCGACAACGTGCGTGCCCGGCGGTGTGTCCGCGCGCCGGAGCGCGATCCCGACGTCATGAGCGGTGATCTCGATGCGGCACCTCAGCCTGCTCGCGCTCGTGGCGCCGGCTCTTGCGGCTCCTTCGGCGGCGTTCGCATCGGGAGGCGACTACGCCTTCGACGGCGGCACGCACCCGGAGCGCGCGCAGGTGACCGCGGCGCTCAGCGTCAGCTCCTTTCCGTGGAATGCCGTCCCCGGCACGGTGATCGTGCACATCGCACGCGGCGTCGCCTCGCACGCTGTGCCGGGGCAGATCTGGCTCGACGCGAATCTCCTCGACGCCGGCTCCTTCTCCTGGGGCGTCGTGCAGCACGAGTACGGGCACGAGGTCGATTTCGCGCTCCTCACCGACGCGACGCGCGCGCAGCTCCACCCGTTGTTGCAGGGGGTGGCGTGGTTCGGGCGCGAGGGGCACGCCGTGCTCGACTCGGAGCGCTTCGCCGACCTCGTCTCGTGGGCCTACTGGACGTCGCCGGACAACGTGATGCGTCCGCAGGGCGCACAGGACGAGGGCGGCCAGGTCGCTCCGGCCGCATTCCGTGCAGCGCTCGCGTCGATTCTTCCGGTGACCGCGTCGGTCGGGCAGGATCAGCCCGCGAGGCGGCTCGCCCGCTGATCTCTACGCGGCGCTGTATCCCTCGCGGCGAAGCAGCGTGCGTGCGAGCTCGGCGTTGTCGGTGCCGGTGACGAGGATCACGAGCACGCCGCCGTAGTCGGGCGAGACGTGGCGGAGCTCGAAGTCCTCGATGTTGATGCCGGCTGCGCCGAGCGTCTGGGTGATGCGCGCGAGCACGCCCGGCTTGTCGGGAACACGGATGCGGATCCGGTTCAGGGTGCCCGCGTCGGTCTGGTACGCGTAGGCGAGCATGCGGCTTCGCGCCTCGGCCGCGGCGGCGATCCAGTCTTCGAAGAAACGCCGGTCGCCCGCGCGCAGTGCGCGCTCGACGTCTGTGACCTCGTCACGGTGCGCCGTCAGCGCGTCGGCGATGAGGTCGCCGTTCTCGACGAAGATGTCGGCCCAGATCGCCGGATTCGCGCCGGCGACGCGCGTCATCTCGCGGAGGGACGCGCCGGCGTACCCGAGCGCCTCGTCGCCGCCCGCCGCTACGCGGCGCATGAGCAGGTTCGCGAGCGCGTGGGGAAGATGGCTCGTGAGCGCAAGCAGACGATCATGGTCGTTCGCATCGAGCTTGACGACGCGCGCACCGAGCGATTCGACGAAACGCTCGACCAGCGCCAGCCGTTGTGGATCGGTTGCGGGCAACGGCGTCAGGAGCCAGGTCGCCGCGTCGAAGAGATCGGCTGCCGCGCGCGCCGGCCCCCCGGTGTGACCGCCGGCGAGAGGGTGACCGGGGACGAAGCGCGGGTCGTCGACGGCGGCGAGTGCGCGCTTCGTCGAGCCGACGTCGGTCACCGTCGTCTCCGCCGCCGCCGCCGCGAGCACCTCCCGAGTCGTCGCGACCAGCGCGCCGACGGGAACCGCGACGACGACGAGCTCCGCTCCCGCGACCGCGTCGGCGAGCGAGCTCGCAACGTGATCGACGACCTGCGCGCCCGCGGCCTCGCGGAGGGTCGCGGCTTCGGCGTCCCAGCCGCGTACGCGCGCGACGCCGGCGCGCTTCGCGGCGAGCGCGACCGACGCGCCGACGAGGCCGGTGCCGACGACGGCGAGCGTGGCGATCTCGGTGCGCGCAGGCCGTGGGGTCGTCGGCGCCTGCGGCCGGGCCGCCGCGCGGAGCTCCTGCTTCATGACGTCGAGAACGGCGGCGAACACCGACTGAACCGCGCTTTCGGACAACGGTCCCGCGTTCGCGGCGGTGAGCTCCCGGATCAGCTCGGCTTCGCGCCGCGCGTCGATCAGCCGTGCACCCGTCTCGTGCTTGTGCTCCTGCACGCGCGCGACGAGCTCGAGGCGCCGGTTGAGCGCGTCGAGCACCTCGCGGTCGAGCGTGGCGATCTGTTCGCGGAGGCGGCCGAGGTCGGCATCGTCGGTCATCTAGGCGCAGTCTGCCTCTTCGCGCGCCCGTTTCCGGCGAGTTCTCCGGTCACGCAGCGAACCGGGGCCTAAGATGGCCGGCGTGCGCGCTGCCTTCCTCGCCGGCGCCGGAGCGGCCGCGGCGTGGTGCGGCCCGGCGGCGGCGCCCGTCGTCCCGGCCGTTGCAGCGGCTTTCGGCGTGCCGTTGCGCCTGCCGCGGGCCGCGGGCGTCGCGCTGACCTTCGACGACGGCCCGCACGCGGAGGGGACGCCGGCGACGCTCGAGCTCCTCCGGGCCGCGAACGCGCGCGCGACGTTCTTCCTCGTCGGCGAGCAGGTCGAGCGCTATCCGGCGCTCGCGGCCGAGATCGCCGCGGCCGGACACGAGATCGCGCTGCACGGCTACCGGCACACGCTTCTGCTGCGACGGACGCCACGCGGGCTCGCCGCCGACCTCGACCGTGCGTTCGCCGTGATCTGCGAGGCGACCGGGCGGGCGCCGAAGGCCTATCGGCCGCCGTACGGCGTCTTCAGCACGGCCGGGCTCGCGCTCGCGCGACGGCGCGGGTGGCTGCCGCTCCTGTGGTCGAAGTGGGGCCGCGACTGGGAGGCGCGGGCGACGCCGGCAGGCATCGCGCGGCGGGCGAGCGCCGGCCTCTCGCGGGGCGACGTCGTGCTCCTGCACGACGCCGACCACTACAGCTCGGTCGGCTCCTGGCGGAGGACGGTCGGCGCCTTGCCGCTCGTGCTCGCGGCGATCGAGGAGCTCGGCGTCCCGTTCGTCGGCGCGACCGACGCGACATAGCGCCGCACGCCTTCGGCGAACGACGTCGTCGGCGTCCAAGCGAGCTCTGCCGCGGCGCGCGCACCGGAGATCGCGACGGGGCGGAGGTCGGACGGCCTGCTGTCCATGTAGACGATCTCGACCGGCGCGACGAGCTCGCGTACGGCCTCCGCGATCTCGCGGATCGTGACGCTCTCGTCGCCGACGAGGTTGTAGGTGCGGTTTGCGGCCTGCGGCGCGAGCGCCGCGACGACGCCCGCCGCAAGATCCTCGACGTACACGAACTGGCGCGACTGGGAGCCGTCGCCTGCGAGCGTCAGCGGCTTGCCCGCGCGCGCTTTCTCGACGAACGCGGCCAGCACGGTGGCCGGGCGCGAGTGCGGGCCGTACGGAATCCCGAAACGCAGCACCGTGTATTCGAGCCCATAGAGCTCTGCGTACGACCGGCAGTACATCTCGCCGGCGAGCTTCGTCGCGGTGTAGAGATGGTCGGGCAGTGCGAGTCGCGTCTCCTCGTCGAGTGGCTCGACGCCGTCGGCGCCGCCGTAGACCCACACCGTGCTCGCGTAGACGACGCGTTGCACGCCTTCGACGCGCGCGGCTTCGAGCACGGCCGCCGTGCCGCCGACGTTGATCGAGCTCGCCTTCGACGGATTGTCGACGACGATGTTCACGTCCGACACTGCGGCGAGATGTGCGACGACGTCGCAGCCGGCGACCGCCGCCCGAACCGACTGCACGCTCTCGAGGTCGCCGATCACCGTCTCGATCTCGCCCGCCTCGTGGTACGTCGACTCGACGAGGTCGAAGATGACGGGCACGTGACCCTGGGCGCGCAACTGGTCGACGACGTGCGAGCCGATGAAGCCGGAGCCGCCGGTGACGAGGACGCGCATCAGTGGTCGCCCGGGAGATCGTCGGTCGTGACGGCGGGGCGGTAGTAGAGCGGGACGCACCAGTGGTTCGTCGCGACCCAGTCCGTGTTCGGGAGATCGATCGACGAGCCCATGATGCGATGGCACGGCTCGTCGTACACCTTGCCCGTCGAGCGCTCGATCGGCTCGAAGACGATGTACTTGTAGTGACCGGAGCTCATTCCGTCCGGAAGCTCGACACGCGCGGGGTGGCGCGGATCGAGCACGTCGCGCGCGACGTCGCTCTTCCACGCGGCGATCTCGTCGAGCCGGTCGACCTGGACGAGCCCGATCGCCGCGGTGAACTCGTTCATGCGGAAGTTGAGCCCGTGCACCGTGTAGTCGGGCTTGCCGTAGTTGCGGTACCTGCGTGCGTGCTCGATCACGTCGGGGTTCTGCGACACGAGCACGCCGCCCTCGCCGGTCGACACCGTCTTCGTCGCGGCGAACGACCAGACGCCGGCGTCGCCCCACGTGCCCGCGCGGCGGCCGTTCCACGCCGCGCCGTGCGCGTGTGCGCAGTCCTCGATCAGGAAGATGCCTTCTGCGCGGCAGAACTCGGCGATCCGCTCGACGTCGAATGCGAGATGACCGCCGATGTGCACGAGGAACGCGGCGCGCGGCTTGTGCTCCCGCGCCTTCGCCTCGAAGTCGTCGAACGACATGCAGAGGTCGGTGCGGTTGCAGTCGACGAACTCGACGTGGCCGCCCGCGTGCACGACCGACAGCGGCGTCGCCATGAACGTATTCGACGGGCAGAGGACGGTCTCGCCGCGAACGCCCGCGAACT
>DATKQO010000254.1:0-8812 GCA_035532715.1 Gaiellaceae bacterium | reverse complement strand
GTCGCTGAGGACGAGCAGCGTGAGCTGCCGGCCGCTGTGGCGCTCGCGCAGGACCCTGCGGACGCCGCGGATCGACCCGAGCGGCCGGCGCGGGCCCATCAGGATCCGGTGCGACTCGAGCAGCTCCTCCACGTTCCCCTCGAGCCGGATGCCGCCCCCGGTGAGCAGGACGATGTGGTCGCACACGCGTTCGATGTCGGCGATCACGTGCGAGGCGATCACCACCGTCGCCGACGTCTCGGCGACTCCGTCCATCAGCAGCTGCAGGAACTCGCGCCCTGCGAGCGGATCGAGGCCGGCGAACGGTTCGTCGAGGAGCACGAGCTGGGGACGCTTGCCGAGCGCGAGCGCGAGCGCGAGCCGCGCGCGGTCCCCCGCGGAGAGCGAGCCCACCTTCGTTCGCGACGCGATCCGGGTGAGGAGGTCGCCGACGATCTCGTCGTCCCAGCGCATGTTCGTCCTCCGGGCGAACTCGATCGTCTCGGCCACGGTGAAGGAGCGATACAGCGGCGCGCCCTGCGCGACGTATCCGACTTCGGCGAGCACGGAGGGCTCGCGCAGCGGGTCGCGGCCGAGAACGGCGATCGACCCCTCCGTCGGAGCGAGCAGCCCCGCCGCGAGCGCGAGCAGGGTCGACTTGCCTGCGGCATTCGGCCCGGCGAGGCCGACGATCGCGCCCTGCGGGATGGTGAGCGTGCAGTCGCGCAGCCCCCACTCGCGGCGGAAGCGTTTCCCGAGCCCCCGCGCGTCGAGCGGCGTCGGGCTCATGCCACCCGGCGGGCCCGCGTCTCTCGCAGCGTTGCCGAGATCACGGCCCGGATGCTCTCCTCGTCGAGGCCGGCGTCGTCTGCCGCGGCGAGCCAGCGCTCGAGCTCCGCGCGTAACGCGTCGTGGTGTCGCAGCGACGCCGGCGCGAGCGTGCTCGCGATGAACGTGCCGCGGCCCTGGCGGGCGACGACGAGCCCTTCGCGCTCGAGGTCGCGGTAGGCCTTTGCGACGGTGTTCGGGTTGATCGCCAGGTCGGCGACGACCTCGCGCACGGTCGGGAGCTGGTCGCCGACGTCGATCGTTCCCAGTCGGAGCGCCTCCTTCACCTGCTGCACGATCTGGAGATACGTGGCGACGCCGGAGCTGGGGTCGAGATGGAACTCGATCACAGGCGCATCGTACTCCCTCGAATTACCCGAGAAAAGCGGATCGGGTCACGGCCGCGGGCGGCGCGATATAGGCTCGCTCCATGAAGACCAGCCTCGGGATCTGGGCGCTCGGGCCGATGGTGACGCGATTCGTGCCGGGCGGGTATCAGCCGGAGCACGCGGGCGAGTCGACCGCCGTGAAGGTTGCGCGGGCGGTCGAAGGGCTCGGCGACCTGATGGACGACTACGAGTTCCACTATCCGAACGAGCTCTCGCACGACAACCTCGACGAGGTGCGCGGCGCGCTGGACGGGCATGGGATCTACACGATCTGCTCGGGCCTCCACATCGATCCGCGCTTCGGCAAGGGCGGGCTGACGTCGCTCGACGACACGGTGCGTGCGGAGGCGTTGCGGTTGAACCGCGAGGCGGCCGAGCTCGCGGGCGAGGTCGGGGCGCACATGGTGATCTGGCCCGGCGGCGAGGGATTCAACTATCCGTTCCAGGTGCCGTACGCCGAGGTGTGGGCGCGGTTGATCGACGGCATCGGGGATGCCGCGAGCGTGTTGGCCGAGCACGGCCGGCTGCTCTTTCTCGAGCACAAGAACTCGGAGCCGGCGATGAAGGTGCTCATGCGCAACGTCGGAATGGCGTTGCACGTGATCCACACGTTGCGCGGCCGCGGGATCACCAACGTGAAGGTGAACATGGACTGGCAGCACCTGATCATGAACGGCGAGCATCTGCCGGAGTACGCGGCCCTGCTCGCAGCCGAAGGGCTGTTGGGGCATCAGCATGCGAACTCGGGGTGGGGCACGTTCGACGACGACAACATGGTCGGTGCCACCGCGTTCATGGAGACGCTCGAGCTCGCGTTGGAGCTGCGACGGGTCGGCTACGGCGACAACGGGGAGCGGCTCGGCTTCGACCTGTACCCGTACACCGAGGACCAGGTCGGCGCGGTCAAGCGCTCGGTCCTGCAGTGGCGCTTCATCGAGTCCGTCGCCGCGAAGATCGACGAGAGCGCGCTCCGCGAGGCACAAGCACGGAAGGACGCCGTCGCGGCCTACGAGCTCGTGTACGCCGCGCTTGGCGCCTAACGCGGGCGCGCTGATCGGGCTCGACGTCGGCACGTCCGGCGTCAAGGCGGTCGCGATCTCGCCCGACGGCGAGTTGCTCGCGACCGCCGAGGAGAGCTACGCGCTGTCGACACCGCAACCGGGCTGGTCGGAGCAGGATCCCGAGGACTGGTGGCGCGCGGCGCAGGCGTGTCTGGCCAGGCTGCCGCCGGGGCCGGTCGGTCTCTCGGGCCAGATGCACGGGCTCGTCGTGCTCGACGCGGACGACCGCGTGCTGCGGCCCGCGATCCTCTGGAACGACCAGCGCACCGCCGCCGAGTGCGCGGAGATCGAGGAGCGCATCGGGCTCGAGCGCCTGATCGAGCTGACGGGCAACCGCGCGCTCACGGGCTTCACCGCGCCGAAGCTTCTCTGGCTCCGGCGTCACGAGCCTGAGCTCTACGCGCGGATCCGGCACGTGCTGCTGCCGAAGGACTACGTTCGCCTCCGTCTCACCGGCGAGCGCGCGATCGACGCCGCCGATGCCTCCGGCACGCTGCTCTTCGACGTCGGCCGCCGCCGCTGGTCGACCGAGGTCTGCGAGGCGCTCGAGCTCCCGTTCGAGTGGCTGCCCGAGGCCTACGAGTCGACAGAGGTCGCGGGTGCGGGCGACCAGGCGGCGGCGGCGCTCGGCGTCGGCATCGTCGCGCCCGGTGCGGTGTCGGTCGTGCTCGGAACGTCGGGCGTCGTTCTCGCGGTGCTGCCGGGATACGCGCCGGATCCCGAGGCGCGCGTGCACGTCTTCTGTCACGCGGTGCCGGAGACGTGGCATGCGATGGGCGTGATGCTGAGCGCCGCCGGATCCGCAACGTGGCTGCGCCGCGTGCTCGGCGGCGAGTTCACCCGGCTCGACGCGGAGGCGGCGCTCTGGGAGCCGGGTGCCGGCGGCCTCTTCTTCGCGCCCTACCTCGCGGGCGAGCGCACCCCGCACGCGGACCCGAACGCGCGCGGGGCGTTCACCGGGCTCTCCGTTCGTCACGACCGCGGCGCACTCTGGCGCGCGATGCTCGAAGGCGTCGCCTTCGGCCTGCGCGATTCGCTCGAGCTCCTGCGCGCGCTCGGCGTCCGGCCGGAGGTCGGCCGCGTGTCGGGCGGCGGTGCCCGCAGCGCGTTGTGGCTGCGTATCGTCGCCTCCGTGCTCGGCCTGCCGCTGGAGCTGACGGCGTCGCAGGAGGGGTCGGCGTTCGGCGCCGCGATGCTCGCGGGCGTGCGCGCCGGGACCTTCGCCGACGCGCACGCTGCGGCCGCCCGGTGCGTGCGCGTCCGCGACCGCGTCGACCCCGATCCGGCCTGGGCTTCCGTCTACGAGACGTCCTACGACCGCTACCGCACCCTCTACCCGACCCTGCGACCCCTGGAGGAAGCGACATGAATCTCGACGGCAAGACGGCAGTGATCACCGGAGCGAGCGGCGGCATCGGCGCCGCCGTGGCGCGGATGCTCCACGAGCGGGGCGTCAACCTCGGCCTCGCGTCGCGCCGCGGCTCGAACCTCGGCTTCGACGGCGTGGTCGCGCACGCGTGCGACGTGCGCGACCTCGACGCGCTGGCCCGGCTCTGCGACGAGACGGCCGAGCGGTTCGGCGGGATCGACATCGTCGTTGCGAACGCCGGCGTTGGCGCCTACGGTCCGTTTCTCGATCTCTCGCGCGAGCACCTCGACGAGATGCTCGACGTGAACCTCAAGGGCACCGTGTACGCGATCCGCGCGGCGCTGCCGCACATGCTCGGTCGCGAGGGTGACGTGATCACGCTCGCGTCGGAGGCGGGCAGGCGCGGGTTGCCGTACGAGGCCGTCTACTGCGCGTCGAAGTTCGGCCAGGTCGGCCTGACCCGCGCGCTCGACCACGAGCTGCGCGAGCACGGCATCCGCTGCACGAACGTCTGCCCCGGCGGCGTCGCCACCGACTTCGCGCTCGAAGAGGGCCGAGGCCGGACGCCCGAAGCCCTGGCCGGGATGATGACGGCGGACGACGTCGCGGAGGTCGTCGTATTCGTGCTCGAGCGCCCGCGCCACCTGCGGATCCTCGAGACGGCGCTGCGGCCCGTCAGCGAGGCGAGCTGGGGCTAGGCACGACGCACGTACGATCTGTCGCATGGCTGCGACGGGCGACCCTCGGACGGAGTCCGGCATCGAGTTGAAGCCGGTCTATACGGCGGTGGACGCGCCGTCGGAGTTGGAGCTGCCGGGTGAGTTTCCGTTTACGCGCGGTCCGTACCGGGATATGTACCGCGGCCGGCCGTGGACGATTCGCCAGTACGCGGGCTTCGCGTCCGCGGAGGAGTCGAACGAGCGTTATCGGTATCTGCTCGCGGCGGGGCAGACGGGGTTGTCGGTCGCGTTCGACCTGCCGACGCAGCTTGGGTACGACTCGGACGACCCGCGTGCGCTCGGCGAGGTCGGCCGCACCGGTGTGGCGATCGACTCGCTCGCCGACATGGAGATCCTGCTCGACGGGATTCCGCTCGACACGGTGTCGACGTCGATGACGATCAACGCGCCGGCGGCGCTGCTGTTGCTCCTGTACGAGCTCGTCGCGGAGAAGCAGGGTGTCGCGCCGGCCGCGCTGCGCGGGACGGTGCAGAACGACATCTTGAAGGAGTATGTCGCGCGCGGGAATTACATCTTCCCGCCGAAGCCGTCGATGCGGTTGACGACGGATCTGTTCGCGTACTGCGCGGAGCGGATCCCGCACTGGAACACGATCTCGATCTCGGGGTATCACATTCGTGAGGCGGGATCGACGGCGGTGCAGGAGCTCGCGTTCACGCTCTCGAACGGGATCGCATACGGGCGCGCGGCGGTCGAGGCGGGTCTCTCGCCGGATGCGTTCGGGGAGCGGCTCTCGTTCTTCTTCAACGCGCACAACGACTTCTTCCAGGAGGTCGCGAAGTTTCGGGCTGCACGCCGTATGTGGGCGCGGATCATGGAGGAGCGGTTCGGCGCCACGAACGAGAAGGCGATGGCGCTGCGCTTCCACGCGCAGACCGGCGGGTCGACCTTGACGGCCCAGCAGCCGGACTCGAACGTCGTGCGGGTGGCGATCCAGGCGTTCGCGGCGGTGTGCGGGGGCGCGCAGTCGCTGCACACGAATGCGTTCGACGAGGCGCTGGCGCTTCCGACGGAGCACTCTGCGAAGCTCGCGTTGCGCACCCAGCAGGTGCTCGCGGCGGAAGGCGGAGCGCTCGACACTGCCGACCCGCTCGGAGGCTCCTACTTCATCGAGGCGCTGACCGACGAGCTCGAGGCGCGCGCGTGGGAGCTGATCGGCCGTGTCGACGCACTCGGCGGAGCGGTCCACGCGATCGAGGGCGGCTTCGTCCAGGGCGAGATCGAGCAGGCCGCCTTCGAGTGGCAGCGTGCGGTCGAGAGCGGCGAGCGCGTGATCGTCGGCGTGAACCGCTTCCAGGAGGACGCCGACGCGCGCGTCGAGCTGCAGAAGATCGACCCGGAGGCCGAGCGGCGCCAGCTCGATCGTACGGCGCGGGTGCGCGCCGAGCGCGACGCGGACGCTGCCGCGCGCGCGCTCGAAGCGGTGCGTGTCGCCGCGCGCGGCGACGAGAACCTGCTTCCGGTCATGCGGGACGCGCTGCGCGCCCACGGCACGATCGGCGAGATCTGCGAGACGCTACGCGCGGAGTGGGGGATGTACGACGCGGTGCGCGCGCGCCTGTAGACGGGTCAGCGGCAGGACCGAGGGCTGTGCACGGGAAGCGCGTAGCCCATCACCTCGCGGTAGAAGCTCGGGTCGCGATCCGGCGCGCAGATCACGTCGACAGGGGCAGAGACGAGCTTGCGCACCGACGGGAACGCGGCTTCGTACGCGTCGATCGTCTGCTTCCACGCCGCGAGGTATGCGGCGCGGTCGTAGCCGACTCCCGGCACGAGCGCGCCTCGGTTGCACGGGAAGAGGCTCATCTCGGCAGCGGTCGCCGCGCCGTCGATCGCGCCCCAACGGTAGACGCCCTCTTCGGGCTCGAGCTCGCCCCAACCGATCTGCACGGAGATCCCGTCGACGGTACGCCTGGCGAGCAGCGCCGGCGCCCGTGGGCGCGGCAACGAGCAACGCGGCGACGATCGTGGCGGGAACGCTCAACGCTATGCGCTCGCGCCTGAGTAGCGCCGCAGCCCGAAGCGCCAGAACCAGCGTGTGAAGAGCGACAGCGCCGCGCCGAACGCGAGGGCGACGACGGCGGTCGTCCAGTGCAGCCGGCTCGTGAGCGCCTGCGCGGGCACGGTGACCGCGAACCCGATCGGGACGAGATACGTCATCGAGTAGCGCAGCCAGCCCGGGTAGATGCCGATCGGCCAGCGGCCCGTCTGGTAGACGCCTTCGAAGAGGTCGGAGAGGAACCACATGTTCACGATCCAGAACGAGCCCGTCGCGAGCACGAGCCAGAAGCAGTAGAGAAGCAGCGCGCCGAGCAGGAGCAGGGCGACGAAGCCGAGCGCGTGCCCGATGCCGATCGAGTGCTTGAGCCGTGCGACACCTACCGCGACGACGATCGCTCCGGAGAGCACGTCGACCGCCTGCCAGAGGCGCAGCTCGCGCAGCGAGATGAGCAGCTGCGAGTCCTCCGGCTTCGTGAGCGCGAAGTCGAGTTTTCCGTCGCGCACCTCGTCGACGAGCCGCTCCATGTTCGGCTGGATCGCCGCGTGGACGACGCCGCTCAACAGGATCTGCACGCCGACGATCACGAGCAACTCCGACTCCGTCCAGCCGTTCAGCGTGACGGTGTGCGAATAGACGAGTGCGAGCACGGCGAGGCCGACGGCGACGGAAAGGAGAGACTGAAACGCCGCGATGAAGAAGTTCGCGCGGTACTGCACCTCGTTCATGACATTGAGGCGGACGTACAGCGCGGCGAGCTGCAGCGGACGCATCAGTTGCCCACCGCCGAATAGTGACGCACCGCGAGGCGCCACATCCCGAGCGCCACCGCCGTCCCCACCGCGGTCCAGAGGAGCTGCATCCCGAGCCCGACGAGCAGCGACGACGTCGACATCCCTCCGACGAGGGCCTCGATCGGAAAGTAGAAGGTGTACTTGAACGGCAGCCACGCCGAGAGCGTCTGCGTCCAGTGCGGCATGAGCTGCAGCGGCAGCAGGCGGCCGGAGAGCAGGAGCTCCGCGAGGAACCAGACCTGGAAGATCGCGCCGACCCGCGTCGTCCAGAAGGTCACCATTCCGAGCGAGAAGTTGTTGAGCGAGCGGATCACGTACGCGCCCCAGATCGCGACCACGAACACGACGGCCTGCAACGCGTTGGGATCGAGGGTCGGATGGAAGATGAGCGAGAGCGCGACCACGATCGGCAGGTAGAGGAAGAGCCACGGGATCTTCTGCCCGGCGAACGACGCGAGGTCGTAGTGGATCGGGTGCAGCGGCCGCAGCAGCTGGCCCGAGAGCTCGCCCTCGCGAATCCGCCACTCCCAGCCGAACGGCGTGAAAACGATGTTCATCATCCGCACGAGCGTCCAGACGATGTAGTACGCGGCGAACGCTCCCGGAGTGAGACCGTCGACCGTGCCGCCGTGCGCACGTGCGATCGTCGACCATACGACGAGATAGACCACCGGCTCGGTGACCATCCCGACCGTGTACATGTAGAGCGCGACGCGGTACTGGAACTGCGTCTGGATCTGCGTGCGGATGGTTGTCGCATAGAAGTCGACCATCGAGCGGACGGACGACTCGCGGCGCACCGCCGTCGCGCTCACGCGGTCGCCTCGGTCGCGAACACCTGCTCGATCACGTCTTCGATCGGCGGATCCTCGATCGTCAGGTCGACGACGTCGCGCTCGGAGAGCAACGTCGCGGTCGCCGTCGAGATCTCCGCCTTCGGCACCTGCAGCGAGACACGCTCGCCGCTCTCGAGCACGGCTTCGATCGTCTTCGTCGTCGAGAAGCGGTCGGTGAGCGCGTCGAGCCGGCCGTCGAACAGGATGCGCCCGTGGTGGATGACGATCACGCGCTCGCAGAGCGCCTCGACGTCCGCCATGTAGTGGCTCGTCAGCAGTACGGTCGCTCCGTAGCGCGTGTTGTACTCGGCGACGAACGCGCGGAGGCGCCGCTGCATCGTCACGTCGAGCCCGATCGTCGGTTCGTCGAGGAAGAGCACCTGCGGGAGGTGGAGCAGCGATCCCACGACCTCGACCTTCATCCGCTCGCCGAGCGACAGCTGCCGCACGGGCTTGCGTACGAGGTCGCCGATGTCGAGCAGCCCGATCAGCTCGTCTCGCGTACGCCGGAAGTCCTCACGCGGCAACCGGTAGATGGCGCGGTTCAGCTCGAACGAGTCGAGCGCCGGCAGATCCCACTGCAGCTGGTTGCGGTTTCCCATCACGAGCGTCATGCGGCGCAGGTATTCGCGTTCGCGCTTCGACGGCACGTGGCCGAGCACGCGCCCGTCGCCGCTCGTCGGATGCAGGAGACCCGACAGCATCTTCAGCGTCGTCGTCTTCCCGGCGCCGTTCGGGCCGAGGAAGCCGACGATCTCGCCGGCTTCGATGTCGAACGAGATGTCCTCGACTGCGTGCACCTCGCGCCACTGGCGCC
>DATKQO010000253.1:0-5148 GCA_035532715.1 Gaiellaceae bacterium | reverse complement strand
GTCGGCGATCCGGCCGTTGAGCGCGTTCATCCACTCGTCCCGCTGCCGCTCCAGCGCGTGTGCGGCTTCGGTGAGCCGGCGCTCGAGGCGCTGCGCGCCCGCGTCGCCGACGTGCGCGAGCCGCTCGGCGAGCACCGCCTCCGCCTCGCGCGCGAACACCTCGACGGAGCGGTCGAGCTCGCGCGAGAGCCGGCGTGCGGCGTCCTCGCGGCCGGACTTCACGAGTGCCGCGAACTGCTGCGCGGCGTCGTCCGAGTACGTGGTCGCCGCGCGCTCGACGATGCGCTCCATCTGCTCGATCTGCCGGCGCTGCACGTCCTCGAACCCGGCGCGGATGCGCTGCACGGCCTCGATCTCTTCGCGCTCGATCCGCTCGAGCAGCTCCTTCTCGCGCCGGCGCATGCGCTCGTCGAGCTCGTGCAGCGCGCGCCGGCGCTCGATCGCGTTGGCGACGACTTCGCTGCGCGCAACGGCGAGTGCCTCCTCGATCGCCTTGTCGAGCTCCGCACGCATACGCGTCAGCGCGACGCGCTGGTCGTCGCTTTCGGCGGCAACCCGGTCGGCGTCGGCGGCCAGCCGCGCCTCGACATCGGCGAGCAGCTGCTTCTGGTGCTGGGCCAGCTCGCCGATGCGCGTCTTCGTCGCCTCGGCGGCACGGGCGAGATCCTGCGACCAGGAGGCGAGCCGCTGCTCGACCTGCGCCTGCGTCGACGCGAGCGCCTCCGTGAGCGCACCAGCGATCTCGCGCTCGCGTTCGGCGAACTCGTTCCGGCGTTCGTCGCCGAGCCGCCGCTCCTCGTCGGCGAGGAGCGAGACGGAGTCGGCGCGCGCGCGTGCAAGCGTGCGCTCGAGCTCCTCTGCACGGTCGGCCGCCTCACGCTCGACCTGCTCGTCCAGCCGCACCTGCGCGACCGCCAGATGCGCGTCGATCGCGTCGCCCCGCTCGACCGCACGCCGCAGCGCAAGGGACGCGATCGTGGCGAGCGCAGTGACGGTGAGACCGGCCGCCGAGACGAAGAGGTCGTGGTGACGCTGTCCGTGACGGCGCAGCGCGAAGCCGATCCACGCTGCGGTTGCGCCGCCGGAGGTGAGCGCGGCGGCCGTCAGAAGCGCGAGTCTCGGCGCGAGCCGCAGGGCGGCGCCGGCGAGCGCGACGGCTGCGATGACGGCGCCTGCGGCGAACGCGATGTCGTAGACGGTGGTCAGCTGCACCACCTGCATGGTATTGCGCCGCTCAGCCGACCCGCGCCAGCAGAAGGGCGCCTGCGAGTGCCGGCATGGCTGCGGCCAGGAGCTTCAGGGCCGTCTCGGGCGACCGGAGCAGGACATCGAAGCCGGGCGGGGGCTCGGCGTCGCGACGAATGCGCCGGACATTCGTCGAAAGCTGCCGCTGCGCCAGGCTCGTGAGCAAGGCGAACGCAGCCGCGGCCACGGCCGCGCCGCGGATGCGCTCCGCAGCCGCGAAGTACGCGGTGAGGACGGGAAACGCGCCCCAGGCAACCGCGAACCAAAGGTCGGTGTGCAACGCGCCTCCGAGCAGCTCGAGGTTGTACGCGACGACGATCAGCACGCCTGCGGCGACGAACGCCAGCAGCCAGAGGGTCGAACGCGCCGCGACCACGATCCCGATGGCCGCCGCCGCCGCGAGCGAGACCGCTGCAAGCGCCGCGAGCGCCGACGACGGGATGCGCGTTCGCAACGGACGGCCGTGCAGCTCGTCGAGCGCGTGTGCCCCGACACCCATTGCGAGGAAGAACGCGAGCGCGGTCCACCCGAGCAAACTCCATTTCATCCGTGGCGCGAGTGCTGCGCCGAGCGCGACGTACGAGACGTGCCACAGCGTGTACGGGGGATGAAGCAGCGTCACATAGTCGCGCCAGCCGCCCGGCCGCAGCGCGTAGAACGCCGGCCGCGCGGAGCTCGTCACGCGCGCGTGCCCCAGACGACGATGCCGCCGCCGAGGCTGAGCCGGCGGTAGCGCACGTCCTCGATGCCGGCGGTACGCCACAGGTCGAGGAGCGCGCCGACCGGCAGGCGCGCATAGAAGCCGCGAATGCTCGGGCCGAGGAACCGGCCGACCTCGTGCCACCCCGGGGAGATGGCCGCGCCGGCGAGCGGCAGGCCGACGCGCACGTGCAGCTCCCACAACGGTCGCCAGATGCCCCGCGGCACCGCGAACTCGAGCATCGCGATCGTGCCGCCGGGCCGAACGACGCGCGCGAGCTCGCGCACGGTCGCGGCGGGATCGTCGACGTAGCGCAAGAGATACGTGACGGTGAGCGCGTCGAACTCCGCGTCCGCGAACGGGAGCGATTCGGCCCGTCCCTCCCACAACTCGATCCGGCCGGCGAGCCCCGCGCGCTCGACCCGCGCACGACCGGCCGCGAGCATCTCGGCGCTCTGGTCGACGCCGACGACGGTCCGCGCGGGCTCCGCGCGCGCGAGCTCGATCGAGACGGCGGCGGTCCCGGCGGCGACGTCTGCGACCCGTCCCGCGCCGGCGGGAATCCGCGAGACGAGGAACCGCCGCCAGCGGGGGTCCTGCCCGAACGAGAGCAGCGCCGCGTAGCGGTCATACGTCGGCCCGAGCGGCGCAAAGAGCTCGCGTGCGTGCTGCGTCCTCGTCGAAGTGGCCAAGGGCACCGAGTCTAAGCTCACGGGCAACGTGCCGCCGATCGACGACTTCGACCGCATCGCCGTGTCCGCCGCGTCGTTCGCCGCCCCCGGAGAGCGCGTGAGCGGGATCCTCGCCGCGGAGCCGCTCGGCGGCGACCGTGTCTTTCTCTGCGCGTACGAGTCGGCCGACGGGCAGGCGTGGCTCGCACTCGACGGTGCCGGCAGCCCGGTGGAGAGCAGACGAACCGTGCACGACGCCGCGGCGCTCGCTGCGCTCTGCGAGGTGGCGGAGGAGCGGGCGGGCGGCGGCGAGCTCGCCGAGCTGCGCCGGACGCTCGCCGAGCTGCGCCGGCGGGAGGCGCCCGAGGGGATCGAGGACGCAGAGGCGGCGGCGCTCGCGCTCGAGCGGACACTCCAGCCGGAGCCGCGGATTGCGACGACGGCCTATCTCGACGCGCTCGGCGCGGCCGCCCGGCGCCTCGAGCTCGCGCTCGGCGGCGCGTCGGCCGCCTCGCCGTTCGCCGTCGCGCTCCAGCAGGCGCTCCCAGCGGTCGAAGAGCTTGCCGCCGAGGTCGAACGGCGGTACAAGGGCCCGCTGGCCTGACCCTGCGCCTTCGGGACCATCTTCCGAGCGTCCGCCGCAGCTACGCTAAGCCCATGGAAGGCGGAGGCGGAGGCGGAGGCTTCGGATTCCCGTTCGGGGGCGACCCGGAGGATCTGATGCGCGGCCTGCGCGAGTTCGCCGAGCAGCAGGCGGAGACCGTGCAGGAGGCGCAGCGCGAGCAGTTCGCGACGCTCACGCTCAACACCGCCGTCGAGCTGACGGCGGCGGCGCTGGCGCAGCTCCAGCCGGCCGGCGGGATCGACGAGCAGGCCATCGCCCTCCGCGATGCGATGCGGCTGCTCTTCCCCGAGGCGGTGGCGCTCGTGAGCGCCGCGCGCCAGGGTTTCATGCGCGAGCCCTGACCGGGCGCGTCCCCGTAGAATCGCGCCGCCCGTGACGCTGCTCGACAGAGCCATCGTGCGCCTGCTGCCGGCCGTGCCCAAGCCGGTCGTGCAGCGCTTCTCCGCCCGCTACATCGCCGGACACGCACTCGACGACGCGGTGCGCACCGTGCACGACCTCAACGACGCCGGGAAGATGGCGACGATCGACGTGCTCGGCGAGGAGGTCGATAGGGAAGCGGGCGCGCGCGCGATCGCGCAGGAGTACCGGCGCGTGTTCGACGAGATCGAGCGCAACCGCCTCGACTCGAACGTGAGCGTGAAGCTCACCGCTCTCGGTCTCGGCCTCTCGTACGCCGTCTGCCGCGCGAATCTCGACGAGGTGGTGCGTCGGGCGGCGGAGCACGGGAACTTCGTTCGCATCGACATGGAGGACTCGTCGACGACCGACGACGCGCTGCGGCTCTACCGTGAGCTCCGCGCGGCGGGACACGACAACGTCGGCGTCGTGCTTCAGGCGCACCTGCGCCGCACGCTCGCAGACATCGAGGAGCTCGCCGAGCTACGCCCGAACGTGCGTCTCTGCAAGGGGATCTACGTGGAGCCGTCGTCGCTCGCGTTCGCCGACGCGGAGGCGATTCGCGCGAACTTCGTCCGCTGTCTCGACGCGTTGTTCGGCGCGGGCGCGTACGTCGGCGTGGCGACGCACGACGAGTGGCTGATCGGCGAGGCGTTGCGGCTGCTCGGCGAGCACGGGCTCGAGCCTGCCGAGTACGAGTTCCAGATGCTGCTCGGCGTACGCGAGCAGAGGGCGACGCAGCTCGTGCGCGAAGGGCATCGCCTGCGCGTGTACGTCCCCTACGGCGAACAGTGGTACGCGTACTCCTTGCGCCGTCTCCAGGAGAATCCGGCGATGGCCGGGACGGTCGCACGGGCGACAGTCGGGCGCGTGTTTCGCCGCGACGGATGATCCGGCTCGTGCGCCTGCGCTAGGCTGGCGGCGTGACGATGGTCAGCGCGCTCGCCGCCGCGCTCGTCGCGGCCGCGTCGCCCGCCACGGCGGCGAAGCTGCCGGCGCCGTTCGCAGGCGCGGCCGGCGCCCCCGCACGCATCCAGGTCGTTCGCGTCCATGACGGCCGGACGCGCACGTGCTCCGCGCGCGCGCCGCGCCGGCGCGCAGGCAGGGTCGAGCGCCGGCTCGATCCGGTCGCGTGCGAACAGCCGCCTCGCTCGCAGGTCGGCGTCGCGGTCGCGCTCACGAACGGCCTCGGCGCCCTCTTCGGGCGCTAAGAAGCTCTCACAAAGCCGAGGACGCGGCATCGCGCCGCCCAATCCCCCGGTCAGCGCGTGGTCATTCCGTGAGAGCTCCTACGCGTCGCGGCGCGCGTACAGGAGGAAGCTGCCGGGAACGCGCCGGTCGTGCCGCCGCCAGGCGGAGTCGCCCGGGTACTCCTCCAGCGCCTCGACCTTCAGCCCGCCGCGCGCAATCGCGGTGACGACCTGGCCGAGCCGCCACAGGCGCTCGTCCTGCAGCGACTCGTCGAAGTAGTCGTGGTGCCAGCGCAGCAGACGGTCGACGCATTCCGC
>DATKQO010000252.1:0-3869 GCA_035532715.1 Gaiellaceae bacterium | reverse complement strand
TCGGTGCCGCGCTGCACGATCCGCCCGTGCTCGATCACGACGATCTCGTCGGCGCGACGGACCGTGGAGAGCCGGTGCGCGATGATGATCGACGTCCGGCCGCGTAGGAGCCGGTCGAGCGCGCGCTCGATCAGCACTTCGGTCGGACGGTCGATGTTCGACGTCGCCTCGTCGAGGATGAGGATCCGCGGATCCGCGAGCAGCGCCCGCGCGATCGAGATCAGCTGGCGCTCGCCGGCCGAGAGTCCCGAGCCGCCCTCTCGCACCTCGTGGTCGAGCCCGCCGCTGAGGCGCGCAGCGACGCGGTCGACGCCGACGGCGCGCGCTGCCGACGCGACTTCCTCGTCGGTCGCGTCCGGCCTCGCAAAACGGATGTTCGACGCGATCGTGCCGCTGAAGAGGAACGGATCCTGGAGCACGACACCGAGCTGCCGGCGGTACGAGCGGAGGCGAACGTCGCGAAGGTCGACGCCGTCGATGCGCACCGCGCCGGCGTCGGGGTCGTAGAAGCGTCCGACGAGACGCGCCAGGGTCGACTTCCCGCCGCCGGACTCGCCGACGAGCGCAAGGCAGCCGCCGACGGGCACCGTGATGTCGACGCCGTGCAGCACCGGCTCGGCGCCGTAGGCGAACACGACGTGGTCGATCTCGAGGTCGCCGTCGATGCGCGGCAGGTCGCCTGCGGCCTTCGCGTCCCGGATCTCCGGCTCCTCGTCGAGGATGGCCGCGATCTTCACCATCGCCGCGGCGCCGGACTGGAGCTGCCCGTACACGTCGGAGAGCTCCTGAAGCGGTTGGAACACGAGCTGGAGCAGGTAGAGCGCCGTGATCAGCGTCCCGATCGTGAGCGTGTGGTGCGCAAGCAGCTTCTCGCCGGCGTACAGCACCGCGACGGTCGAGACCGCGCCGAGGAACTCGATCGACGGAAAGAAGACGGAGAAGATCTTCTGCACGTAGGTCGCCTGCTCGCGGTTCGCCGCGTTCAGCTCGTCGAACTGCGCCTGAAAGGCGCGCTCACGGTTGAAAGCCTGCACGATCGCCATGCCGGAGACCGATTCGGCGATCTGCGCGGTGACAGCGCCGATGCGGTTGCGGTTCTCGACGAGGGCCACGTGGGAGGTGCGCTGGAACCAGCGCGTCAGCACGAGCGCCGGCGGCAGCACGGCGGTGACGACGAGCCCGAGCCGCCAGTCGGCGATCAGCAGCGCGGCGATCGCCGCCGGCAGGAGCACGACGTTCGAGACGAGGGTCGGCATCCCCTGCGAGAGCACGTCGCTCACAGCGTCGACGTCGCTCGTCAGCCGCGCGATGATCCAGCCCGCCTTCTGCTGCGAGAAGTAGCGAAGCGAAAGCCCGGTCAGGTGGTCGAAGAGGCCGCGGCGAAGCCCGATCACCATCCGCTGACCCACGCCGGCAAGGCCTCGGATCAGGATCGCCTGCAGGACCCAACCCGCCGCGGCGACGCCGAGGTAGATCGCGACCATGACCGCCAGGTGGTGCTCGTTTCGCGCCCGGATGCCCTTGTCGATCGCGTTGCGGACGATCAGCCAGCCGCCCGTCTGCGCGGTCGCGTTCCCGGTTGCGACGAGGATCAGCACGAAGGTCCAGAGCTTCTGGCCCTCGAGGTAGCGCCAGAGCCGCTTCATGCCGCGACGACCTCGTCGCCGAAGAGCTCGGCGAAGATGCCGTCTCCACGCAGCAGCTCGCTCGGCGTTCCCGACTCGACGACGGCGCCGCCGTGCAGCACGACGGCCCGGTCGGCGAGCTCGACCGTGGAGAGCCGCTGCGTCGCCACGAGCA
Organism: Gaiellaceae bacterium; assembly: GCA_035532715.1. Lineage (GTDB taxonomy): Bacteria > Actinomycetota > Thermoleophilia > Gaiellales > Gaiellaceae > Palsa-739. The sequence continues at coordinate 2,069 of DATKQO010000252.1, read as the reverse complement.
CCGTCTTGCCGGCGAGCGCGGGCCGGAGTCGCTTCACGAGCCGGCGCTCGGTCAGCGTGTCGACCGCGGAGAGCGGATCGTCGAGCACCATGACGCGGGCGCCGGTGACGAGGGCGCGCGCGAGCGCGACGCGCTGGCGCTGGCCTCCGGAGAGATTGACGCCGCGCTCGCCGATCAGCGTGTCGTATCCGTCCGGGAGCTCGTCGACGAAGGCGTCGACGCCCGCCGCCACGCAGGCTGCGATCACCTCGTCCCAGTCGGCGTCCTCGCGTCCGGCTGTGAGGTTCTCGCGCAGCGGCACGGAGAAGAGGACCGGACGCTGCGTGACAAGGGCGATGTCACTGCGCAGGACGGCGATCGGCACGTCGCGCGTGTCGATGCCGCCGATGCGCACGTGCCCACCGGTCGGGTCGTAGAAGCGGGGGAGGAGGCTGAGCAACGACGTCTTGCCGGATCCGGTCGCCCCGCAGACGGCGACGATCTCGCCGGGCGCGACGTCGAGGTCGAGCCCGGCGAGCACGTTCGTCTCGCCGCCGTAGGCGAAGCGCACCGCCTCGAACCGCACCCCGAGCGGACCGGCGGGCAGCGGCCGCGGCGTCTCCGGCTCGGGCAACGGCTCGATTCCCTCGAGCCAGGCGAAGCTCCGGCCCGCCGAGGCGAGCGCCCGCTGCGCGAGATTCGTGATCCACCCGAGCGCCTCGAGCGGCCAGACGAGCTGGAGCAGGAGCGTCTCGAAGAGGACGAACTGGCCGATCGACAGGTGGCCGGCGATCACCTGCCGCCCGCCGAAGAAGACGACGGCGGCGATGGAGAGCGACGGCAGGTAGTAGAGGCCGGGCAGATGACGCGCCTCGACACCCGCCTGGCGCAGGACGGTGCTCCGGACGGCTTCGGCGCGGTCGCCGAACCGGCCGCGCACGTCGTCCTCGCGTCCGAACGCCTGCACCATCTCGATGCCGACGACGGCCTCGTCGGCGGCCTCGGTCACGTCGCCCTTTCGCTCCTGCACCTGGCGCGAGAGCGGCGACACGCGGCGTGCGAAGCGCAGCGCGAGCACGGTGATGGGCGGCATGGCGACTGCGGTGTAGAGCGCGAGCCGAGGGTTGACGATCACGAGCACGATTCCGGCGGCGACGATCATCAGCAGGCTCTGGATGGCCTGGATCAGGCCCCAGCCGATGAAGTACCGGATCGGGTAGAGGTCGTTCGTCGCCCGCGACAGCACCTGCCCGGTCGCGTGGCGGTCGTAGAACGCCCGCGGGTAGCGCACGTACGCGCCGTAGAGCAGCTCGCGCATGCGCGCCTCGATCCGGATGCCGATGCGCGCCGTCGCGTAGCGGCGAGAGAAGTTGACCGCGAAGCGCAATGTGGCGAGACCGAGCATCGCGACGATGTACGGCCACAGCGGCTTCGTGTGCTTGACGATCGCGTGGTCGATCGCTTGCTGCGTGAGCAGCGGGATCGCGATCGAGATCAGCGTGTAGCAGAACGCGAACGCGATTCCGAGCGCGCCCAGGCGCCACTCTCTCCGCCAGAGGCGGAGCAGCCTGCGGAAGGTCGGCAGCAGACCGAGGTCGGGCGGGTCGACGGGATTCGCGTATTCGGGCATGACAAAGGGAGCCGCCCGTCACACGTCTTCTCCCGGCCGTCGCGGGCAGCCGTCCGACGATAGCAAGCGACCTCGCTTTCCAAAACGCAGCGTTCAGTCGCGCGGGGGCAGGCGCGCGAGAGCGGCGAGCCCGTCGCTGAAGCTCGGCGGCGCGAGCGGCGGCGCGAACGACTCGCGCATGTCCGCGACCTCGCGACGGCGAAGAGCGCGTTCCCGTTCGAGCAGCACGTTGCGCTCGGCGTCGAGGCCCTGGCGGATGAGCGCGAGCTCGCGCTCGCGCGTCTCGAGCTTCGCCTCGAGCTGCTCGAGCGCCCGCTCGCGCTCGGAGGCGGCCGCGACTTCGACGTCCACCTCGCGCGTCGCGCTCCGGTCGAGCGCCGTGGATCTCGCCTCGAGCTCCCGTGCGCGACGGTCGAGTCTCGTTCCTTCCTGCTCGAGCTCGATCCGCTTCGCGGCGAGC
>DATKQO010000251.1:0-4722 GCA_035532715.1 Gaiellaceae bacterium | reverse complement strand
GATCCCCGAGACCTCCTTCGGCCCGAGGTCGTCGAACCGGCCCTCGACGAGGCCGCGCCAGCCCTCGAGCACGGCGACGCAGTCCCACCCGGCTGCGTCCGAGCTGCGGACGACCGCGCGGATGACGGCGTTCAGGCCGGGGCAGTCGCCGCCGCCGGTGAGGATCCCGATCGTCTTCGCCACTGTCGTAAGTCATAGCGGCTCAGGGCGTGGCGCGACGCCCCCATCCCCCCGATGGAGGCTTCAGGGAGTGCGGTCGGCAGCCGATGTATCCGTGGACGAACTGCGGCAAGGGGCACCTCGAATGAGTCAAGAACCTCTGGGAACGCTGCTCCTGCGGCGTGGCCTGATCACCGACGAGCAGCTGGCGACGGCGCTCGCCGTTCAGCAAGGAACGGGTGAGCAGCTCGGCCACATCCTCGTCGCGCGCGGCTACGCGACGCCGGCCACGGTCGCCCTGGGGCTCGCCACCCAGCACGGCGGCCTGCTGAAGACCGAGTACGGCTTCGCCACCGGCTACGAGACGAGCGGCGGCGCTGTCGCAGTCGCCGAAGTCGCCGACGTCGCCGACCCGGAGGCCGACCGCGACGCAGTCCGGGCAGAGCTCTCGCTGGCCGCAGCAGAGGGGGAGACGCTGCGCGACGACAACGCGCGGTTGACCGAGCTGCGCGGCGAGCTGGAGCAGCGGCTCGCAGCTGCGTCCCAACGCGCCGCGTCACTCGAGCGCGAGCTCGCCGCCCGCGATGTGTCGATCGAAGAGTTCAGGGCCGCGGCGGGTGCGTGGGAGACCGGGCTCGCGGAACGCGACGCCACGATCGCAGAGCTGCTGGCCGCTCGAGACGATGCGCTGTCACAGCTACGTGACACGGAAGCGGCTCTGGCGACGCGTGATGCGGCGGTGCACGAGCTGACCGTCGGGCGCTCCGAGCTCGAGCGGCAACGCGACGACGCCCTCGAGCAGATGCGTGCCTCCGAGATCGAGGCCGCCGCCGCGCCGACCCCGGCAGTGAGCGCCGACGACTGGGCTGCGGCCGACCGCCATCTCCTCTTCTTCCAGGGCTCGGAGGGGTACGAGCTCGTCGAGCGCGAGGGCGCTCCCCCGGCGGCGGGGGCGAAGGTGCGGCTCGAGAACGGCGTGCAGGTCGTCGCCCGCGTCGCCGGCTCGCCGACGCCCGGTGCGCGTGTTCCGTGCGCGTACCTCGTCCTTCCCTGACGCCGCAACGGCACGTCCAGCGCGACGGCGGTTCAGCCCGGTGCAATGCCGAAGGTGGGAATCGAACCCACACGCCCTTTCGGGCACCGGATTTTGAGTCCGGCGCGTCTGCCAGTTCCGCCACTTCGGCCTGGCACGCATGGTAGACGGCTCTGCGCCGGCCGCCCTTGCGCTCGCAACGATGCACTCGGCCCTGTTGCAACTCGGGGAGGCTGCTCCTGCTCGACGAGCCGACCGCCGGCATGAACCCGCAGGAGACCGCCGACTTCACGAGCTTCGTCGGCCGGCTGCGCGCCGAGCAGAATCTCGCGGTGCTGCTGATCGAGCACGACATGCGCGTCGTGATGGGGATCTCCGACCGCGTCACCGTCCTCGACTACGGCGAGAAGATCGCCGAAGGCACGCCGCAGGAGATCCAGAAGGATCAGCGGGTGATCGAGGCGTACCTCGGCACCGCGGTGGTGAGCTCGTGAGCGCAGCCGACCAGGTGATCCTCGAGCTCGAGAACGTCGAGACGTTCTACGGCTCGATCCAGGCGTTGAAGGGGATCTCGATCACGGTTCGAGCCGGTGAGATCGTGACGTTGATCGGCGCCAACGGCGCCGGCAAGTCGACGACGCTGCGTTCGATCAACGGCCTCAATCATCCAAGGCGCGGACGCATCACGTTCAACGGCAAGGACATCACGCACGAGCCGGCGCACGACATCGTGAAGCTCGGCATCGCGCAGTCGCCGGAAGGCCGGAAGCTCTTTCCGCGAATGACGGTCACCGAGAACCTCGAGATGGGGGCGTTCCAGCAGCCCGACAAGGTGTCGATGCGAGAGGACATGGATCGCGTCTTCACGCTCTTCCCCCGACTCGCGGAGCGGCGGACGCAGAAGGCCGGGACGATGTCCGGCGGCGAGCAGCAGATGTGCGCGATCGGGCGTGCGCTGATGGCGCGGCCGAAGCTGCTCATGCTGGACGAGCCGTCGATGGGCCTCGCCCCGATCTTCGTCGAGCGGATCTTCGAGACGATCGTCGAGGTGAACAAGCAGGGCACTTCGATCCTGCTCGTCGAGCAGAACGCGCTGATGGCCCTCCACGTCGCGAACCGCGGCTATGTGCTCGAGACCGGCACCGTCAAGCTCGCAGACGACGCGAAGGCGCTCGCGACGAACGAGGAAGTCCGCAAGACGTACCTCGGCGAGTCGTAGCGCTAACCGGCCCCGCGGCCGACACGCAGAGGGAAGTACGGCGGCGTGAGGAGGAAGCCGATGCGCGGCTTGTCGCCGGCGCGACCGCGCGCCATCAGCAGCGCGGCCCCGACCCCGTGCGCGGGCACGAAGCCGAGCTGGCGCACGGTAGCCGCGTCGCCCGCGCCGGCGACGACGACAGCGCCGAGTCGTCCGAGCGCGGGCTGGCACGCGTTCCAGTCGCGGAACGGCAGCAGCGGATGCACGCCGCGCCCCGCGCGGTAGGCGTCGAGTGCGCGCGGGTCGGCGGCGGCATCGCGCTCCGCGTCGGCGAGCAGTTGTGGATCGCGGCCGGTGCGGGTCGCGTGGAAGAACGCGCGGTACGGCTGCTGTGTCGGATGCGCGAAGCGGCGCGAGAAGCGGTTGACGAGGATCGCGGTCCCTCCGTCCGCGACCGGGAATGCGTCGCGCCACATGCGCAGGGCGAGCCCGAGCCCGAGGTAGGCCGCGAGCAGGGGATTCGGCTGCTCGCGCGGGAGGAACGGGGTCGTGCCGGGGATGCCGATCACGATCGCGTCGAGCGGCTCGTCGAGCTCGGTGCGGCGCAGCTCGACCGCCCGCAGGAGCGCCTCCGCGTGCGCGACCGACGGCGGTCCGCCGAACGCCGCGGCCGCGGTGCGGTCGGTCGGGACCGAACGGAGGATCCGGCGGCGCGCCGGGCCGGGCAGTGCGCCGAAGACGTAGCGGAGCGGCGAGCGCGCGATGCGCTCGAGCGCCTCCGGGTCGTACGGATAGCCGCGGAGCGCGCCGGAGATCACGGGGTGGTTGAGCACGACCGACACGCCGATCACGGGCACCCGGCGCGCGAGCGCGCGCTCGAGCGCGAGCCCGAGATGCCACCCCTGCGACGCCGCGGTCTCGAGCAGCGAGTACGCGCCTGCGGCCCGAAGCGCGTCGCCACCCGCTGCGCCGAGGAGCGCGGCCGGGCCGCCGTGCAGCACCGACTCGGCCGCGGTCACGACGACGACGAGGTCCGTCTCGACGAGCACGCGGTTGACGCGCAGCGGGGGCCTCGAGTCGGCGTCGAGCTCGACGAGCTCCGGATCCTCGACGTCGTGGACGACGACGCGGCCGTGGAACCGGCGCGCCGTCTCGGGCGTCACGAGCGACTCCAGCTCGCGCTGCCCGAGCCGGCGGGCGAGGCCGCCCGCGACGAGAATCGTCTGGAAGCCGGTCGGGATGCCGAGCTGCTCGAGCTCCTCTACCACGGCGCCGATCGCGAGCTGCCGCGGGTCGGCGGGCGAAGCCGGGATCGGCAGGGCGGGCGGCTCGACGACGATCGTCGCGCGGGCGCCGCGCCGGGCGAGCGCCTCGAGCGGCTCGCCCTGGAGCGGGAAGCGGAGGGCGTCGCGCACGGCCGCCGCCACGTCAGCCACGCCTTCGGCGGGGGGAGGCGGCCGCAGGACGATCGCGTCGTCCGGCGCGGCCGCCAGCACGAGCCGCGAGCCGGACAGGAGCGGGACGCGGGCCACCGCGGGATTCAAGCAGCGCGGAAGCTCCGCCCGCCTGCGACCGCCGAGCTCCGGCCCCTCGCAGAATAGACTCGAAGCGATGTCCCCGAAGACGCTGACGGGCCTCGAGCTCGACCTCGACGACGCACCTGCGCGCAACTCCGAGCTCTTCCTCGTCGACGGGAACAACCTCGCGTACCGCGCCTTCTTCGCGCTGCCGGAGGAGCTCGCAACGACGGACGGCTTCCCGACGAACGCGCTGCTCGGCTTCACGAACATGCTCTTCAAGCTGCTCTCGGACTACAAGCCGAAGGGCGTCGCCGTGGCGTGGGACACGCGGCCGGTGCACCGCGCCGCGGTCGCGGAAGCGGGCGACGTCGTCTACAAGGAAGGACGGCGGCCGATGGCCGACCTCCTGCGCGAGCAGTTCCCGCACTTCCGCCCGATCGTCGAAGCGTTCGGCTACCGGAACCTCGAGTTCGAGGGCTGGGAGGCGGACGACGTGATCGCGACGCTCGCGACGCGTGCGGACGAGGCGGGCATCAAGACGACCGTCGTCTCCACCGACCGCGACGCGTTCCAGCTCGTGACCGAGAACGTCGCCCTGATGATGACGCCGCGCGGCGTAAGCGACGTGCAGGTGTACACGCCCGAGCGCGTCGAGGCGCGCTACGGCATCCGGCCCGAGCAGATCCCGGACTTCATCGGGCTCAAGGGCGACAGCTCCGACAACATCCCGGGCATCCCCGGGATCGGCGACAAGACGGCCGGTCAGCTGATCGCGCAGTACGGCTCGGTCGAAGGCGTCATCGAGCACGCGG
>DATKQO010000250.1:0-9611 GCA_035532715.1 Gaiellaceae bacterium | reverse complement strand
AGGGCTTCCTCGGGCTCGAGGACGACCTCTTCGATCAACTCGCCGTCCCCGAACTGGATCTCGCCGGCTGAGCCGTTGCGTGGTGGCAGAAACGACGGCGGAAGCAATCGGTGGCAGCAACGCGGCGTCTCCACGAGGCCTAGAGACCTGGAGCTGGCCTGGGCCAGCGTTCAGGAGTGTCCCCTGACGACGAATGGCCTGGGGCTGGGCCGAAGCCTGCCGGCTGAGCCTCACTCGCCCTGCTTCGGCGCAGCGACAAGAGACCGTGAAAAAAGAGACCGTGAAAACGCATAGGGTCCCAGCTCTACTCCAACCGCATCAGGAGGGGGTCACGATGGCATTTGCCCGCATGTTCAATAACCCGAACGTCACAAAAGACCAGTACGACGCGACACGAGAGAAGATGGGCGTCAGCAACGACAACATTCCCGAGGGCGGCGTCATCCATTTTGCCGGCGAGGGGCCCGACGGCAGCTGGCGCGTCATCGAGGTCTGGGAATCCGAAGATCACGCCCGCGCCTGGGACGAGAAGCTCGAGCCGGTTCTCGAAGCGCAAGGAATCCGGCGCCCCGCCCCGGAAACGTGGCAGGTGCACAACCTCATCAAGAAATAGAGGGCGAGCGCGACGGCTGCTCAAGTAGTAGCGGCCTGACCTGTGCCAGTGTGCGGGGAATGCACTCTGAGTGAGGGGTGGTGCTGGGGCGGGGCCGTCTGCTCGACGTACTCTGACACGGTGCAGCGCGAGATCGTCGGGTACCACCAAGACGAGCATGGCGACTGGGTTGCCGAGCTCGCTTGTGGGCACCAGCGGCACGTACGTCACCAGCCGCCGTTTGAGACGCGACCATGGGCTGCCGACGCCGAAGGTCGACGCGAACGACTCGGCACGCTGCTCAAGTGCGGCCTCTGCGAGCAGCAACCGCTTTCGACGCCTGACGCGGGTGGAGAGGCAGCGTGTCTCGCGCACCTCGTATGTCCCGACTGCGGTGTCATCATCGACGGCAGCGCTCACCGTCCCGGCTGCGCATCTGGTCGCGAACGTTGACCTGAGCGAGTGTCCTCTCGCCATATACCTCGGCTCATCGACAGAACCCTCGACCTACTGGAGCCACCGGCATAGCCCATTGGACAAAGGCCCTGCCGGTCGCGCATTGGAGGCGTTGCGGGTCGCCGCTCGCGATTCTCAACCCTGAGCTCCTCCCGGCCGTCGCGGGCGTCCCGTGGGTAGCCGAAGGCGGCTGACGCCCGTCACGATGCCGAACTAGCCGACGAGCCGGGGCTTTGCGCGAAGGATCGAGAAGCTCGAAGTTGGATGCGCGACGGGGGCGCCGCGCCACGGGCCCGGGCTGATCCAGAGCGGGAGGGATCGAGCGGCGCGAACACCGGTACGTCGGGTGCCGGTCAGCCGTCGAGCGCGCCGGCCGCTATGTGCTCGGCGATCGCCATGCTCGAGGTCGCGCCCGGGGACGGGGCGTTGCGGACGGCGGTGACGGGACCGAGACGGTTGATCCGGAAGTCGTCGACGAGCGAGCCGTCCGGGTCGAGAGCCTGCGCGCGCACGCCCGCGGGGGCAGGGATGAGGTCCGCGGCCGTAACGCCGGCGACGTAGCGGCTCGCCTCGGCGGCGAACGCGCGTCGCGAGAGCGAGCCGCGCAGCTCGTGGACGCCCATGCGCCAGTGCTTGCGCGCGAGCGCTCGGAAGCCGGGCGAACGGAGAGTCTCGGCAACGTCGGAGAGCCGGATGTCGCGCCGGCGGTAGCCCTCGCGCGCGAGTGCGAGCACGGCGTTGGGCCCGACGTCGACACCGCCGCCGATCCGCCGGGTGAAGTGGACTCCGAGGAAGGGGTAGGCGGGATCAGGAACCGGATAGAGGAGGCCGCGCACCAGGGACTCGCGCCCGGTGGCGAGCCGGTGGTACTCGCCGCGGAAAGGGACGATCGTCGGCTCGCGGCTGTCGCCTGCGCGGCGGGCGAGCCGGTCCGACTGGAGGCCGGCGCAGACGACGAGCCGCTCGAACTCGCTCTCCTCGCCTCCGACGACGACGCGAACACGCGTGCCTGAGACGCGGATCGCGTCCACCCGAGCTCCGAGGACGATCGCGCCGCCTGCCGCCTCGACGTCCGCCGCGAACGAGCGCGCCACCGCACGGTAGTCGGTGATCGCCGTCGTGGGAGAGTGGAGGCCGGCGACGCCGAGTGCGTGCGGCTCGATCTCGCGTAACGCATCCCCCTCCAGCCACCGCACGCCGGGGACGCTGTTTGCGGCCGCGCGGCGCTCGAGCTCCCGCAGCCGGTCCAACTCCCCTTCGTCGAGAGCGACGACGAGCTTCCCGCACTCCTCGAAGGGGAGCCCGCGCTCCTGGCAGTAGGCGCGCATCAGGCCGACGCCACGCCGGCAAAGCTCCGCCTTGAGCGAACCCGGCGTGTAGTAGATGCCGGCGTGGACGACACCGCTGTTCCGGCCCGTCTGGTGGAGTGCCACGTCGCGCTCCTTCTCCAGCACCGTCACCGTGGCGTCGGGACGCAACTCTGCAAGTCGCCGCGCAACGGCGAGGCCGATGATCCCGGCGCCGACGACTCCGATCCGGTCTTCCGCCACGACTAGGAGGCGAAGCCGATCGCGACGGTCTTCGTGCAGGTGCGCACGGGGCTCGACGACGGGGCCGGTCGCGCTCGCGACGATGAAGGCGACGGCATGGCCGCGTCGAGGTCGTTCGCTCCGTACACGACGGACTCGATGCGATCGATCGCCACGCCATGAGGAATCTAGCGGTGTAGCCGGGGCGGGCGGCGCTCCGGCTCAGGCGGGCGCGAGCGTGGCCTCCACCCAGGCGCGCAGGGCCTCCCGTCGCACGAACGCGCTCGCGGCGCCGAGCAGCGCCAGCTCGATGACGGGATCCCAGTAGTAGAACGTCCCGAGCGGGTCGAGTAGAAGCCGCACGATGGTCGTCACCGCGGGGATGACGAAGATCGACGCCGGGCTCGAGCGGACGATCCGCGCGAGCGCCGCGGCCAGGCCGACGGTCGCGCAGCCCTGCAGGAGCCGCAGCGGCCAGCCGAACGGGTAGCCCACGCCGGTGACGAGACCGATCGCGCCGCCGGACACGTGCCAGTGGAACGCGAACATGTGGAAGTCGCCTGCGAGCACGAACGGGCCGAGGATCAGCGAGGCCGTCGCGGCGGCGAACGCCGCACCGAGCGCGCTCCGCCTGAGGCTCGGCGCGAGCGCCAGCACCGCGATGCCGAGGATCCCCCAGAGCTCGAAGCCGGCGGAGAGGCCGACGAGGATGCCGGCGCGCCGGACGCGGCCGGCGCGCGCGTCCCGTGCGGCAAGAAGCCAGAGCAGGCCCGCCGCGGGCTCCGCGAAGTGGCCGGTCGTGTAGGCGTCGGGCACGACGCCGAGCAGGAGCGCGGCGACGCCGAAGAACGCCAGCGCAACCGCCTTTCGGCCGACGATCGACCGGAACGCCGCGATCAGCGCGCCGGCGCACGCGAGCTCCGTCGCGACCGCGAGCACGGCGCGCGAGCCTGCCGCGACCCGATAGAAGGCGGTCGCGGTCAGCAGCTCGAGCGGCGCCGACTGGAGCTTCGGATCGTGGAACGTGTGCAGCCACCGCCCCGAGAGCATCGTCCTTCCGGCTGCCGCGAAGAGCGCGAAGTCGTCGCCGTGCCAGCCCCGGCTCGTCGCGACCGCGTCGAGCGCCGTCGCCGCGAGCAAGAAGACGGCCACGAGCTCGAACGGTCCCGGCAGACGGCGTCGCATCTGCCACATATCGGCAGGACGCTCCGGCTGCTTGACGGCGCTGCGGTGCGCATAGGCTCCCGGGCGTGCGCGTCCTCTCCGTCGTCGGCAACCGCCCGCAGTTCATCAAGTCGGGCCCCGTGTCGGTCGCCCTGCGCGAGGCGGGGATCGACGAGGCCGTGCTCCACACCGGCCAGCACTGGGACCGCGAGCTGTCGGAGGTCTTCTTCGAGGAGCTCGGCCTGCCCGAGCCGGCGTACCGGCTCGCGCTCCAGACGGCCGATCCGGAGGCGATGCGCCCGGGGATCGAGGCGGCGCTCGAGCGGGAGCGGCCCGACTGGGTGCTCGTCTACGGCGACACCAACTCGACCCTCGCGGGAGCCCTCGCTGCGGCCGCGCACGCCGTCCCCATCGCGCACGTCGAGGCGGGGCTCCGGAGCGGCGACCTCTCCATGCCGGAGGAGCGGAACCGGATCGCGGTCGACCGCATCGCCGCGCTGCTGCTCTGCCCCGACGAGCGCTCGGCCGCGACGCTCGCCGCGGAAGGCGCGGCCGGGCGCGTGGAGGTCGTCGGCGACGTCATGGCCGACGCCTGCTTCCAGCTCGCGCCGATCGCACGGGAGCGCTCGCGCATCCTCGAGCAGCTCGGCGTCCACGCCGGCGGCTACGTCGTCGCGACGATCCACCGCGAGGCGAACGTCGAGCCGGCGAGGCTCGCGCGCATCGTCGACGGGCTCGGCCGTCTCGGCGAGCCGGTGCTCTTTCCCGCCCACCCGCGCACGAAGAGCGTGCTCGGCGGCGTCCCTGCGAACGTCCGGGTGCTCGACCCGCTCGGCTACCTCGACATGGCCGCGCTCGCGTCGCAGGCGCGCGTGATCGTCACCGACTCGGGCGGACTCCAGAAAGAGGCGTACTGGTACGGCGTCCCCTGCGTCACCGCCAGGCCCTCGACGGAGTGGGTCGACACCGTGGAGCTGGGGGCGAACGTGCTCGTCGACGACGATCCGGACAGGCTCGCCGAGGCGGTGGCCTCCGCCCGCATGCCCGGCGACCTCCCGCAGCTTTACGGCGACGGCAACGCCTCCGCGAAGGTCGCCGCCGCCCTCCGCGCTAGCCTTGGCCGGTCGTGAAACCCGAGATCGCCATCATCGGTGCCGGCTACGTCGGCGTCCCGCTCGCCCAGGTGTTCGCGGAGGCCGGTCGGGCCGTCGTGCTCGTCGACGTCGCCCAGGATCGCGTCGACCGGCTGAACCGCGGCGACAGCTACATCGAGGACGTCCCGTCCGAGGTGCTCGCGCAGCTCGTTGCCGACGGCCTCTCGGCGACGACCGACTACGACATCCTCCGCGAGACCGACGCGATCCTGATTGCGCTGCCGACGCCGCTCTCGCGCCAGCGCGAGCCGGACCTCTCGATCGTGCTCAACGCCGTGCGCGAGGTCGCGCCACGGCTGCGCAAGGGTCACCTCGTCGTGCTCGAGTCGACGACGTATCCCGGCACGACGCGCGAGGAGATCCTGCCGCTGCTCCAGGCGACCGGCCTGAAGGTCGGCGAGGACTTCCACCTCGCGTTCTCCCCCGAGCGCGTCGACCCGGGCCGCACCGACTGGACGACGAAGAACGTGCCGAAGGTCGTCGGCGGCATCACGCCCGCCTGTACCGAGCGCGCCGCCGAGCTGTACGGCAGCGCGATCGAGACGGTGCACCGCGTGACGACGCCCGAGGCGGCCGAGCTGACGAAGCTGCTCGAGAACATCTTCCGGTCGGTCAACATCGCGCTCGTCAACGAGCTCGCGATCCTCTGCGACCGCATGGGCATCGACATCTGGGAGGTCGTCGACGCCGCCTCGACGAAGCCGTTCGGCTTCATGCGCTTCAGCCCGGGCCCGGGCCTCGGCGGCCACTGCATCCCGATCGACCCCTTCTACCTCACGTGGAAGGCGCGCGAGTTCGGCTTCTACACGGAGTTCATCGAGCTCGCCGGCAAGGTCAACGAGGAGATGCCGTACTTCTGCCGTTCGCTCGTCTCGCAGGCGCTGAACCACGCAAAGCAGCGCTCGCTCAAAGGCTCGAAGGTGCTCGTGCTCGGCGTGGCGTACAAGCCCGACATCGGCGACATGCGCGAGTCGCCCGCGCTGAAGCTCATCTCGCTGCTCCAGAACGCGGGTGCGGACGTCGCCTACCACGATCCGCACGTCGCGCGGTTCACGGAGCACGGTCTCGAGATGACGAGCGTCGCGTACGAGCCCGCAGCGTACGACTGCGTCGTCGTCGTCACCGACCACTCGGCGATCGACTACGCGCAGCTCGTCGACGACGCGAGCCTCGTCGTCGACTTGCGCAACGCGACCGGCGCGAAGGGCACGGCCTCGGAGAAGGTCTTCAAGCTATGAGGGTCGGCCTCGTCGGGCTCGGCTACTGGGGGCCGAACCTCGCGCGCAACTTCGACGAGCTGGGCACGCTCGTCGCGCTCTGCGATCTCGACTCCGAGCTCCGTGAGCGCTATGGCGCGAGGTATCCGAACGTGCAGGTCTACGCCGACTACGGCGAGATGCTCGCCTCCGGCGATCTCGACGCCGTCGTCGTCGCGACGCCCGTGCCGACGCACTTCGCGCTCTCGAAGCAGGCGCTCGAGGCGGGCAAGCACGTCTTCGTCGAGAAGCCGCCCGCGATGCGCGCCTCCGAGATGGAAGAGCTCGTCGCGCTCGCGACCGAACGCAACCTCGTCCTGATGCCCGGGCATCTGCTCCTCTACCACCCCGGCGTCCAGAAGGTGAAGCAGCTGATCGACGCGGGCGACCTCGGCGAGATCCTCTGCATCTACGGGAACCGCCAGAACCTCGGCGTGATCCGCAAGGACGAGAACGCGCTCTGGTCGCTCGGCGTGCACGACCTGTCCGTCGTCCTCCATCTGCTCGACGAGGAGCCGGAAGAGGTCTGGGCGCACGGCAACGCGTTCCTCAATCCGGGCGTCGAGGACGTCGTCTTCTGCTACCTGCGCTTCCCGTCCGGGCGGATCGCGCACATGCATCTCTCCTGGCTCGACCCACACAAGATGCGGCGGATCACGGTCGTCGGGAAGGACAAGATGGTCGTGTTCGACGACATGTCGCTCGAGCGCAAGGTGACGGTGTACGAGAAGGGGCCGTGGCAGCCGGCGGAGACCTACGGCGAATGGAGCACGCGCACCGGCGACATCTTCAGCCCGCGCATCCCGAACGACGAGCCGCTGCGCCTCGAGTGCTCGCACTTCCTGCGGCTCGTCGCACAGGGCCCCGGCGATCACCGGGAGGCGCGCGACGGGCTCGCGGTCGTCCGCGCGCTCGAGGCGCTGCAGGCGACGCTCTCCGGCGCGCGCGTATGAGCGCCGAGATCCACCCGACCGCGACGGTCCACCCCGGCACGGTGCTGGGCGAGGGCGTCAAGGTGCTCGAGAACGCCGTCGTCGGCAAGCAGCCGTCGCTCTCCCCACGCTCGACGGCGAAGCGCGAGCCGCTGCCGCCGACGGAGATCGGCGACGGGACGATCGTCTCCACCGGCGCCGTCGTGTTCGCGGGCAGCCGTATCGGCGCGCGCGTCATCCTCGGCGACCAGTCGTGCGTGCGGGAGCGCGTGCAGGTCGGCGACGACGTCGTGCTCGGCCGCGGCTCGCTGATCGAGAACGACACGACCGTGGGCGACCGGACGAAGATCCAGGCGGAGGCGTACATCACGGCGTACTCGCGGCTCGAGGCCGACGTCTTCATCGCGCCGTGCGTCGTCACGACGAACGACAACTTCATGGGCCGCACCGAACGCCGTCACGACCTGATCGAAGGGCCGACCATCCGGCGCGGAGCCCGCGTCGGCGGCGGTGCGATCCTCTGCCCGGCAGTCGAGATCGGCGAAGAGGCGTTCGTCGGCGCGGGCGCCGTCGTGACGAAGGACGTTCCGGCAGGCATGCTCGTCGTGGGGAATCCCGCCCGCGTGGTGCGCGCGGTGAACGAGGACGAGCTGCTCGAGAATCAGTAGGTGTACTAGCGCCTGCGGGGCGTGGTCTTGGTGAACGCGAGCGAGTACAGGCCGAAGCCGGGCGACGCGACCTTCGCTTCGAGGTAGTACCAGCCTCGTCCCGGCGCCGTGAACGTCACGTGCTGCGTGCTGCCCGGCGAGACGGATTGCGCAGCGCGAAGGGTCTGCTCACGCGGATCGTTGATGCTGGTGGTCGAGGGCTTCCAGAGCACGAGGTCGACGTTCGCGCCGCTCCAGCCGCTCAGCTTCGCGCCGAGGCGCTCGCCCTTCGCGAGCGCGATCCGGTACACGTCGACGGGGTCGTCGTAGTAGTCGAGCGTCGCGGTCAGATGCCACTGCTTGCCCCACAGGGTGTGGGCCTGCGTGCCGGCGTCGTCGTTCGTCTCGTAGTGGTCGGCGGGCGGCAGCGGGCCGGCGAGCGCCTCGATCGCCTTCGCGACGTCGAGGCGACCCCACCCGCTCAGCGGGTCGCGCAGGAGCGCGCAGCGCGGGCAGCCGGTGGCCGCGTTCACGTCGTCGGCGGTGTGCTCGAGCAGGGCCGCGACCTGGCCGTTCGTCAGCAGCGGGTTGACGGCGAGCAGCAGGGCCGCCGCGGCCGACACCTGCGGCGCCGCGAACGAGGTGCCCTCGGCGTTTCTGTACTCGTCGCTGCCGCAGTCCGAGAAGCCCTGGTCAGGGCACGCGGGAGTGAGCGCCGTCAGCGCCAAGGGGAACGTCGAGAAGATCCCGGATCCCGGCGCGGAGATGTCGTTGTAGATCGGGTCGCGGTTCGAATAGTCGGGCACGTTGCCGGTTCGCGTGAGCGCGCTCACCCCGACGACGTGCGGCAGGGCGGCCGGATAGCTCGCGTACGGCCACGGCTGCGAGAACGCCTCGTCGCCGTTGCCGACGGCCGCGACGAGCAGGGCGCCCTTCGAGTAGGCGTAGGCGACGGCGCTCGCCTCGAGCGGCGAATACGTGTCGCGGTTCGGGTGCGAGGGATCGCGAACGCCGCCCAGGCTGAGGTTGATCACGCGTGCACCCTGATCGGCCGCCCAGCGGATCGCATCGGCCTCCGCCTGCAGCGGGATCGTCCCATCGGGCTTCACGACCTTGGCGATCAGGAGTTGCGCGGTGTACGCGATGCCGGCGATCCCCTGCGTGTCGAGGTTCGCCGCGATCTCGCCGGCGACGAACGTTCCGTGGCCGTCCGTGTCGACGAGCGGGTTGCCGCCGACGAAGCTGCGCGCGTCGGCGATGCGGCCCGCGAAATCGGGCAGAGTCGCGTCGATCCCGGAGTCGACGACGGCGACCTTCACGGGAACGAGGTTCGGAGGCGGCGTCGTCCACGCGTCGAACGCGTGGTCCTCCGTCAGATACCACTGCTTCGGCGCGAGTGGGTCGGACGGAGTGAAGGCAGCGGCCGGTGCCGCGACGGCGAGCGCCGCGACGGACAGGGCCAGCAGGAGGCGGGGCATCAGCGCGCCACGATCTGCGGTGTCGTCGTCCCGGGCCAGTACCCATGCCCGGGTGCGACGACGACCCGGAACGTCCCGCCGGATGCGAGCTGGACCGGGACGGCGAACGTGCCGTCGGCGTTCACGACTCCCGTGGCGACGTTCGTCCACGTGAGGTCGGGCGCCTGCTGCTGAACCTGCACCGGTGCGCCGGGAAGCACGGGCTGGACGGCGCCCTGCACCTGGTCGGCCGCGAAGGTCGTGATCGTGACGAGCGGCGTGACGCGGATGCGGACGAAGCCGGCCGCCGCCGCAGGCGTCGCGAGCCGGTAGTCGGTCGTGATCGTCGGCTGCTCGGTCAGGTGGACGGTGCCGTCGGGCGCGGGGGTCGCCGGTCCGACGGCGCCCCACGAGGCGAGGGAGG